>JAJZMD010000097.1 GCA_021803085.1 Actinomycetes bacterium
CCCCGACCACGACCACGACCACGACCGCCCCGCCGCCGACCACGACCACGACCACGACCGCCCCGCCGCCGACCACGACCACGACCACGACCGCCCCGCCGCCGACCACGACCACGACCGTGCTGACATCGCGTCAAGTCGGTGTCTCGGGCTCCACGGTCGTGCCACGTCGCGTGCAGACCGTGCGCGAGCGCCGGCACTCTCCAAGGAGCGAGTGGGGCCCCCCGTAGACTTTTGAGGACCTTGACCCGCTTCAGCCACTCTGGCCGCGGATCGAGCCGCTCAATCTCCACGTGCAGGTGCCGGCATGACGCGTCGGCGGCGAGCGGCGCCATGCACCTTCCCGCAATGGTCCGAACGGTTCGACCTCCGGCGGTGGAAGGAGGCGCTCGAGGTCGAACTCCTCAGCGGACGGCGACCAGGGCCTCAGCGAGGAGCTCGTCCTGGGGCTCCCTTCCGGCGGGGGCTCGACGCCCTTGCGATCGCGCCGCTCCCGAAACGGTCTGGGGCGGTCCAGCAGGAGGTAACATCGGGCAGCTGGGAGCTGGAGGTGCTCGGTTTGGCAGCAGAGAAGCTGGCGTCGCGGGTCGAGCGGCTGCTTGCCGTACCGACTGCCCAGGTCGAGCGGGAGCGCGATGGGCGACCTGCACCTGACGACCTGCGAACCGAAGTGCTGGCCCCGGCGGTCTTCCCTCACGCCGACTGCGTGCCCGACGAGCTGACCCACGGTGACAGTACCTGGCTCGATGCGGAGCTCGCTGCCTGGCCACGCGGTGTGCGACGGAGGGGGCTCCTGGAGGCACGTTGCCCCGGCGTGCGGCTCACACGGGCCTGCCGGATGCATCAATGGATCGAGCGCGACGGCGCCCGGGCGGAGCCGCTGGTCGCCTGCGGCCGCGAGTCCGGTGCCGTCGCCCCGCACCGCCGAAGGGCGGGCGACACGACACGTCGAAGGAGGGATCTCCCTCATGGAAGAGCTGGAGAACGGGTGGGCCGCGACGGCCCCCCCGGTGGTTGGCGACGCGGCACCGGCGAGGGACGAGCCGGTTCGGTCGGTCCGCGGGCCGGGTGACGGCCCAGATCATCGCGAAGCAGAATCGCTGCGGGAGGCGTCGGCGCCCGCTCCTGCGCGGCCACGGATCGGTGACACGAGGCCCGCACCCGTCGTACGACCACTCGTCGCGCCGCTTTCCGCCTCTCCGAAGCCTTTCGCGGGCGAGGCCGAAGGGGCAGGTGCGGTCGCGGACGACGCTGCCGCGGCACCGTCGAAGCGACGCCGCCGCCGAGGCGGGAGGGAGCGCAAGGGCCGCTCAACCGGCCGTTATCTGATCTGTGTCCACGTCCAGCCTGGTATCTCCCAGATCGCGGTCCTCGAAGGCCGGTCGCTGGTCCAGCACTTCGTGTCGCACGCCCAGGACGAGACGACGCAGATCGACGGGAACATCTATGTAGGTCGGGTCCAGAACGTGCTTCCTGGTATGGAGGCCGCGTTCGTCGACATCGGAATTCCGAAGAACGCCGTGCTCTACCGCGGCGACGTCCGCTATGACACCGACGACGTCGACTCCGGTGGCCGCGGCCCCGAACCCAGGATCGAGGAGGTCCTCCGGCCGGGCCAGCTGATCCTGTGCCAGGTGACGAAGAACCCGATCGGGGCGAAGGGAGCTCGGTTGACCCAGGAGGTGTCCCTCCCGGGGCGGTTCGCCGTCTTCGTCCCGAACAGCGACGCCGTCGGGATCTCCAAGAGGCTTGGGGACAACGAGAGGCGTCGACTGCGCAAGATCGTGGATGCAGTCCGTCCCTCTGGCCACGGCTTGATCGTCCGGACGGCGGCAGAGGGCGCCACAGAGGACGAGCTGCGCCGCGACGTCGCGGGGCTGCTCCAGCAGTGGGCTTCGATCGAACGAGCTGCCGCGCGTTTGACCGGGCCAGGCCTCTTGTACAGCGAGCCCGAGCTGGCGGTCCGGATCCTGCGTGAGGAGCTGAACAGCGAGTACCGCGGGGTGATCATCGACGACCCGATCTTGTTCGACCAGGTGCGCGGCTACGTGGAGATGGTCAGCCCGGACCTTGCGGACCGGGTCGAGCTCTTCGACGCGCGGGCCGAAGGTCAGTCGCTCTTCGACCGCTACCACGTGCACGAGCAGCTGCACAAGGCGCTCGACCGGAAGGTGTGGCTGCCCTCTGGGGGATCCCTGATCATCGAGCGCACCGAGGCACTGACCGTGATCGACGTCAACACCGGGAAGAACGTCGGGAAGAGCAGCCTTGAAGAGACCGTCTTCCGCAACAACCTGGAAGCCGCAGATGAAGTGGCTCGCCAGCTCCGGCTCCGGGACATCGGCGGCATCATCGTCATCGATTTCATCGACATGGAGCTCAAGGAGAACCGCGAGAAGGTCGCTGCGGCGCTCCGGGCCGCGCTGGCCCGGGACAAGACGAGGACCCAGGTCTTCGACATCTCCGAGCTCGGACTCGTCGAGATGACCCGAAAGCGGATCTCCGAAGGCCTCATCGAGTCGGTCTCCTCCGAGTGCCAGGTCTGCCACGGTCGGGGCATCGTTCTCGACGCGTCGGTTCTCTGACTGCGCTGGAGTACACTCTCGTTCCCATGTACGCCGTGATCCGCAGCGGAGGCAAACAGGAGCGCGTCGCCGAGGGGCAGCGCATCCGCCTGGAGCGCCTCGGACAGCCCGTGGGGGCGGAGGTCGTATTGGAGCCGGTCCTCTTCGTCGATGACGGAGGGTCCGTCCGGGCCGGCGCGGACCAGCTCGCCGGCGTGACGGTTACCGGCAGAGTGGTGGGCGAGGAGCTCGGTCCGAAGATCAACGCCATGACCTACAAGGCGAAGACCAACCAGCGGCGCCGTTGGGGGCACCGCCAGCGCTACTCGACGGTGGAGATCGTCTCCATCGCGACCCGCTGAGTTCGAGGAGCACGAGGAGGACCGATGTCGAAGACCAAAGGAGGAGGCTCGACGCGCAACGGCCGCGACTCGAACGCGCAACGTCTCGGCGTGAAAGTGTTCGACGGGACGACGGTGCGCGCAGGAGCGATCATCGTCCGCCAGCGCGGCACCCGGTTCCATCCCGGGGTGAACGTCGGGCGTGGAGGAGACGACACGTTGTTCGCGACCGTGGACGGGGTCGTCAAGTTCGCCACCCGCAAGGACCGCAAGCTCGTCGACGTGCTGCCCGGCTGACAGCGGCCGCGTGCCCGGCTGACCGCGGCCGCGTGCCCGACCGGCTGGCCGCGGCATTGGCGGGCGAAGAGCGAGCGGCGGCGAGCGGCGCTTCCTTGGAGCTGCCTACCGGGGCGCAGTCTCCGCCTCATCACCCCCAGAGACCGCGGGTCGAGCCTCGCGACGCACTGTCCCCGGCGCTCCTACAGGGTCGATCGAGCGAACGACTCCGGCGACCACCTTCGCGACCGCGGGCGCCGAGCCGCTCGCGACCCGAACCACCTCGTCCACGTCGAGCGGTCCTGCACGGGGACCCGCCGCGGCGTTGGTGACGACCGCGAGACCGAGCACGTCCGCCCCGAGGTGGCGCGCGGCAATGGCCTCGGGAACCGTCGACATGCCCACGAGATCGGCACCGAGCGCCGCGAGCATCCGGATCTCGGCGGGCGTCTCGAGCTGCGGTCCCGGCATCTGGGCGTACACGCCCTCTTCGATGGAGGCGACCGAGCGGGCGAGCGCGCGAAGGTGTGGCGACCAGGCGTCGGTCATGTCGACGTGGCGGGGCCTCTCGCTGTCGGTCGTCGTTCCCGCGAGCGGCGACGTTCCGGTCAGGTTCAGGTGGTCGCGGATCGCGACGACGTCCCCGAGCGAAAGGCTCGGGTTCACGGCACCTGCGCTGCAGGTGAGCACGACGGTCCTCGCCCCCGCAGCGATCGCGGTGCGCACCGGATGGACGACTTCGGCCGGGGACCTGCCTTCGTAGAGATGGAGGCGTCCGGCCACGATGAGCGTCCGCTTCCCCTCCAGGTCCACCGACCACGCCTCAGGACGGTGGCCGGGCCCAGTGAAGCGGGCGAACCACGGCAGCGAGGTGAGGTCGATCGGTGCGCCCCCAGCTCCGAGGTGGTCGGCCGCGCTGATGAGCCCGGTGCCCAGCACGACGAGGACGTCGTGGTGAGCGGCGCCGGTCATCCGCCCGAGCTCGCGCGCCGCAATGCGCGCCTGATCGAAGGGGTTGGCGCCGGGCGCGCCAGGGCTCGTGGTGGGCACCGCCGCAGATGCTAGCCAAGCAAAGTCCCTCATCTCGCCGACCGCGCGGTCCAAGCGCCTTCCGGGCGACGGTGCCCGACGCGGCAACCCGCGGCGTTCCCGCGGCAACACACGGCGGGCCCGCCGGTGGGAACGCCCTCGATAGGCTCGACCCGAGTGACGCATTCGACGATGGACGACGGCTACCACCCTCCGGTCGAGGAGTACCTCCAAACGGTCCACTACCTGAAGGAGGAGGGGACTCTGCCCATCCAGGCGCGTATCGCCGAGCGTCTCGGACGCTCCGCGCCGTCGGTCTCCGAGATGCTCGACCGGCTCGTCGAGGACGGCTACGTACGCAGGGCGGGCCGCGTGGTGGAGCTCACGGACAAGGGTTCCCGGCTCGCGGAAAAGGTCGTTCGGAAGCACCGGCTCGCCGAGCGCCTCCTCTCCGACGTGATCGGACTCGAGTGGTCGAAGCTCCACCGAGAGGCCGGCCGGTGGGAGCACGTGATCTCCGACGACGTGGAAGCCCGGCTCGTACAGTTGCTGGGCGACCCCGCGACGTGCCCCCACGGCAACCCGATCCCCGGCGCCCGGGCTCGCCTCCCCGATGCCGCCCAGCGTGCTCTCGCCGACGCGGGGGCGGGCGACCGCGTCCGTCTCGAGCGCATCACCGAGGACGTCGAGATGGACATGGACGCACTCGTCTACCTCGACGACCACCGGTTCGTGCCTGGCACGACCGCGACCGTGGTGTCCCGCGCGCCGGACGGCACCCTGATGCTCGATACGGGAGGTGCGAAGGTGGCGATCGGCGCCGACCTCTCCCGCCGCCTCTACGTGACGACGCTCCAGCAGAACGTGTGACACCGGCGGACCGTACGGCTCCTCGGTCCGGCGGTGTCGGCGCACCCGCTGGTGCTCGGTATGTCGCCGACGTCGTGGCGACCATGGACGAGGATTGCCACGTGTACCGGCCTGGCGTCCTCGACGTCGTCGGCGGGCGGATCGAGTGGGTGGGAGAGGCGACGGTCGCTCCGGCGACCGATCTGCCCGAGCGCCGGGTCGGTGGGCTCCTCATGCCCGGGCTCGTCAACGCGCACGGGCACTCTTCGATGACGCTCCTCCGTGGCGCAGGAGACGAATTGCCTCTCGCCAGATGGCTCTCGGAGGCGATCTGGCCGAAAGAGGCGCGCCTCACGCCCGACGACGTGTGGTGGGGGATGCAGCTGGGCTGCGCAGAGCTTTTGCGTGCCGGCGTCACCACCACCTGTGAGATGTACCTCCATTCGCGTGCCGTCGCCGACGCCGCACTGGGGGCCGGCATCCGTTGCGTCGTGACCCCCGGCATCTTCGACCTTCCCGGGGCGGGGCCCGGAGCGACCTGGCAGCGGCTCTTGGAGGACGCGGCCCAGCTCCACGAAGATCTTGACGGTCGGAACGAACGCGTGTGTGTGGGCCTCGGCCCCCACGCCGCCTACACGCTGCCGTCTGACGGGCTGACCGCCGTCGCAAAGGTCGCGACGGAGCTCGACGCCCTCGTTCACGTGCACGTCGCGGAGTCCCGTGCCGAAGACGAAGTGGTCCGCAAGCGTCATGGGTGTGGTGCGCCGGAGCTCTTCGCGCGAACGGGCATCCTCGATTGCAGGGTTCTCGCCGCCCACGCAGTGTGGCTCGAGGACGCCGAGCTCGACCTCTTCGCGCGGCACGACGTGGCGGTCGCGCACTGTCCTCAGAGCAACGCCAAGCTGGGGAGTGGCATCGCGCGAGTCCCCGCGATGCTCGCCCGAGGTCTGAGAGTGGGGATCGGCACCGACGGCCCTGCCTCCAACGGCAACCTCGACCTCTGGGAAGAGCTCAGGCTCTCCCCCCTGCTCGCACGTGCGGTCGCATGCGATGCATCCGCGCTGGGGACCATCGAAGCGTTGAGGCTCGCCACGAGCGGCGGAGCGGCTGTGCTCGGCCTCGACTGCGGGGTGCTCGCAGCTGGCCGGCTCGCCGACTTCGTGCGGCTGGAGTTCGACGATGCCGCGTTCGTCCCGGCCCGACGCGATGGAGAGATCCTGGCGCTCTTGGTCTGGGCGGCCTCGAGCCGCCTGGTCACCGACGTCTGGGTCGCGGGCCGCCACCGCGTCGAAAGCGGTGTATGTCGCAACGTCGACGAGCCGCGAGCCCGCAGGGAGGTCGCCACTCGCGCACGGCGGCTCGCCGGGGCCTGAGCCCAGCCGGGGCCCGAGTCGAGCCGCTGCAACGGTGGAGCAGGGCCGCCCAGCGGCTGGGCGTGCAACTCCTAGGATCCACGGGCATGTCCGGGTTCGTCGACGAGGCGCAGCTTCATGCGAGAGCGGGCGACGGCGGCGCTGGCGCAGTCTCGTTCCGCCGAGAGGCTCACGTCTCTCGTGGCGGCCCCGACGGCGGCGACGGCGGGCACGGCGGCGACGTCTGGCTCGTGGCGGACCTGAACCAGGCATCGTTGCTCGGCTTCAAGGACCACCCGTTCCGCCGGGCGGCCGACGGCGCCCACGGCTCGGGCAAGCGCCGTCACGGCCGTCGCGGCGCCGATCTGGCCGTCCCTGTTCCGGTGGGTACCGTCGTGGCGGACCCGGACGGATCCGTCCTGCATGATCTGTCCGCGCCGGGAGACCGTTGGCTCGCAGCCGAGGGTGGACAGGGGGGGCGCGGGAACGCACGGTTCTTGTCGAACACCCGGCGGGCGCCCGCCTTCGCCGAGCAGGGAGAGCACGGAGAGGAGCGCTGGCTCAGGCTCGAGCTGAAGCTGGTCGCGGATGTCGCGGTGGTCGGGTTCCCGAACGCCGGCAAGTCGACGCTCGTCTCCGCCATCTCCTCCGCGCGTCCGAAGATCGCCGACTATCCGTTCACGACGCTGCAGCCGCACCTCGGGATCGTGCGTGTCGGAAGACCGGGTGACGAGACGGAGCTCGTCGTGGCCGACGTGCCCGGACTCGTGGAGGGTGCGGCGGAGGGCCGGGGACTCGGCCACCGCTTCCTCCGTCACACCGAACGCGCTCGCGTGCTCGTGGTGCTCGTGGATCTGGCGTCCGCGACGGGGACCTCCGCCGCCGATCAGCTCGAGATCGTCCTCGGCGAGCTCGGCCGGTACGACCGGCACCTCCTCGAGCGACCGCGCCTCGTGGTGGGGTCGAAGGTCGACGTCGCCGGCGCGCACGCGGGGTCCGACGCCGAGCTCGATCTCGAGATCTCCGCGGTCACCGGACGAGGCGTCCAAGAGCTGGTGCGACGCATGGCAGCACTCGTCGCGGCTGCTCGCGTCGCGAAGCCGGACGAGGCGGCGTCCGAGGTCGGGTGGGGCGCAGCGGCGCCCACGGAGGACGACGCGCACCCCTCGGGTGCAGCGCCGGCGGGTACCGGCGCGTTCGTGGTCCACCGCCCGGTCCCCGAGGGATTGTTCGTCGAGAGGACCGCGCAGCACGCCTGGCACGTCGCGGGGCGCGACGCCAGACGAGCGGTGAACTTCTCCGACCTCACCGACGACGCCGCGCTCGCAGAGGCTGTGCGGCGCCTGCGGCGGCTGGGGGTCGACAGGGCGCTCGTTCGGGCCGGCGCGCACGACGGCGACGAGGTGACGGTCGGTCTGCTGTCCTTCACCTGGTTCAGGGACCAGCCGGTCGAGCTCTCCGAAGAGCGCGGCGATGCTCGAGGTGCCAGACGACGCCGAGGACGCGACGTGAGGTGACCATCGGCGGCTCCGGCCGGCGACGCGGCGCGCGGCGAGGAGACGGCGGCGCAGGTGAGCCCGGCAACCGGTGTCTTCGCCTCTTGTACCCTCGGTTGGCATGACCGCACCCACGCGGACCGTCGTCGTGAAGGTCGGGTCGTCGACGGTCACGACCAGGAGCGGCGAGGTCGACGGGGCCACCGTCGGGCAGCTGGCGCGTGAGATCGCGGCGCTCGCGCGGGCAGGGCACCGTGTCGTGGTGGTCACCTCGGGCGCCATCGTCTGCGGGTGGGCGGCCCTGGGGCGGCCCGGGCCGCGGCCATCGGACCCCGCAATCCTCCAGGCGCTCTCGGCAGTGGGTCAGCAACGGCTCATGCGCGCCTGGCAGGACGGGCTCGGCGCCGAGGGCCTCCTGGCTGGCCAGGTGCTCCTCGCCCCTCTCGACTTCGGGCATCGCCGCCAGTACCTGCATGCCCGCACGACCTTGCAGCACCTCTGGGAGCTCGGCGTGCTGCCCGTGGTGAACGAGAACGACGCGGTCGCCGACGAGGAGATCCGTTTCGGCGACAACGACCGCCTCGCCGCGCTGGTCGCCAACCTCGCCGGAGCGGACCTGCTCGTCCTGCTCACCGACACCCCGGGTCTTCTGAGCGCTGACCCGCGGCACGGCGACAGCGGCTCCCTCATCGAAGAGGTGAAGGAGATCGACCAGCGCCTGATGGACGTCGCAGGTGGTCCGGGCTCGGTCGGGAGCGGCGGGATGGCGTCGAAGCTCGCGGCGGCGCGGATGGCCAGCCGGTCGGGGGTCATGACCGTGATCGCCGACGGGCGGCGGCCCGGCGTGCTCGCGGGCGCGCTCGAGGGCGAGCGCGGCGTGGGCACGGTCGTCCGGCCGAAGCCGGAGCGGATGCCGGCGCGCAAGCTCTGGATCGCGTACGCGTTGGGGGCCCGAGGGGTCCTCGTCGTCGACGAGGGCGCCCGCCGCGCGCTCCTCGAGAGTGGTCGCTCGCTGCTGCCGGCGGGCGTCCTGACCTGCCGCGGGCGATTCGAACCTGACGACGCGGTCGAGATCGCGGGCGTCGACGGCGCCGTGTTCGCAAAGGGGCTCGTGCGCTACTCCTCGGAGCGGGCGGACGAGTGGATGGGTCGCCGGAGCGAGGAGCTCCCCGATGAGCTGTCCCCCGTCGCCGTGCACCGCGACGACCTCGTCGTGCTTGCATGAGCGGGTCCTGACGCCGTGGGCCCCACCGAGCCGCCGGTAGTCTGGCGTGGTGGGAATAGCCGATCTCGAAGTCCTGGCGCGCCGAGCACGCGCGGCGTCACGGGAGGTTGCGCGCGCCCCGTCGGGCGTGCGAGACGAGTTCCTGCGTGCTGCGGCCGACCTGCTGCAGGGTGACGCAGCGGCCGTCCTCGAGGCCAACCGAGCCGACCTCGGGCGCGCCCAGGGGGAGGGCCTGGGAGCGGCTGCGCTCGACCGGCTCCGGCTCACAGATCGCCGGCTCGGGCAGATGGCAGACGGGCTTCGAGCGGTTGCCGCGTTGCCCGACCCGGTCGGCGAGGTGGTCGACGGGTGGGTTCGCCCGAACGGGCTGCGGGTCGAACGGGTGCGTGTGCCGCTCGGCGTCGTGGGGATCATCTACGAGAACAGACCCAACGTCACGAGCGACGCCGCGGGGTTGTGCGTGAAGGCCGGGAACGCGGCGTTCCTCCGCGGCTCGTCCTCGGCGCTCACATCGAATCGTGCGGTCGTGACCGTGCTCCGCCGGGCGTTGGCGAAGGCAGGCCTCCCCGAGGACGCGGTCGCGCTCGTGGAGGACGCCAGCCACGAGACGGCGGTCGCCTTCATGCGGCTCCGCGGCCTGGTCGACTGCCTCGTGCCCCGGGGCGGCAAGGCGCTGATCGCATCGCTGGTCGAGCACGCCACCGTCCCCTACGTCCTCGACGGCGACGGGAACTGCCACGTGTACGTCGACGCCTCCGCGGACCTCGACATGGCCGAGGACATCGTGGTGAACGCGAAGACCCAGCGCCCCGGGGTGTGCAACGCCGCAGAGACGCTCCTGGTCCACGCGGACGCGGCCCCCGGCCTGCTCCCGCGCCTCGCTCGCTCGCTCGCGGAGGTGGAGCTCGTGGCCGACGAGCGTGGTCGCGCCTACCTGCCGGGCGCGGGCACGGCGACCGAGGAGGACTTCGCGACGGAGTTCCTCGCGCTGAAGCTCGCGGTCGCCGTCGTGGACGATCTCGACGCCGCGATCGACCACGTCGCACGATACGGCTCGGGGCACTCCGAGGCCATCATCACCCGGGACGTCGCGTCGGCGGACCGGTTCGTCCGCGAGGTCGACGCCGCGGCGGTGCTCGTGAACGCGTCGACCCGCTTCGTCGACGGCGGCGAGCTGGGCCTCGGCGCGGAAGTCGGCATCTCCACTCAGAAGCTGCACGCACGGGGCCCGATGGGTCCGCGCGAGCTCACCTGCGTGAAGTGGGTCGTGCGCGGCGACGGGCATGTCCGGCGATGACGCGAGGGACTCCCTGCACAGGCACCACGCTCGGCTCGATCCACGAGGTGCGTGAGAGCCTCGGGAGCGTCGACTACGTCGCGGACGAACGCGTCGCCGGCGTCGTCTACCTCTCGGACCGGCTCCACAAGCCGGTGCTCGTCGAGGGACCCGCCGGAACCGGAAAGACGCAGCTCGCGAAATCGGTGGCGGAGATGACCGGGAGCCGCCTCATACGGCTCCAGTGCTACGAGGGGCTCGACGAGGCGAAGGCGCTGTACGAGTGGAACTACCGCAAGCAGCTGCTCCGCATCCAAGCGGAGCCGTCAGCCCCCTCCTGGCAGGAGCTCGAGGCGGACATCTTCTCGGAGGAGTTCCTGCTCACGCGCCCGCTCCTCGAGGCGATCCGGAGCGACGAGCCCACCGTGCTGCTCGTCGACGAGATCGACCGCGTGGAGCTCGAGACCGAGGCACTCCTGTTGGAGGTGCTCTCGGAGTACCAGGTGTCCATCCCCGAGCTGGGGACGGTCCGCGCGACGCGGGTGCCGATGGTGTTCCTCACGTCCAACAACACCCGGGAGCTGTCCGAAGCGCTCAAACGACGCTGCCTCTACCTCCACATGGACTATCCGGAGCTCGAGCTCGAACGGGAGATCGTGCTGCGGCGCGTTCCCGGCATCAAAGAGGAGCTGGCGGACCAGGCGGCTCGCATCGTCCGCTCCCTCCGCTCTCTCGAACTGCGCAAGCCCCCGTCGGTGGCCGAGACGCTCGACTGGGCCCGAACGCTCGTCGTGCTCGAGATCGATTCGATCGACGCCGCGACCGTGCGCGGGACGCTGCACGTGCTCCTCAAGTACCGCCAGGACATCGAGCGCGCGGCCAAGGAGCTTTTCGCCGCCGATGCTTGAGCTGTTGTCGGGGTTCGTCGGGGAGCTGCGGAGCGCGGGGCTCCCCGTCTCGTTGACCGAGCACCTGGACGCTGCTCGGGCGGTCCACCACGTGCCGCTGGAAGACCGGGACGCGCTCAAGGCTGCTCTCGGGGCGACGCTGGTGAAGTCCGGCGCCCACTGGCCGGCGTTCGAGACGGCCTTCGAGGTGTACTTCTCGCCCCGCGTCGTAGACGGGGATGCGACCGCTGACCCCGAGAAGAGCGCTCATGGCGCGGCGACGCCCGCGGGTGGCGGACCGGAGCCCATGAGCGCAGCCGAGCTCGCTGCCATGCTGCTCCAAGCGATCCGCCAGGGGGACCGTGCGCTCGCGGCTGCACTCGCGAGGGCGGCGGTCGACCGCTACGCCGGCATGGAGCCCGGTCGACCGGTCGGAGGGACCTACTACCTCTACCGGACGCTTCGGAACCTCGACCTCGAAGGACTGCTCGAGCGCCTGCTCGATGAGGCGCGCCGGGAGAAGGAGCTGACGGCGTTCGAGGAGCGGCTCCTCGCCGACGAGTACCGGGCACGTATCGCCGCGCTCCGCAAGGCCATCGAAGCCGAGATCAGGCGCCTTCTCGTGGCCGACCGCGGGGCGCAGGCGCTCGCGAGGTCGGTTCGGCGCTCACTTCCAGAAGACGTCGACGTCATGCATGCGAGCCGCGAGGAGCTCGCGACCCTTCAGCGCATGCTCCACCCGCTGTCCCGGAAGCTCGCAGTCAGGCTCGGGCGGAAGCGGCGGCACCGGCGTCGCGGACCGCTCGACTTTCGCGCGACGGTCCGCCGGTCGCTCTCGACGGGTGGCGTGCCGGTCGAGCCACGCTTCCGCCACCCGCGGCCCTCCAAGCCCGAGATCTTCGTGATCGCGGACGTCTCCGGTTCGGTCGCCTCCTTTGCCCGATTCACGCTGCAGCTCGTGTACGCGATCAGCACGCAGTTCTCGAAGGTCCGAAGCTTCGTGTTCGTGGACGGGATCGACGAGGTGACGCACGTCTTCGACTATGCCGACGACCCCTCGGTCGCTGTGCGCCGGATCACCGCCGAGGCCGACGTCGTGTGGCTGGACGGGCATTCCGACTACGGGCACGCGCTCGAGGAGTTCGACCGCAGGTGGGGTGACGAGGTCACCTCGCGCGCGACGGTGCTGGTGCTCGGTGACGCCCGGAACAACTACCACGCGTCGGGCGCCCGGGTCCTCGAGGAGCTCCGGCGCAGGGCGCGACACGTCTACTGGCTGAACCCCGAGCCACGCCAGTACTGGGGATCAGGCGACTCGATCGTGGACGAGTACGCCGTCCACTGCGACAAGGTCGTCGAGTGCCGTACCCTGCGCCAGCTCGAACGGTTCGTCTCCGACCTCGTGTAACGCGGCCGTTCGACGCGCGGGCGGCCTTACCCTGGCTTCCTGGCGCGCGCTCCCGGATGCAGCCCGCAGCGGGCGCACGATGTCAGGACCGCAGGAGCTCCGCGACGTCGAACGCGAGATCGAGGGACTGCCGTGCGTTCAGACGCGGATCGCACATCGTGGTGTAACGCTGGTCGAGGTCATCCTCGACGATCGCTTCCGCGCCGCCGAGGCACTCGGTGACATCGTCGCCGGTGAGCTCCACGTGCACGCCGCCGGGCCACGAGCCCATCGAGCGGTGCACGCGGAACCATTCGCGCAGCTCCGACACGATGTCTTCGAAGCGCCTGGTCTTCCGGCCGTTCTCGCTGGTGAACGTGTTGCCGTGCATCGGGTCGCACGCCCAGACGACGGGGTGGCCCGCCTCCCGAACGGCGTCGATCAACGGTGGCAGCGCGTCTGCGACCCCGTGCATCCCCACCCGGGTGATCAACGTCAACCGCCCCGGCGTGCGTTCGGGATCCAGCCGCGCGCACAGGGCGAGCACCTCGTCGGGGGTCACGGAAGGGCCGAGCTTCACCCCCACCGGGTTGATCACCCCCGACACGAACTCGACGTGGGCCCCGTCGATCTGACGCGTCCGTTCCCCGACCCACAAGAAGTGACCGGACGTGTCGACCCAGTCGCCGGTGAGCGAGTCCCGGCGCGTGAGGGCCTCCTCGTAATGGAGGATCAGCGCTTCGTGGCTGGTCCAGAAGTCGGTCGCGTGCAGGCCCTCTTCGGCGACGAGGTCGATGCCGCACGCGGCCATGAACCGCAGTGCACGGTCGATCTCGGACGCGATCTGCTCGTAGCGGCGCCCTTCGGCCGAGGAGGCGACGAACTCCTGGTTCCACCCGTGGACGTGCGAGAGGTCCGCGAAACCGCCCTTCGTGAACGCGCGCAGCAGGTTCAGCGTGGCCGCCGCCTGGTGGTAGGCGGCCACGAGGCGGCCGGGGTCGGGGCGACGTGCAGAGGAGTCGAACGCCTCGTCGTTGACCATGTGCCCCCGGAACGCCTCCAGCTCGATCCCGCCGACTCGCTCGACCGGGGAGGTCCGGGGCTTCGCGAACTGGCCGGCGATGCGCCCGACCTTGACCACCGGCACGCCGGCGGCGTAGGTGAGGGTCACCGCCATCTGCAGGATCACCTTGAGCTTGTCCCTGATCGCGTCCGCACTGAACTCCCGGAACGACTCGGCGCAGTCGCCCGCCTGGAGCAGAAAGGCCTCGCCTCTCGAGACCGCGGCCAGCGCGGAGGTGAGGCGGCGGGCTTCGCTGGCGATGACCAGCGGGGGCAGCGCGGCAAGGGTCGCCTCCGCCTCCTTCAGCGCCTCGGCGTCCGGCCAGTCGGGCTGCTGCGCGGCCGGCAGCTGTCGCCAGGAGCTGGTGCGCCATTCCCCTTGGGATCCCCTGGCCCGCATCGTCTGCATGGGCACAGCGTAGGTCCCTCGCGAGGGGGTGCTCGCGTGTCTACGCTGCACCGATACCCCGTCAGTCACGTGCTCAGGGCGCGTTCGCGCCGACCGGGGGCCGGCCGCGGTCCCGCCCCGAGCGCGTCGGCCTGCTCGGAGGCACGTTCGACCCCCCGCACTGCGGGCACGTCGCCGTCGTCACCTCGTGCGTGCGGGCCCTGGACCTGGACCGGGTCCTCCTCGTCGTCGCGAACGAGCCGTGGCAGAAGGTCCCGCTGCGGTCGGTCACCCCCGCCGAGGACCGCTTCGCCATGGTCCAGGCCATGGCGCCGCTGGTGCCAGCTGCGGAGCCGTCGAGGATCGAGATCGATCGCGGCGGGCCCAGCTACACGGCGGACACGGTGGACCAGCTCAGATCCGATGCGGTCCGACGAGGCGCGAGCCTCGACCTCTACCTCATCGTCGGATCGGACCTCGTCGACGGCCTCGGCACCTGGCGGCGTGTCGAGGACCTCCGTGCTTCGGTCACCCTGGCGGTGGTGGCGCGCCCGCGCAGCGCCGCTCTGCTCCCCCCCGGCTGGAAGGCGGTCTACGTGGCCGACGACACGGTGGACGTGTCGAGCTCGGAGGTGCGTGAGCGACTGGAGCAAGGACTGCCGGTCGAAGACCTGGTGCCGCCGGAGGTGATCCGCTGCATCCGCTCGCGCGGTCTGTACGCTGTCAACAGATGAGAGGGTCGGCCATGGGCACAGGCGAGGTGCTGGTCGCGTCGCAGGTGCCCGGGGCAGGTGGTGAGGAGCGACCGTCGCCGGACCGCCGCATGATCCGCCACGACCGACGCAAGGCCCGGCGCCTGCAGCTCTTGTACGCCCTCGGAGGCATCGCCGTGCTCGTGGCGTTCTTCGTCGCGACCGTCGTCGTCGTGGACATGGTCCGTTGACCCTCCCCGGGGCGGCGCTCGTCGCCGCAGCGGCGGCCGACGAGAAGCTGGGCAACGACACCGTCGTGCTCGCGATGGAAGAGGCGCTCGGTGTCGTGGACGCGTTCGTCGTGACGAGCGGGCGGAACGTGCGTCAGGTGCGCACCCTCGTCGAGGAGGTCGAGCATCAGGTGAAGGCTCGAAACGGGCGTTCTCCACTCAGCGTCGAGGGGCTGCGGGACGCCGGCTGGGTGCTGATGGACTACGGCGATTTCGTCGTCCACGTCTTCTTGGAGGACGTCCGCTCCTTCTACGACCTCGAGCACCTCTGGATCGCCGCGCCGCGGGTGCGCTGGCGGGCGGAGGCGACGGGCTGAGGCGGCGCGGGCGCGGAGGCGACGCGCCGGCGCGGCGCCACCTTCCTGCCCTCGGTCGACGCTTCGCCGTCAGGGGGTCGTGGTCGTCGTCGGCGTCGTGGTTGTGAGGAGCGAGGCGTACTGCGACTCGTGCACGGCGATCGTCGTGGCCAGCGCGCCGGACTCCACCGGCACTTCGATGGGCCCACCTTCGATCTCGAAGGTCACCGCGGCGCCGGGCATGACCGAGTTCACCGTGTAGACGACCTGCGCGACGCCCAAGACCTCCTGAGTGCCCGAAAGTGTGAAGAAGTGTGTGTTGAAGTCGAGCGTCGCCGACTTCTTGGCGGTTGTCACGCTCGCGGAAAGGAGCCGGATGCCGGCGCCGAGCGTGGTCCGGATCTGGAGCGCCTGCTCTGCCGTCGTCGGGCCGGACAGGAGGGAGTGGATGATCGTCGCGAGCGTGGCGTCGCGGGGAACCACGCGGCCAGCCGGCTTGAGGCGCCCGCCGGCCGTCACGAAATAGACGTCGATCGGGATGCAGCCGCTCTTTGTGCACGGGCTGATCGTCGGCTGGGTGTGAGGGAGGCTGATGTGGGTGCCGCGTGTGGAGATGGGGCTGGCCGTGCGCTGCGTCGGGATGCCGCACGCGCTGAGCCCGAGCCCGCCTGCGGCGAGCGCGGCGAGCGCGGCGAGCGCGGCGGGCATGCTGCGCGTTCGAAAGGTGCGCCTCACCGTGCGCCGTTCCCGTCTGCGAGCTCGTCGTCGTCGGGCTCGGCAGGTTGGCCGGGGAGCTCGATCGTGAACCGCGCGCCGCCGCCCTCGGCCTCCTCCGCCCACACCTTGCCCCCGTGGAGCCGGACGTGCTCGGCGACGAGGGCGAGACCGAGCCCGGTGCCCGTGCCCGCTCCGCGCTGGAAGGCCGCGTTCCCACGGTAGAAACGCTCGAAGACCTTCGTCCGCTCGGTGGGCGGGAGCCCGGGACCGCTGTCTTCGACCGAGACCCGCACCGAATGGCCCCGGCTGCCGCTGCCGTTGCCCGGCGTCACGCGCACCGCCGTGGCGCCGCCCCCGTACAGCGAAGCGTTCTCGAGAAGGTTCGACATGACCCGTTCGAACCGCCGCTTGTCCACCCAGAGGTGGGTGCCGCTCACCGCTGGGTCGACCTCCACCGTCGGTGGCGGGGTGTCGATCGGCAGCGAGCGGTGGACAGCGGCGACGGCACGTCGGACGAGCTCGGCGGGGTCGACCTCCTCGAGCGAGATCTCGGCCGAGCCGGTGTCCGACCGCGAGATCTCGAGGAGGTCGCCGACCATCCGCTGGAACCTCCGGACGTCGGCGGAGAGGAGCTCCAAGGCGCGCCGCGCGGGCGGGCTCAGCGACTCCACCTGGCCCTCGAGCACCCCGAGGCTCGCGGCCACCGTGGTGAGGGGGGAACGCAGCTCGTGGCTCACGTCGGAGGTGAAGCGCGCCTCTCGCTCGATGCGCTCCTGGAGCTGGTCGACCATCCGGTTGAACGAGCTCGTGAGCGCGGCGAGGTCCGGGTCGCCTCCCGTCGAGCCGAGCCGCGTGTCGAGCTCACCACCCGCGATGGCGACCGCCGCACGCGACACGCCGGTCAGCGGCCGGAGCGAGCGGCCGCTCGCCCACCTGCCGAGCGCAGCCCCGAGCGCGGTGGTCACGATGCCGGCGACGAAGAGGCCGAGCGCGAAGACGTTCAAGGTGTGGGCGAGGTCCCCGACGTTGAAGACCTCGAAGTACGCGCCGTGGATCGACTTGATCGGGATGCCGATCGCGATCTGCGGGCTGCCGTGGAGGGTGTAGGTCTGCGAGGCTGCGGTCGAGTGGTCGATGACCATCGAGCGCAACGAGACCGGGATGTCGTCTTGTGTCACGTCGAATGTCCGCTCGTACCATGTCCCGCGTTCTTCGAGGAGCGAGTGCGAGTTCGGTGTGGTGACCTTTGTGAGGGTCTGGACGATTGTGGCTGTCGCGGCGACGCGCTGAGCCACGGTTGTGGCGTTCTCGAACGCGAGGCGGAAGTCTGCGCTGTCGCTGTCGCTGACGAGGACGTGGCGAGTCGTGACGTAGCTCAGCGCGCCCATGCTCGCCGACAGCAAGAGCGCGCCGAGGGCGAACATCACCGTGACCCGTGCCCTCAGTCCGAGGCGGGTCCACAGGGGGGCGGAACGCGCCTTGCGGCGGAGCTCAGGGCACAAGCTTGTAGCCCATGCCCCGGACGGTGAGGATGTGGCGGGGGAAGGCAGGGTCGGGCTCGACCTTCGTCCGGAGCCGGCGGATGTGGACGTCGACGAGGCGCCCGTCGCCGAAGTAGTCGTAGCCCCAGACCCGGTCGAGGAGCTGCTCGCGGCTGAGCACCTTGTTCGGGCTGGACGCGAGCTCGCACAGGAGCCGGAACTCGGTCTTCGTGCAGTGGACCTCGGTGCCGTCCTTGTGCCGCAGCGCGCCTTCTTCGGGGACGAGCTCGAGGTCGCCGAACGCGAGCACGGTCGGTTCGTCGTCGACGGGCCGCACTCGCCGGAGGAGCGCGCGGATCCGCGCGCCCAGCTCCTTGGTCACGAACGGCTTGGTCACGTAGTCGTCTGCCCCCGCCTCGAGCCCCGCCACCACGTCGTGGGTGTCGGACCGGGCGGTGACGATGATGATCGGCACCGCGCTCTGGCGCCGCAGCGCTCGGCAGGCCTCGAAGCCGTCCATGCCCGGGAGCATGAGGTCGATGAGCGCCACGTCGGCGGGATGGTCGGAGAAATGCTCCAGCCCCTCTTCTCCGCTGGCTGCCTCGTCGACCTCGTAGCCCTCGCCCTCGAGAGCGAGGCGCATGGAGGACCGGATGCGCTCGTCGTCCTCGACGACCAGGATGCGGCTTGCCATGCCCGCCAGGTTACGACTTGTTCCCGGGGTCATGGGCCCGATGGCGGGTTGGTCGGCGATACCGTGGTGGCGTGGGTGCGGGGGGCCGCAGGTTGAAGGAATCAGCTGGTCCCGGCGGAGGGGAGCGGACGCCCGCGAGCGTCGCCGCCCGCTGGCAGCTGGGGGAGTTCGGCGGCTGGCTGCTGAGCAGGTCCGACGCGACGCGTCGTGCGTACCTCGGCGACCTGGAGGCCTTCTGCGAGTGGGCCGGCCGTGCCGGATGTGCCGGGCCGACGGACGTCGATCGGGTCCTCCTGCGGCGGTACCTCGCCTACCTCTCGACCCGTGGGTACGCTCGGGCGAGCGTCGCCCGGAAGGCTGCGGCTCTTCGCGCGTACTTCGCCTGGGGCCGCCGTCGCGGGCTCGTCCACGAGGACCCGTCGAGGCGGCTGGGGTCTCCGTCAGGCGGTGGCCGGCTGCCCAACGTCCTGTCGCCGAGCGAGCTCGAGATCCTGCTGGAGGGAAACGGGCCGGCGGGCGCTGGGCGAGGAGCGGGGGGTGGCCGCCGTGCTGCGCAGCGGGCGGGCCGCGCCGCCGCGTACGCCCTGCGCGACGATGCGGTGCTCGAGCTTCTGTACGCAGCGGGGATCCGGGTGTCCGAGCTGTGCGGGCTCGACCGGGCCGGTGTGGACCTCGTCGCCCGCACGGTGACCGTGATGGGCAAGGGCGCCAAGGAGCGCCGTCTCCCGGTGCACGCCCGGTGCGCAGACGCGCTCTCGAGGTGGCTCGAAGAGGGCCGCCCGGTCGTGGCAGGTCCGGACAGCCCATCGGATGCGGTCTTCTTGAACCGCCGCGCCCAGCGGCTCGGGCCACGAGACGTCCGCCGCATCGTCGACCGCCGCTCACCCGTGCCAACGCACCCGCACGCGTTGCGCCACTCGATGGCGACCCACCTCCTCGACGGGGGTGCCGATCTCCGCGTCGTCCAGGAGCTGCTCGGCCATGCGAGCCTGCGGACGACTCAGATCTACACCCACGTGAGCCGGGAGCGAGTGGTCGAGGTCTTCGAGCGGGCCCATCCTCGGGCCTGACCTCTACCCGCCTGCCCGGAAGCGGGCGCCGCGTTGGCGGCGCGGCCGGCCCCTCGAGCACGGGACGGGTGGGCACGAGGGTGGCCCAGCGGGTATCCTGATCGTTGCCCGCCGCTCCGGCGGGCTCCGTACGAGCAATCGATCCCGCACCCGAGCGCGTTCCACGGTCGCCCCGAAGGGGTGCTGCGCACGGGGAAGTCCAACCGACTGGAGGAAGACCTGCATGGCCGTCGTCACGATGCGGCAGTTGCTGAGCGCTGGAGTCCACTTCGGCCATCAGACGCGTCGCTGGAACCCCAAGATGCGCCGCTACATCCTCGGCGAGCGCAACGGCATCTACCTCGTCGACCTCCACAAGTCGCTCGTCGGGATCGAGGTCGCGTACGGCTTCGTACGCGACCTCGTCGCCGGTGGCGGCCACATCCTGTTCGTCGGGACCAAGAAGCAGGCGCAGGGTCCGATCGCCGACTTCGCGACGGCCTGCGGGATGCCCTACGTGAACCAGCGCTGGCTCGGCGGGATGCTGACGAACTTCGCCACGGTCTCGTCCCGCGTGAAGCGGATGCAGGACCTGCGCACGATGCAGGCCGCCGGCGACTTCGACGGGATGCCCAAGAGGGAGGCGCTCCGCCACGTGCGCGAGCTGGAGAAGCTCACGAGGAACCTCGGCGGCATCAGCGGACTCGACCGGCTGCCCGACGCCATCTTCGTCGTCGACACGAAGAAGGAGCACATCGCCGTCACGGAGGCCAACAAGCTGCGGCTGCCGGTCGTGGCCGTCGTCGACACCAACTGCGACCCGGACGTCATCGACTACGTGATCCCGGGGAACGACGATGCGATCCGGTCGGCGTCTCTCATGTGCCGCGTCGTCGCCGACGCTGTCGCAGAGGGACGGTGGATCGCGTCGCACCGGCCCGCACCGTCGCGCCCAGAATCCAACGGCGGCGCTCCCTCGGCACCGTCGCCGCCGCGCCCGCGTCCGCGGGCGAACGTCGACGCCTCGCATCCCGCTCCGCCGCTCGAGACACCTCTCGAGCACGCGCACGCGCCTACCCCCGCCGACGTGGTGGCGGTGTCCTCGCCGCCCTCTCCCGACCCGCACGCGCAGGCGGACCTGGCGTCGCCGCCCGGGCCAGTCGAGCCCGCAGCAGCCGAGCCCGCAGCAGCCGAGCCCGCAGCAGCCGACCCCGCCGGAGCCACCCAGGCCGACCCCGCCGGAGCCGATCACACCTCGATCACCACGGAGGCCTGAGAAGTGCCCGAGTTCAGTGCCAAAGACGTCCAATCGCTCCGGCGGATCGCCGGCGTGGGCATGCTGGACGCCAAGCGTGCTCTCGAAGAGACCGGTGGCGTCGTGGAGGACGCCATACAGTGGCTCCGAGTGAAGGGGCTGGCGAAGGCCGGAGCCAGCGGCGAGCGCGACGCGTCGCAGGGTGCGGTCGCCGCGGTCCGTCAGGGGTCGAGCGCCGCCATCGTGGAGCTCCGGTGCGAGACGGACTTCGTGGCGAAGTCGCCTGAGTTCGTCTCGCTGGTCGACGATCTGGCCGCGTTCGTCGCGGCGAAAGGGGAGGCGTCCGTCGCCGAGCGACAGGGCGAGATCGACCAGCTCCGCACGTCGCTCCAGGAGAACATCTCGCCCGGCCGGGTCGTGCGCATCGAGAGCGGCGAGGGGCAGGTCCTCGACACCTACGTCCACCAGCAGTCGGGCCGCGGGGTGAACGCGGTCATCGTGCTCCTCGACGGGGGCACCCAGGAGCTCGCCCACGAGGTCGCCGTGCACGTCGCCTTCGCGCGGCCCTCGTACCTGCGCAGGGAGGACGTCCCCGAGGCCGAGGTGGCCGCGGAGCGGGCGACGGTCGAGCAGATCTCCCGTCACGAAGGCAAGCCCGAGGCCTCCTTGCCCAAGGTGGTCGAGGGCCGGATGAACGGGTGGTTCAAAGAGCGCGTGCTCCTCGAGCAGGCCTACGTCCGCGACGAGAAGAGGTCGATCTCCGACCTTCTCGGCCCGGCGTCCGTGGTGCAGTTCGCGCAGGTGGTGGTCGGCTCCTGAGCGCGCCGGCCGCGTCCTCGAGGAGCGGGGGTCTCACCCGTCATGGGTGAACCCAGACGTCTCGTCCTCAAGATGTCGGGCGAGGCCCTTGCATCATCCGCTTCTGACGAGACCATCGACGCGTCGGTCGTCGAGAGGATCGCCGGCGAGATCGCCGAGGCGCTCGGAGAGCTCCCTCTCCAGCTCGCCGTCATGGTCGGCGGCGGCAACATCTGGCGCGGGACGACGGGCGCGGGAGCGGGAATGGAGCGGGCCACCTCGGACACGATGGGCATGCTCGGCACGGTGATCAACGCCCTCGCGCTCCAAGACGCCCTCGAGCACCGGGACCAGCCGACGCGGGTGCTGACCGCCGTGCACATGGCCGAGGTGGCCGAGCCGTACATCCGACGCCGCGCGATCCGGCATCTCGAGAAGGGCCGGGTCGTCATCTTCGCGGCGGGCATGGGCAATCCGTACTTCACGACCGACACCTCCGCCGCGCTGCGCGCGGCGGAGATCGAGGCGGAGCTGCTCCTGAAAGGGACTCACGGCGGGGTGGACGGCGTGTACAGCGCGGACCCGCGAACCGAGCCTTCCGCGACGCGCTACGAAGAGGTCTCCTTCATGGAGGTCGTCGCCAAGGACCTCCGTGTCATGGACCTGACCGCGATCACGTTTTGCAAGGACAACGACCTGCCCATCCTGGTCTTCGACCTCATGGAACCCGGCAACATCCGGCGGGTGCTCGGCGGCGAGCGGATCGGTACGCTTGTCCGGTGATGGGCGACGACCTTGTCGAAGTGGTCGTGGAGGAAGCCCGCGACAAGATGGCAAAGGCCGTCGAACACGTTCGCAACGAGTTCTCCGCAGTCCGGACCGGGCGGGCGTCTCCGGCCCTGGTCGAGCACCTGACCGTCGACTACTACGGGACGCCGACGCCGCTTCGGCAGATCGCGGGCTTCACCGTCCCGGACCCGATGCTGCTCGTGGTCTCCCCCTACGACAAGGGCTCGTTGACCGCGATCGAACGTGCGATCCAGGGGTCGGACCTCGGGATCAACCCGTCGAACGACGGCGCCGTGATCCGCCTCGCCTTTCCGCCCCTCACCGAGGAGCGGCGCAAGGAGCTCGTGAAGGTCGTCCGCCACAAGGCCGAGGAGGGAAGGGTCGCGATCCGCAACCTCCGGCGGGCGACGCGCCACGAGCTCGAGGCGCTCGAGAAGGACGGGTCGATCTCGTCCGACGAGCTGGACAGGGTGGAGAAGGAGGTCGAGAAGGTGACGCAGCAGCAGGTGGCGGCGGTCGACCAGCTGGTGGCGCACAAGGAGAAGGAGCTGCTCGAGGTCTGAGCGGCCCGCAGCCGGGGCGCCGGGGCCCCGCGAAGACGGAGCGAGGCGGGGCATGCCCCGGAGCGGGGGGACGTGGTGACAACGGACGTCATGACAATGAGCACAACCCATGAGGACCCGCACGAGTACGACGACGCTCGGGAGGCGCCTCGCACCGAGCAGGTGCGGATCGTCGGGGCGGAGCGCGCCGGCGGGGCCGTCCAGCGGGACGCCGAGGGCGCGGGCGCCGACGCGCAGGCGGGTGCCGAGACCGAGCTCGGCCACGACGGCGCGGCGGACGAGGTCGGCCCCGAGGACGCTGCGGCGTCTGGGGAGCCGCTGCTCTTGCACTGGACGGACGCTCCGACCGGTGAGATCCCCGCCGTCCTCTCCCGCGGCGAAGAGCCCGAGGGCGGTGACCCGTGGGCGTCGTTGCCCGAGCCGACCTGGCGCGAGGAGCAGCGAGACTGGGAGGAGGCAGAGCCGCTGGTCCCGTCGCTGTTGGCGGGTCACGACGCCGTTCCTCGTCTTCTCGCCGAGACGGACCAGGAGGAGCGCCAGCCTTGGAGCTTCGACCTCGGCGGGGCTGCAACCGGCCGCACACCGGGAGAGGGCCACGGCGGCTCCGCTGGCGAGCTCGACGACCTGGCTACCGACGAGCTCTTCGTCACCTCGGCACCGGCGCACCCGGACCGGGGACAGAACGCGGCCTCAGCCGCCGCCGACCCCGCAGGCGCACCCGGGACACGCGCAGCGGGCGCACCCGGGACACGCGCCGAAGGGGTAGCAGCCGAAGACGCCGACGGCATCGCCGGCGAGCCGACGTCGGCGCTCGAGCTTCCGGGACCCGGTGGTCCGAGAGGCACCCTCGAGGACGCCGTCGACACCGAGGGTCGAGACGAGGCGGCCGAAGAGGTCGACGCAGGAGAGGTCGACGTCGGCCGTGCTCGCGTGCGCACCCCCCGCGAGCGTGGCCGCGGCCGGGCCGCCCCCACGTGGCTGCGCGCGCACCGACGGGGGGAGCACGCCGACGCCGCCGCCGTCGCGGCCGACGCGGCCGCCGCCGCCGGTGCCGTGGCGACG
>JAJZMD010000243.1 GCA_021803085.1 Actinomycetes bacterium
GCGATCTCCTCGCGTTCACACAGCGACAGCGGCGAACCTGGCATCCTGGAGTCTCCATCGGTCGGTGGCGGTCAACAGCACCGGCCATCATGACCGGGACCGTGCACCGACCGGTGGAACTGGCCCAGCCGACTCGACGGACGGGCAATAGGGCGTCGCGCGTGTGACAATGTCCGTTCTATTCGAACGCGCCGGGAATGTGGGGTCCGCGGCAATGCGAGTCGGCTGCTGTGACAAAGGCCCGAGCCTGCCAAGGGCTTCACCGGCTATCCCCACCATTACTGATTGGGCGGTCCTCGGAGCGGATCTTCTGCCGGCGGGGCTTGCTGCGCTGCCTCGCCAGCACCAACCGACTCGAGCAAGTCCTGCCACTGTTCTCGCCAACGGCGGGCGGTGGCTATATCTGCGAGGGCGGCGCTTACGTTGATGCCTCCTTCGAGTGGCCACAGCGGTGCCGGCGGGCGTGAGAGGCAGAGCCTCGCGAGGAAGGCCCGCCGGACGATGTCGCGGAGCCGGTCGACGGCGAAGTCCAAGATCACACCGAACATCTCGCCGGCCGGCACGGTCGAGACAGTCTCGAGGATCCGCCGAAGGTCCTCCTCCGAGATGCTCGAACCGTGCACCAGGGACGAGCGCAGGCCGTAGAGGGTCCTCACGTCACTCTTGATCTTGCTAGCTGGGTCGCCCTGGGTGGCGAGGAGCTTCGAGGACCGGTCCTGGAGCTTCTGGTTGATTTTGCGATGGTCTGCGTCGCCACCGATGAGCGCAGCCTCGAGCGCGGTGGCCAGGTCCGTGATCCGCTCCGCCCACGTCCCGGGCTCGAAGGATCGGTGGAAGAGGTCAGCGCTGAGGTCGAACGACGTGGACACCATCCCTTCCCTCTCGACGACGGCCTCGTCGAGGAGGCGACCGAGGGCCTCGAATGCAGGCGCGTCGTCGGGGCGGATCGCCACCGTGCGCGTCATCGTGATCTTCGGTGATCCTGCACCGTCGAAGACCCGATAACGGGGAGACACTCCCGAGACAAGCGTCGAGCCACCGCCCAGCTCCCACATCGACTGCGGCGTCCCCGTCTTGATCAGCCGGGCGAGGAAGAGGAAGTGCTCGATCTTCCCAAACGTCGTGGAGACTGCCGGCCAGCTGGACCTGCCGCGCTCGACCTCCTCGCTGGCGGCGAGCAGGGCATGCGGGGGGTCGTAAGGGCGAGGGTCCTCTCGGTTGAACGCCCCAGGACCGGCGGGAACGAGCGAGACAGCGAAGCGGACCAGCCCGCCGAACCGCTCCACCTCGGGGTGGACGGTCACCTCGCCGACCTCGACCGGCTCCTCGTTGACGGTCGTCAGGTTCGACATCGCGCGGCACGCGTACACGGTGCGGCGGTCGGACTCGAGTGCCGAGATCAGTTCGTCAACCGACGCGACGGCCTCGGCGCCGTCGGGGTCGTACTCGTCGAAGCGAGAGCATCGAGCCACGGCGCCTTGGAGCAGGTCGTAGATGTACGCGTTCGGGAACTCGGGGTCCTTTCGCTCGAGCGGTCTGGCGAAACGGTCCGGGTAGAGCTTCTCGAGCGTCGCACCGAGCGCGTCGGTCTCGGGTCCGGAGACGTCACCGCCGTCGTAGTCCCGCCCGACCTGCAGGTACCAGTCCAGCTCATATCTCGAGGTGGGGATCACGCCGGCCTCCCGGAGGCCGGCGAACGCCGATCCGAGGAACTCGTGCGCGACCTCCCGGAGGAGGTGAGAGCGCGTGAGTGGGTCATGGGCACCAGCGGTCCCGCTTTGGAACTCCCAGATCTCGTGGTCGAGTGCACGTTCACCGACGCCGAGACGGCCTGCAGCAGCGCGGACGAGCTCGACGGCCTCTTCGAGGCCGACCGAGCGGTTGAGGGCACCTTCGACGAAGCGGACCACCATGGGATCGGGCTTGACGTCCTCGAGGCCGACGAGCATCCGGAGGTAGCGCCAGGAGATGCCGGATCGTTGTCCGGGGAGTGATCGCCACCGCGTCTCCAGCACTTCTCCGAGAGGCGTTCCCTGCGCCGCGATGAACTGCTGCGCGGTGTCCACTCCGAGCTCGCTGAATGCGAGCGCTGCTTGGTGGACGACGACGCCCTTGAGCTCGGCTCGGGGCTGGGTGGACACCCGATTGCGGGTGCCAACCTCCTCGATGAACCCGTCCACACCGCCGTGGCGCTCGTACTCGGAGAGGAGGTCGGAGACGTTGTCGTGGTAGGGGTCGGCCCGCTGAGACCTCCGGGAGCTCACGTAGCGGGCGAGCACGCCGCGAGTGATCGCATAGCGGGCACCCGTCGCCCAGATCGCGTCGAGCATCGCCATGCCGAGGCTCTGGGGGTAGCCGCCTGGTGTCGTCCAGCTGTCAAGTGGGCGCAACTGGTCGCGGCATGCGGCGACGACGAGATCCACGTCTGCGCGGGAAGGGGATGTGTCGCCTGCTGCTGTGGGCTCCTCGCGCCCCTCGTCGGCCGACTCATCGTCCATGCTCAGTCCTTCCCGGTGTCCGCATCGAAAAAGCCAGCCAGCTCTCGGCAGCAGCGACTTGTTCGAAAGCCTGGGGCATCAGCCGAATGGGCCGCAGCTGATGGTCACAGAGATGGTCGTGCCGACGGTGATAGAGAAGCTGGCTTTCAGCTGCGTCGCGATCTCGGTCAGCTTGGTGACGAGCCGTTTGATCCAGTCTTCAAGCTTCTTCACGATGTCGTTGACCGGACTTGAGAGGGTGGCCGTTGGTTGTTGGGCGGCAGTGAGATTCTGGTTCATGCCGCCGACGGCGGAGAGTACGTAGGCGAGGGCCTGCTGCGCAGAGGCCTCGTCCTCCACAGACATCTCGGTCATCATCTGCAGGTGCTGTTCGACCAGAGCCGTAGGATCGTTTGCCATCACGCGCCTCCTTCGTTTGCGTCAGGCGCCGACCGGCATACCGTGCTCCGGCGGGCGCGCGAGCCCCGGTGGCGACCCTCTCCTACCATGGCAGGTTCACCTGTATCGGGTCGTCGTCCGACCACCGGCCCCCCTCGAGCGGCTTGAGTGCCTGTGCGAGAAAATGCTCCACGCCTCCCCGCTGCTCCTTCTTGACCGCGGCCCAGGTGACTCGCAGGACGCGCCCGGAACGCCGGTGGCGGGTGATCACGGCCTCTTTGCGATGGCGGGCAATGCAGTCGGCAACGGGTTTCCCCTGCCCGACGTAGACGGCCTTCTTGCAACTGCCGTAGGCGTCCTCCGCCCAGATGACGTACACGCCGCCCTTGGCAAGCGAGCCACCGTCCAGATTGAGATCGAAGAAGCTGCACCAGTGACCGTCGTCGCCACATTTCCGCCACGACAAGCGGAGCGCGGCGTCTCTAGCGCTTTGAGCCACCTGGCCCTCCGTCTGCTCGGCGCCGTCGGGCTACCAGTTCTACGCAGCCCGCAGGGCGGTGAGCGCGAGCGCGCTCAGGAAGGCCCCGACCAGCGTGCGGACGACGTAGTCGACCCAGTTGCGTACCGGGACAAGGGCGTGGGACACGCCCGCGGCTACGGCCCCGACCACCAGATGCACTGCGCCGTTGGTGGGTGGGTTGGTCTTCGGCACTTGAAACCTCCTCTTCCTTTCCGACGGAGACCCGTTGTCTGTCAGGGTATGTTACACTGAAGCTCGCCAACGGGAGGATTGTAACATCTAAGGAGGTGTCGCGCTGGGCTCGATCGGTGGGGTGTTGCGTACGGCCAGGGAGCGAGCAGGGCTGTCGCAGGAGGCTGCGTCTGAGGCGGTTGGGATCAACCGCGTGGTCCTCAACTACTACGAGACGGGGCGTCGCCAGGTGCCGCTCACGGTTGCGGCGGCGTTGGCTCGCCTGTACGGGACCTCCCTCGAGTCCCTCCTGGCGGGCGAGGAGCTGGTCGGGTCACGGCTGGACGTGAGCGGGATGCTCTTTCGTGCCGCGCCGAGGGACCTCGGAGACAGCGCAAGGGG
>JAJZMD010000184.1 GCA_021803085.1 Actinomycetes bacterium
GGGCGCCGCTCGTGGCCGCGGTGAAGGACCCGGTGCTCCGGGGCTTCTGGCGCTGGTACGACGCGCTGTCGGAGGGGGCACGCTCGGCCGTGATCGGCCCGGTGACGAACAAGCTGCGGGCCTTCCTGCTCCGACCGTTCGTGCGGGCCGTGGTGGGTACGGGCACGTCCAGCTTCTCGCTCGACAAGGTCCTCGACGGTGGGGTCCTCTTGTGCCGGCTACCCAAGGGTGTCCTCGGCGACGAGTCGACCCGGCTCCTCGGGTCCCTCCTCGTCGCCCAGGTCTGGCAGTCCGTGAGCTCCCGGGCACGCGGCGGGCGGTGGGGACGCGTGTGCGGTCTCTACCTCGACGAGTGCCAGAACTTCCTCGCGCTCCCCGGCAGCCTGGACGACATCCTGGCCGAGGCGCGGGCCTACGGGCTCGGGCTCGTCCTGGCCCACCAGCACCTCACCCAGCTCCCCGCCGACCTGGCCGACGCGGTGTCGGCCAATGCCCGCTCCAAGATCATCCTCTCGTGCTCGCCCGAGGACGCCCGCCGCCAGGAGCGCTCCGTGGCGCCGGACCTCATGGCGCACGACCTCTCGCATCTCGGGGCCTACCAGGCCGCCGCTCGCCTGGTGGTCGACGGTGAGGAGAGCGCCGCCTTCACGTTGCGCACCCGTCCCGCTCCGGCAGCCGTCCCGGGCCGGGCGGCGCAGGTGCGGGACCGCTCCCGGGAGACCTTCGGGTTGTCGGAGCAGCAACGGCGAGCCCTGCAGCTTCGCGCCGAGGGCCGGTGGAGCGGACGATCGGCGGCCGGTACCCCGGACGCTGGCCCGGACGGCTTCAAGTTGCCGGGGCTCTCCGTCGTCGAACCCGCCGGTGACGACGCGGCATGACCCGGACGATGCCTCCTCCGACTTCGCATGCATCTCCTTCTTCTCTCTCCCTTTCCGGCCTCGGCCGGGCGCGGCTGCGCCTCTCCGACGACCTCGTCACCGCGGCAGCTCATCACCTGACCGATCGGGATCGGTCGATCTGCTCTCTCCTTGCCGAACATCGGGTGCTGACGACGGGCCAGATCGGGACCGTCGCCTTCGACAGCCCGATCTCGGCTCGCCACCGCCTGGCCACGCTCTACCGCCTGCGAGTGCTCGACCGGTTCCGGCCGTTCCGCCGCGTCGGCACCGCACCGAACCACTGGGTGCTCGACGCCATCGGGGCCATGGTCGTCGCCGCCGAGCGCGGAGTGGAAACTGACGAGCTGCACTGGCGCCGCGACCGGGCGCTCGGGCTGGCCGGAAGCAGCCAGCTCGCGCACCGGGTCGGGGTCAACGGCTTCTTCTGCGACCTGCTCGGCGCGGCAAGAGGGCGGCCCGGTGCCGACCTGCGGGTCTGGTGGCCGGAGCGGCGCTGCCGGGCGACCTGGGGGGAGCTCGTGCGTCCCGATGGCTACGGCGTCTGGCGAGACGCGGGGGCTGGGGTCGCCTTCTTCTTGGAGTACGACCGGGGCACCGAGACCCACGCCCGCCTCGTCGCCAAGCTCGAGGGCTACGCGACCCTCGCCGCTGCCGCCCGGGACCCGTTCTGGGTGCTGTTCTGGTTCACCGGTCCCAAGCGTGAAGCCGCCGCTCGGAAGGCGCTCGCCGGAGCGCCCGTCCCGGTCGCCACCGCGTGCGAGGGAGCACCGCCGAGCGACGCAGTGTGGCTCCCCGCCGACGCGGCCGGAGGCCGGCGCCGCCTGGCCGAGCTGGGTACGGGTCCGACGCGGCGCGGTGCCGGCCGGTGACGACCGCCCGGCAGCCACCCCACCGACGCGGCGCCCCGGGGCGCGACGCCCAGCCGCCCGCTACGTCCGGCCGGTCAGCCGCCGCCGGGCGCCCGACGTCGGCCCACGGCGGCCTGTCATCGGCGACGGGCGAGCACCGCCCCGAAGGGCAGCCCTCCACAGCGCTGGGTCTGACCGTCGTCCTCCCGCTGGCGCCCCCTCGCCTCACGCCGGATGCGGGCGGCGCCCTGCTCCGACTGCTCCTCCATGCCGCCGAGCCGGCTCGGCCTTCCCTGGCGGCGGGACGGCCGGACCGGACCGCCACCGGTGGCGGCGGCCGTGGAGGTAGAACCTCGGAGGACCGCGAAGACGGGCCGGACGAGACGAGGAGAGCGGCGTGAAGCGCTTCGCCTTCTACGGGAGGGTGTCGACCGAGGACCAGCAGGACCCCCAGTCGTCCAAGGGTTGGCAGCTCTCCCGGTCCCGTGGGCTGATCGAGCCGGCCGGCGGTGTGGTGGTCACTGAGTACTTCGACATCGGCCGGTCACGCTCCTTGCCGTGGAAGCGCCGGCCCGAGGCAGCCGCGCTCCTCGACGCGCTGGCCCGGCCGGACCGCGGCTTCGAGGCGGTCGTCATCGGCGAGCCCGCCCGCGCCTTCTACGGCAACCAGTTCGGCCTCACCTTCCCCGTCTTCGCCCACTACGGCGTGGAGCTATGGGTGCCCGAGGTGGGAGGCGCCATCGACCCGGGATCGGACGCGCATGACCTCGTGATGTCGCTGTATGGCGGGATGTCCAAGGGCGAGCGCAACCGCATCAAGATCCGGGTCCGCGCCGCCATGGCCGCTCAGGCCCGCACCGAGGGGCGCTTCCTCGGCGGCCGCCCGCCCTACGGCTACCAACTGGCCGACGCCGGGTCGCACCCCAACCCCGGCAAGGCGGCAGTTGGCCAGCGCCTCCACCGCCTGGAGCCTGACCCGGACGCGGCCTCGGTGGTGCGCCGCATCTTCGACGAGTACGTTGCCGGTCGTGGCCTGTACGCCATCGCCGAGGGGCTGACCCGCGACGGCATCGCCTGCCCCTCCGCGCACGACCGGGCCCGTAATCCCCATCGGCAGGGCCTCGCCTGGTCGAAAATGGCGGTGCGCGCCATCCTCGCCAACCCGCGCTACACCGGGCGCCAGGTGTGGAACCGCCAGCGTCGCGACGAAGTGCTCCTCGATGTAGAAGACGTCGCGCTCGGCCACGTCAGCAAGATGCGCTGGAACGACGAGGACGCCTGGATCGTCTCCGAGGTGCTCACCCACGAGCCGCTCGTGTCCGACGAGCAGTTCCATGCCGTGCGCACTCTCGCCGCCGCCGGCCGGCGGCGCCCGGTGGTGCGCCAGGCGCGGCCCACCTCCCAGCCCTTCGCGCTGCACGGCCTCGTCGTCTGCGCCCTCTGCCAGCGCAAGATGCAGGGAAGCGCCAACCATGGGCGTGCCCACTACCGCTGCCGCTATCCGAGCGAGTACGCCATCGCCAACGAGCTCGACCACCCGAAGAACGTCTACATGCGCGAGGACCAGATCCTCAAACCCCTCGACGGCTGGCTGGCCCAGGTGTTCGACCCCGGCCAGCTCGACACCACCCTCGACGCGCTGGAGGCCGCCGCCGGGTCGACCGACGATGCCGAGCAGGCCAAGGCCCAGGCGGCGCGGCGCAGAGTGACCGAGTGCGACACCCGGCTCGCCCGCTACCGCGCAGCTCTCGAGGCCGGTACCGACCCGGCGGTCGTCAGCGCCTGGATCGCCGAGGTCCAGGCCGAACGCCTCGCCGCAGAGGTCGAGCTGGACCGGGCGGCCGGCCAGCGGAGCCGGCGCATGTCTCGCGACCAGCTGGCCGCACTGGTGAACGGCCTCGGCAATCTTCTCGACGTGCTCGCCAGCGCCGCGCCGGAGGACAAGGCCGAGGTCTACCGCCGCCTCGGGCTCCGGCTCACCTACGACCCGACACGCCGGGTGGTGACCGTCGAGTCGCACCTCGGGCCCGACGGCAGCGGCGCGCTTCCACGCGGCGCTCGACCGAGCGGCGGCCCGACTTCGGGCGCGCCAGCCGCAGAGCCCGTGGGCGAAAGTCAGTGTCGGAGGGGGGACTTGAACCCCCACGCCCTTTCGGGCACCAGCCCCTCAAGCTGGCGCGTCTGCCTATTCCGCCACTCCG
>JAJZMD010000198.1 GCA_021803085.1 Actinomycetes bacterium
CTGGTGGACTGCGGGAGGCTGGACCCGGCCTCGCCCGTCCTCGGGGTGTTCGAACAGGGCGAGCGGGCGGTGCTGGTAGCCCGTCCCTGCCTGGCCGACCTGCAGGCCGTTGCGACCCGGCTCGAAGGCGGCCCGTTCGTCGGGGACCGCCTCGGGCTGGTGGTCGTAGGTGACGGTCGCTACCCCGACGGCGAGATCACCGAGGCGCTCGGGGTCGAGGTGCTGGCTCGCATGCCGTGGGACCCTGACGCCGCCCAGACGCTGGTGTCGGTGCCCGCCTCGGCCCGGGAGCTGCGCCTGGCGCCGTTGGTCCGGGCCGCCAGGACCCTCGCCAGCCGGCTCGCCGCCGGCATGGACGCCACCGCGCCGGTCCATGCCGGGCCGGTTCATGCCGGATCAGTCCATGCCGGGCCAGTCGCCGCCCCCGAAGCGGGGACGGCATCGGTGCGCAGCCGGGTGTGGCGAGCTTTCCGCCCCGAGACGAAGCCCGCCGGAACGAATGGGAGCGCACCGGAGGAGGTGTCGCGATGACGGCGGACGCTTCGGTGGTGGCCGAGCTGCGGACCGAGGTCCTGGGCGCGCTCACGGCACGCGAGCGGGAGCTGGCCGCCGCGGGGCGCCCACCGCTCGGGCCGGTCGACGAGCAGGCCCTCGGCCGACAGCTGATCGCCGAGGCCCTGGAGCGCCGCGCCAACGACGCCCTCCGCCAGGGTGCGTCGGTGCTGGGCGCGCCTGAGGAGGACGAGCTGTCACGGGCCGCCTTCGACGCATTGTTCCGCCTCAACCGGCTGCAGCGGCTGCTGGATGACCCGTCGATCGAGAACATCAACGCCAACGGCTGTGACCGGGTGTGGGTCCGCTACGCGGATGGCCGTCGCGAGCAGGTGGCGCCCATCGCCTCCTCCGACGAGGAGCTGGAGGAGATGCTGCGCACCGCGGCGGCCCGCACCGGGATCGGCGAGCGCCGCTTCGACCGCGGCTCGCCCCGCCTGTCGTTGCAGCTGCCCGACGGCTCGCGGCTGTTCGCTCTCATGGCGGTGGCCGCGAGACCGTGCCTGTCCATCCGCCGCCACCGCTACCTGCGCATCACCCCCGACGACCTGGTGCGCCTCGGCACCCTCGACCTCGCGCTTCGTGAGTTCGTCCGCGCCGCCATGCTGGCGAGGAAGTCCTGCATCATCTGCGGCGGCACCGGTGCCGGCAAGACCACCCTGCTCCGCGCCATGGCCGCCGACATTCCGCCCACCGAGCGCCTCGTCACCATCGAGGACTCCCTCGAGCTCGGCCTCGACCGCTTCGGTGACCTGCACCCCGACGTCGTCGCGTTGGAGGCCAGGGAGCCGAACCTCGAGGGCGAGGGCGGGGTCAGCCTGGCCGAGCTGGTCCGCTGGGCGCTGCGCATGAGCCCCGACCGGGTGATCGTCGGCGAGGCCAGGGGCGAGGAAGTCCTGGCTTTGCTCAACGCCATGAGCCAGGGCACCGACGGGTCGATGGCCACCCTGCACGCCTCCAGCTCGCGCGGTGCGTTCTCCAAGCTGGCGACCTACGCGGTGCAGGCCCCTGAACGCCTCCCACTCGAGGCGACGAACCTGCTGGTCGCCAACGCCGTCCACTTCGTCGTCCACCTGGCCCAAGACGGCGACCGCCGCTACGTCGCCTCGGTGCGCGAGGTCGTCGACGCCGAGGGGTCGATGGTGGTCTCGAATGAGATCTTCCGGCCCGGCCCCGACGGCCGGGCCGTGCCCGGCGCCCCCATGCGCAACGACACCCTCGACCAGCTCGCCGCCGTCGACTTCGACCCTGGCCTGCTGGAGCGGCCCCAAGGCTGGTGGGAGACGTGAGCGGCCTGGCCGCCCTCTGCGGGGCCGGGGTCGGCCTCGGGCTGGTCCTGGTCGTCGCCGGCTGGCGGGGTATCGACCTGCCCCACCCGACCCGCCGCCTCGACCGACGACGAGTGGAGCGGGCGAACCTGCGCATCGGCCTCGCCGTCGGCGCCGCGGTCGTGGTCGGTGCGGCCACCGGGTGGCCGGTGGGCGCCGCGTTGGCCGGCCTGGCCGGATGGGGCGCACCGAGCATGTTGGGCGGCGCACGCCGCCACCAGGCGGCGGTGGGGCGCATCGAGGCGATAGCGGGGTGGGCGGAGATGCTGCGCGACACCATGGCCGGCTCGGCCGGCTTGGAGCAGGCCATCGTCGCCACCGCCACCCTCGCCCCGCTGGCGATCCGGGCCGAGGTCGCCACCCTCGCCGTCCGACTCGAAGGCGAACGGCTCGCCCCCGCGCTGCGGGCCTTCGCCGACGAGGTGGCCGACCCGACCTGTGACCTGGTCGTCGCCGCCCTGGTGCTCGCCGCCGAGCACCAAGCCCAGCGTCTCGGGGAGCTGCTCGGCTCGCTCGCCGCGGCGGCCCGGGACCAGGCCACCATGCGCCTGCGCGTCGAAGCCGGACGGGCTCGGACCCGCACCTCGGTCAAGGTCATCGTCGGCGCCACCGGCGCCCTCGTGGCCGGCCTGGCCCTGTTCAACCGCGGCTACCTCGCCGCCTACGACACCGCGGTCGGCCAGCTCGTCCTCGTCTTGGTGGGCGCGGTGTTCGCGACGGCGTTCGTCTGGCTGGCCCGCATGACCCGCCCCGCCCAGGTCGACCGGTTCCTCACCAAAGCAACACGGGTCGAGGACCCCGGGTTCACGGCTCCCGAATCGACCTCGGGGGTGTTCCGATGATCGTGGCGCTGGTCTGTGGTGCGGGGGTCGGCGCCGGCCTGTGGCTGATCGCCCGCGGCCTGTACCCGCCCCGTCCCTCCCTCGCCCAGGCCCTCGCCCAGCTGAAGCGGCTGCCCGAACCCGCCCCCGTCTTCACCGCCGAAAGCGACGGCGGGTTCGCCGCCCGCCTCGGCCGGCCCGCGGCGGAGGCCCTCACCCGGGCCGGGGCCGGCTGGCTCCTTCCCGCCACGGTCCGCCGCGACCTTGCCGTGCTCGGCCGCAGCCCCGAGCGCCACCTCGCCGAACAGGTCACGCTCGGCCTCGCCGGCCTGCTCTTCACCCCGGCGATCGCCGCGCTGTTGCTGCTCGGCGGCGCCCACCCGCCGCTCGTCGTGCCGCTGTGGGCGTCGCTGCCCTTCGCCGTCGCCGGGTTCCTCGCCCCCGATCTCGGCATCCACGCCGACGCCAACCGCCGCCGCAGGGACTTCCGCCACGCCCTGTCTAGCTTCTTGGACCTCGTCGTGGTCGCCCTGGCCGGCGGCGGCGGCGTCGAGACGGCCCTCGCGGATGCTGCCTCGGTCGGCTCGGGGTGGGCGTTCGCCCTGTTGCGCCGGGCGCTCGACCAGGCCCGCCTGGCCCGCCAGACGCCGTGGGCCGCCCTGGGGCGGCTCGGCCAGGAGCTCGGCGTCGGCGAGCTGTCCGAGCTGGCCGCGTCGGTGGCCCTGGCCGGCACCGAGGGCGCCAGGGTCCGAGCCAGCCTCGCCGCAAAGGCCGCCTCGCTGCGGACCCACGAGCTGGCCGAGGCCGAGACCGCCGACCAGGCGGCCACCGAACGTATGAGCCTCCCCGTCGTGCTGCTCTTCGCCGGGTTCCTCCTCTTCTTGGGCTACCCGGCGGTCCAGAAGGTGCTGACCGGGTTGTGAACGCCACGGGCTCACGAGTTACGAAGCACCGATCACCGGACCGACAGAACCGGACCGACAGAAAGGCAGGTCCACCATTGAAAACCCCACCGATGAAAGGACAAGTGCTGTGTTCCCCGAGCTGATCATCCTGCGTCACCTCTTCACCGTCCTCCACGGCCGATGGGAGGCACTGCGGGCCGACCCCGAGGCGGGCTACTCGACCGAGGCGGTGATCGTCACCGCCCTTCTGGCGGCGTTGGCGCTGACTGCGGTGGGGATCATCGTCGCCAAGGTCGTCTCTGCCGCCAACAACATCTCCACCACCGGTGGCGGTGGCTGAACCTCGGCCGTGACCGCCCGGCGACCCTCGGACCACGTTTCGCCTGGACGGCGGCGTCTACTACCGCGCGCTCTGGTCCGCGACGAGCGCGGCGCGGTGTCGGCCGAGCTGGTCATCGCCACCCCACTGCTGCTGCTGCTGATCATGGGGGTGATCCAGTTCGCCCTGTGGGAGCACGCGGAGCACATCGCCACCGCCGTCGCCCAGCAAGGCGTCGCTGTCGGCCGCCTGCAGGACGAGACCGCCGCAGCCGGCCAGCAAGAGGCCCAGAGCGTGCTCGACCAGCTCGGCCCGTCGGTGCTCACCGGGACGACGATCACCGCGACGCGCACCGGGGCAATGACGACGGTGACGGTGACCGGCCACGCCGAGAGCATCATCGGGCTGTTCGCCTTGCCAGTGAAGGCCACCGCGGCCGGCGCGACGGAGGTCTTCACGGTCCCGGGGCAGGCACCATGAGCGGCAGCCCCGTTCTTCGCCGCCTGCGGGCGGAGGAGTCGGGCAGCGTCGCGACCGAGCTCGTGCTGCTCACCCCGCTCCTGCTGTTGATGCTGCTGTTCGTCGTCGCGCTCGGCCGCACCGTCTCGGCCCGCATGGAGGTCGACGGCGCAGCCGCCCAGGCCGCTCGTGCCGCGTCCATCGCCCGCGACCCCGCCACGGCCACCGCCATGGCGGAGCAGGCCGCCACCACCGCCCTCGGCTCGGACCACGTCACCTGCGCAGACCTCGCCGTCACCGCCGACACCGCCGACTTCGCCCCCGGCGGCCAGGTCGCGGTCACCGTCACCTGCACCGTCGACCTGGCCGACCTGGTCGGGCTGCGCCTCCCCGCGTCGCAGTCGATCAGCTCGACTTCGACGGCCGTGATCGACCTCTACCGAGCGACGACATGACCGCCACCGTCAGCCGCCTGCGCGAGCGGCTCGGTGCGTCCGAGTCGGGCATGGTGACCGCTTTCGTCGTCGTGTTCACCCTCGCCCTGCTCGTGATGGCCGGCCTGGTCCTCGACGGCGGCCTCGCGCTGTCGGCCAAGGTCCAGGCCATCGACGACGCCCAGGCCGCGGCCCGCGCCGGCGCCCAGGCCATCGACATTCCTCTCTACCGATCCACCGGCCAGATCACCCTCGATCCCAGCGAGGCCACCGCGGACGCCGAGCGGTACCTCGCCCAGTCCGGCCATACCGGCACCGTGACCGTGACCGGCGACCAGGTGAGCGTCACCGTCACCATCAGCCAACCGACCCAGCTGCTGTCCCTGGCCGGCATCGGCCACATCACCGTCACCGGGGCCGGAACCGCTACGGCCGAGCAAGGCTGACATGACCCGCCTCGCCCATCTCGTCAAAGGACTCGCCGCCCTCGCCGTGCTCGTCGGCCTGGTCGCAGGCGTGCCGTGGGCGCTATGGCACTTCATCGGCTGGCCGCTGCCGCACCACCTTCCCACCGCCGGCCAGGTCGGCCGGGCCCTCGACCACCAAGGCATCCCCGCCCAGAGCCTCGTTGACGCGCTCGCCGTCGTGGTCTGGGCCACCTGGGCCACCCTCGTCGCCTCCCTCGCGGTCGAGATCCCCGCCGCGCTCGCCGGCCGTCACGCCCCCCACCTCCCGGTCGCCGGGATCTTCCAGCCCGTCACCGGGCGGCTCGTCGCGGCGGTCGTCGTGGCCTGCCTCGCCCTGGCGCCGCGGCCCGCGCACACCGGCACCCTCGGACGCGGGATGGCCGCCACCAACCTCCGGCGGCCGGTCGCGGCGCTCGTCGTCAACGACGCCATCTTCACCGACACCGACCTCAGCGCCGCAACCCGCCCCGCTCCGCCCACCCCCGCACGGGCGGCCACCGTCGCACCGCCCGGCGCCGGCGCGTCGTCCATGGCACCCGCCCCGACGGCCGCGCCAGCCACCTACCTCGTCCGGCGCGGCGACACCCTGTGGGGCATCGCCGAGCGGGAGCTGGGCGACCCGTTGCGCTGGTCGGAGATCTTCCAGCTCAACGAGGATCGACCTCAGCCCAGCGGGGTCACGCTCACCGACCCGCATTGGATCGACCCCGGCTGGACCCTCGTCCTGCCCGCGACGATCACACCCGAGCCCAGTCCCTCGGGATCGGCCGCCGGCCCGGCACCGTCGCCCACCACATTGCCTTCGCCCACCACATTGCCTCCGCCGACCACCGTGCCCCCGCCAACATCCCCACCGGCGACCACGCCGCCGAGCACCGCGCCTCCGGCGACCACGACGCCGTCCGAGCCGTCACCGACGACGGCCCCCCACCGCGTTGACACGCCGCCCGTCGATCGCAGCGGGGAACCGGTGCGACTGCCGTCAGGCTCGGTCGTCGCCGGCTCGTTTGCCGCCGGTGTGGCCGCCACGATCGCCCTCGGCCGGCTCCGTCGCCGCCACGCCTACCACTACCGGCCACCCAAACCCGGCCGCACCCTTGCCACCGAGCCGGCACGCCCGACGATCCACCACCTGCGCCAAGCGGCCACGGCGACCGCGCCGCTCGACGGGTCGGGTCCGGTCCCGGCCAGGCCGGTCGGGGAGGAGGAGCGAATCGCGGAGCCGGGCCGCCTCGACGTGGCGTCGCGCGGCGACGAGGTCGTGACCATCGAGCTCACCGACCTCTCCAGCATCGCCCTCGCCGGCCCCGGTGTCGACGACGTCACCCGCGCCCTGGTGACCGCGCTCTTGGTCCGGGCAGAGCCGGGCGCGGCCGAGGTGCTCCTCACCGACGACCTCGCCGAGCGACTGCTGCCCGGCCTGGATCCGAACCGCGCCATCCGTCGGGTGGCGACGACCGACCAGGCAGCCCGGGCCGTCGAGTCCGAGCGCGTCGCCCGCAGCCGGCGCTTCGAGGCGGCCGGGGCAGCCGACGCCGCCCAGTTCCGGGCCGAGAACCCCGAGAACCCGCTGCCGTTGCTGCTCGTGGTTCTCGACGCGCTGCCCGCCGAGTCACTCGGCCGGTGGGCCGCGCTCGTCGCCGACGCCCCCCGCCTGGCCATCTGCGTCGTGTCCCTCGTACCGTCGCCGATCGCCGCCGGACAGCTGCGCATGGACGCCGCCCGCCGAGTGCTCGACGCCGCACCGGCCGACCGCCTCCGAGCGCTGCTCGGCGCCCAGCTGTTCGGGCTGCGCGCCGACGAAGCGACCGAGGTGATCGCCGCGGTCACCGAGGCGGCCGGCGACGGCGACCTCGACGAGGACGTGTTCGCCGCCCACGGCACCGTCATCCCCCTGCGATCCGACGATTTCTCTACCGACGCCCTCGCCGCACCGTGGCCTGAGCCGTCACCGCCTCCGCCGCCGAACGGAAACGGTGACAGGCCGGTTGGGCGGCCGATCACGGTGCGCATGTTCGGCCACTTCGAGGTGGCGGTGCATGGCGAGCTGGTGGTGACCGGGCTTCGCGCCCGGGCCCGTGACGTCTTCGCCTGGTGCCTGCTGCGCCCCGAGGGGGCGACGAGCGACGAGGCCGTCGACGCCCTGTGGCCGGACACCGCGCCCGGCCGGGTCCACGGCCAGTTCTGGCGGTCCTTCAGCGACCTGCGGGCCCGGCTCCGAGACGTCGGTGGCGGCGACCTTGAGGTGCTCACCAAGGCCGGCGAGCACTACCGGCCGTGTAGCACCGAGATCGCCTGTGACCTGTGGGAGTTCCAGGCCGCCCTCGGCGAGGCCTCCCGGACCGACGACGACGAGGTCGCTCGGGCAGCGCTGCGCCGGGCGGTCGAGGTGTACCGGGGCGATCTGTTGGCCGGGATGGACTGGCCGTGGGTCGAGCCGGTCCGCCAGGACCTTCACCGCCGGTCCCTCGACGCCCACCTGCGCCTGGCCGAGCTGGAGGAACAGACCGGGTGCCCCGACGCCGCCGTCGAGGTCCTCGAACAGGCCATTACCCGAGACCGCTATGCCGAGGAGCCCTACCGGCGGCTCATGGTCCTCCACGCCGCCCACGGCCGCCCCGGCGCGGTGACCGACGTCTGGCGCCTGCTGCAGGGTCGGCTCGCCGAGCTCAGCCTCGACGTCGAGGGCGCCACCGCCAACCTCTACCGCCAGCTCACCGCCGACCCCGAGCGCCGGCCAGACCCAGACCGCGTCCGGCTGCCGCGGTGATCGGCGACTCCCTCGCCCCCGCCCTGGCTCCGGCACGCTGGCGGGCGCTCACCGTCTCCTCGGTCACTGCGGTCGGAGCTGCGCTCGTGTGGCGGTTCGGGTGGACGGCGCCGCTCGCCGCTTACCTCTACCTCGGGGCCGTGCTGACCGTCGCCGCGGTGATCGACGCCCGCACTTTCACGATGCCCAACGCGCTGCTGCTGCCGTCGTACCCAGTCGGTGTCGGGCTTCTGGCCGCTGCAGCAGCAGCCGACGGCCGGTGGTGGCCGCTCGGCCGGGCGGCCATCGCCATGGCCGCTATCGCCGCCTTCTACCTCGCGATCGCCATGGTGGCCGGCGGCCAGCGGCTCGGCCTCGCCGACGTCACCGTTGGCGGCCTGCTCGGCCTCGTCCTCGGGTGGGTGAGCTGGTCGGCGCTCTCCACCGGGGTGATCCTCGGCTGGGTCGCCGCTCTGGTGGCCATCGTCGTGTGGCGGCCACGACACAGCGGTCAGCGGGCTCGTGTGATCCCGGCCGGCCCTTGTCTGTGGCTCGGCGCGCTCGTCGTCGTGCTCGCCACCAAGTAGCGCCGATCGGCGGAGGCCGGGTCAGCCTACGGCAGTGGGGCGCGCTGGCTATTCGGAGTGTGTGGCACCCGTCGTGAAGCGGGTGACCTCACTGTGATCAGGAGCCCCGAGGGAAGGCCGCTCCCGACGACCGGTAACCGCTTGACATTGACCTCGCGTCAGGGTTGCAAGATGGACGTATGCAGAATCACATACGGCAACCCACACCGAGGGAGCGTGTCCCACGGCTGGCGATCGACGCAGTGGGGTTATCCAAAGCCTTCGGCAACCAGGCCGCTCTCACCGGTCTCGACTTGGCAGTACCCGAGGCTTCGGTCACGGCACTCATCGGCCCCAACGGATCTGGGAAGACGACGACGGTGCGCATCCTCGCAACCCTTATGGCACCGGATGCGGGCCGGGCGACCGTGTTCGGTCACGACGTCGTGGCTGAGCCCGAGGCCGTCAGGGCCGCGATCGGCGTCACTGGCCAGTTCTCCGCCGTGGACAAGATCCTCACCGGCAGGGAGAACCTTGCCTTGATGGCCAGGTTGCACCACATGCCGCGGGCGGTGGCGAAGGAGCGGATTGCACGAAACCTGGAGCGCTTCGAGCTGGCCGAGGCAGCGGATCGCCCGGTAACCACCTACTCAGGCGGGATGCGCCGCCGACTCGATCTTGCGATGACCCTCATGGGCGAGCCCCGGATTGTCTTCCTCGACGAGCCGACGACTGGCCTCGATCCGCGGGGGCGACAGGTGCTCTGGCGGATCGTCCGAGACTTGGTCGCCGATGGGGTGACCATCCTGCTGACGACGCAGTATCTGGAAGAAGCAGATCGCCTCGCAGATCGAGTAGCCCTCATCGACCGTGGTGCCTTGGTCGCAGAAGGCACGCCGTCCGAGTTGAAGAAGCGGGCACCGGGTGGGCGCATCCGGCTCCACTTCGCTGAAGATGATGCGCTCGCCGCTGCGGTTCTGGAGTTCAACGGCGCCAAGCTGAGTGAGGACGGCCTGTCGCTCGAACTTGCGAGAGACGGGAGCGTTGCTGGTATCCGGCAGGTGCTCGACCGGCTTGAGCGGCTCGGGATCAACGTGGAGAGCCTCTCTGCTCAGCCACCAGACCTCGACGACGTCTTCTTCTCCCTGACTGGCAGCAGACATGAACCGTCCACTGCGAGCTCGAGTGAGGTGGCCTAATGACATCCCCATCCTTGGCACTCGCTGACACGACGACCATGCTGCGTCGAGACGTACGGCATGCAGTGCGCTTCCCGATGGTCACCATCAGCGGACTCCTTGTGCCGGTGCTCTTCCTGCTTCTCTTCGATGGTGTCTTCGGCCACGCGCTTCGAGCGGGGCTCGGTAGCGCTGTCAGCGGCGGCTACATCGACTACGTGCTCCCTGGAATCCTCGTGATGACCGCTGCTTCGGTCGCTGAATCGACGGCGCTTGGCGTGAATGCCGACATGGGCGAGGGGATCATCGCCCGTTTCCGGACGATGGCCATCTGGCGTCCTTCTGTCCTTGCCGGACCGGTGACCGGGAGTGTCGTCCGTACGCTCATCACGGGTGCGGCAGTGTGCTTGTTCGGACTCGTCCTCGGGTTCTCGCCGAACGCCGACGCCCTCGACTGGCTCGCCGCCATTGGGCTTTACGCCCTTCTTGGCATGGCGCTCTCGTGGCTGACTGTTGCCTTCGGGTTGCTGGCGAAGACGCCAGCGGGAGCAAACAGTCTCTCGCTCATCCTCCTTGTGCTCCCGTTCGTGAGCAGTGCCTTTGCTCCTACTGCCACGATGCCCGCAGGCGTGCGGGCCTTCGCCGAGTACCAGCCGTTCTCCTCGATCATCGACACTTTTCGGAGTCTCCTCATCGGGACCCCGATGGGTCATCACGGTCTTGTGGCCGTCGCCTGGTGTGCCGGTATCGCCCTGGTTGGATTCGTGTGGGCGGTGAAGCTGTACAACCGAGATTCACCAGTGGTGGCCTGATGGCGAAGCTCCTGACTATCGGCCAACTGGCCAACCACTGCGGCGTCACTGTTCGGGCGATCCGTCACTACCACCGGGTCGGTCTGCTCCCAGAGCCCGTCCGGGATCACTCTGGCTACCGCCGCTACGGCGCACAGGCCGTTGTTGATCTCGTGCGGATCAAGGTCCTTGCCGATGCAGGCGTGCCGCTCGCTCAGATCAGCCATCTCCTCAGCGCTGACCCCGATGAGTTCGGCGCTGCGGTCGCCGGGATCGACGAGGCGCTGCAACAGCAGATCATCCAAGTGGAGCACCGGCGTCAGCAACTCCTCGGTCTCCTTGCCGGTGACCAACTCGTCCTGCCATCTGAGGTCGCTGAGATGCTCAACGACCTGCGGGAGATCGGTGTGAGCGAACAAGGCGTGCAGATCGAACGCGACGGCTGGATTCTTCTTGCCGCACTCTCGCCCGAGGTGGTTCCAGAGTGGACGATGCAGAAGCGAGCGGCACTCGACGATGCCGAGTTCCGGCGCATCTACCTCGCCTACGACAATGCCCGAGACTGGGACCCGAACGATCCTCGACTGAAAGCCCTGGCGGACAGGACGGTCCAATGGACGACGACCCGATCCGATGCCGCCATCGGTGCCCGTTCCGACACGTCTCCAAGCGACCCCAACGTCATGCTCGTCGCACAACTGATGGACGCTGAGTCCGCCTACACGTCGCCCGCCTTGAACCGGCTGGCCGAGCTGTGCAGAGAACGGCTGGGTCGATCGGCACGGCCTGCTTCCTGATGCCGTCAAATGACCCGCTGGAGGACGCGCAGACCGTCGCGATCGATGACTTCCGGGACGGAGTTGCACTGTACCTGCACACGAATGCGAGAGTCCTCCCGAGACTCGGCGACTGGACACGGGATGGAGAGTCATAATTTGGGACGGCCAGTCCCAGCCGTCACCGTGGTAGGTGACAGCGTGAAGCGCGGTCGGGTACGTATTGCCGACCGCAAGAGACGAGCCGCGTAGCCGCTTTCGGGTGATCGGAGCGGGGCGTGCCCTGTCGCTGTCCGTGTCGTGTTCCTGGGACGCGGCCGTTCGAGGTAGCCGCCAGCTGGTCCTCCCGATGGCGCCATTCACGACCCGGTGAACAGCCGCGGTCACCGGGCACTGGCGCCAACCAGATCGGCCAGCGCCATGTTGGCCACGAGACGGGCGAAGCGCCGACTCGCGGCGGGCCGAAGGACCACGACCCGCACCCCCGCGCCGCCCAGCTGGGCCAGAAGTGCCTGCAGCTCACGGTGGTCCGGCGACAGGCGTCCGTACCCGTCGGCCACCACCAGGTCGAAGTAGCTCCGCGCGTCGGCGAGCATTCGGGACAGGCCCGGCCGGACAGTGCCGGCGCCCTGGTCCGCGTAGGTGGCAACGTGGCACCACCCCGGCTGGCGGACTACCTGCGCCGCGAGGCTGGCCACCTGCCGGTCAAGCCTCGCCTGCCCGGCGCGCCCGGGCGCCTCCCTGGCGTAGATCGCGACTCGCCACACGGCCGTCTCCTTCCTGGTCGCCTACCGGTGGCGATGAGACCTCCGCTGGGCCCGGAAAGCAAGGCCGCGCAGCTGGATCGGGCCTTCATACGGCGATACCAGCCGCTCGGCGTCAGCTCCGGATCTCATGTTTCTCCGCTGCGATCCTTTCTCATGCCGCCGGGCCACGTTTGTTCACAGCAGCGTGTGCTGCTCGGTGACACGACCGCAGATCTCGTCCCAGGTAGGAAGTGGGCTGGCGCCGAAGTACAGCTCGGGCATGGTGGACTCGTAGGCGGCTCGGAGCCGGGTCGAGATGTCGCTGGTCGGATCGAAAGCCGGGCACATGGCGAAGCCGCCCGCCGGGCGAACCTCGATGCCGTCGCCTCCGAAGAAGGCCTGGTTGATCTCCTTGACGCTGCGCATCACCTGTTCGGTCTGATCTCGATCCGCGAGCAGGTCGAGCACCTGTCGGTCCCCCAAGAGCTGGTAGACGTCGTAGAAGTGCCGGCCGCTGCGCCGGTCGATGGACCCGCCGGCGCTGGCGTCGAGCTGCTGGGCCAGGGCGTGGATGAGGACGAGCTTCTCGAGGAGCGTGCGTCCCGGGTGAAGGACGGCGACCTCGAACGGCTTCAGGTCGTCGAACTCGCCGAGATCGGTCCCGGCGGCCTCGAGCACGTCGCCGAGGAGGGAGCTGATCGGCACGGGCGCGTGGGGATGGGGCCCGCCCCGGACACCCATCTCGAGGAGCACGCTGGTGCGGATGAGCGCGGTCGGCGCTCGGGTGGCGGGGTAGGCGATCTGGTAGGAGCGGTGCCGGCCGGTCTCGCTTCCTCCGACTCCAACGGCGGAGCCGCCGATATCTGTGGCCGCGGCGTCGGCCATGGCCGTCATGAGCCTGTCGGTCGTCCCCCGTCCCCGCTCTCCGGGCAGGACGAGGACGTCGATGTCTTCCGAGAATCGCTCCACCAGCCGGTAGCCCTTGGAAAGACTGGTGCCGCCTTTGAAGATGAAGTCACCGCCGAAGTCGCGGCCGAGCACGCGGAGGACCTGGCTGACCCAGTAGTCCTTCTCGATCGCGGTGGGGCTGATCGAAAGACGCTCGGCGGCGGCGTCGAGGGTCGGGGCGAACTCGCCCAGGTCAGCGAAGCGGGCCACCGCCTCAGCCGGCGAGGGCTGGATCGCGGCGGACGGACCGGCTGCGCGCCGGGCGGACGACGTCGGTCATGTCCGCCCGTCCGAGCGCGACGAGGAGGCGGCGCAGCCGTTCGCGGACCCGGGGCGGCTCGGTCTCCGATGCCCGGGCGACCCGGTCGAGACGGACCGTGCCGTCGTTGGCGAGCCGAGCGATCCGCGCGACGGCGTCGGCGGCGGGAACCTCGACGAGGCCGTCCCAGTCCCGCAGCACTTCCAACAGCGCGACCTCGGTCGGGCGCAGCCGCTCGTCGCGACGCTTGGTGCTCGCCGCACGGCTGACGTAGCGGACAGAGCCGGGACTGCGAGGTGATCTGCCCGGCACGGCGACCGCCTCCCGGCGGGGCACCTGGGTAGACAGGCCGAGAGCCAGGGCGGCGCTCCATCCGGCCGGACCGGAGCCGGTGCCGCCCACGACCGCGCTGGCGAGGCGACCCGGTGGCGGGGGAGCCATGCCAAGCCGGGTCGGCGCGCCGCGCCAGTACAGGCCGCGCCGGACACGGCGCACCTCCCCGGAGCGAGCCAGCCGCGACAGGGCTTGGGCGACCGCGCCGGGGGAGCCGGCGAAGTCCTCGGGACGCCAGAAACGGTCCCGCGAGGCGAGGACCCGCTTGCGGACCTCCGGTGCCACGCTCGTCGTGCTCATGGTCGACATCGTACCAGCAGTGTCGTCAAAGCGATACGCGAAGTTGATAACCTAGTGGCTCTCACGCCGTCGGGTCGGTGACGCCGACGACGACGTCGGTCCCCCAGGACGCCCCTGGGGTAGTCGGCGTGGCTTCGACTCGGACGTCCGCTCCGGTGTGGGGGGCATCGACCATCTGGCCGTTGCCGACGTAGATGCCGACGTGGGTGACGTCGCCCGGTCCGCCGCCGAAGAAGATCAGGTCACCTGGCTCGACGGGGTTGCCGAGTCCGAGCTTGGCCGTGCCGTCGTACTGGTCCTGGGCGACCCGGGGAAGGCTGATCCCGGCGACCTTGTAGGCGGCCTGGACGAGGCCGGAGCAGTCGAAGCCGACACCGGGGGTCTCGCCGCCCCAGATGTAGGGGGTGCCGACCTGGGCGAGGGCCCAGTCGACGGCGACGCCTCCGGAGGTGCCGGCGGCGATGGTTTGGGCCTGGGTCTGCCCGTAGGTCTGTGCGAGGGACATGACCTCGCTGACGTACCAGGACGCGTGGTTGTAGTCGAAGATGGCCTGGATGAGGTCGGCGCCGTTGGCCGCGCCGTTGGCGCACAGCATGCGGGCCGCCGCGTACACCGCATCGGTCGGGTCGTACGGGCTGGGCGGGTTGGCGCCCCCGGGCGGGACCGGCTCGTCATAGGCGGCAAAGGTGGCTGGTTCGAACTGCATGGGACCTTCGGTTATCTTGAGGTCGGAGCGCAAATGTGCTGGTAGAGGGTTCTTTTCTGTGTTGAGGGACGTGAGGCACGTGGCCTGCGGGTCAGGTTTCTGTGGCATCCGGGGTTGGCTGTCGACGGATAGCGCTGATCCCGGTCAGGGCGGCGAGGATGAGCAGGACGCCCCCGGCGTAGTAGACGGTCCGGATGCCGCAGGCATCGGCGATGGCTCCGCCGGCGATGATGCTGACGAGCCGGGCGGAGTGCCAGATGAGGTCGAAGGCGGAGAAGATCCGCCCCCTGGTGTCGTCGGGGACGTGGCGCTGGATGAGCGAGGAGAACGAGACGTTGCCGGTGGAGGTGCCGAGCCCGTAGCCGACCAAGGCGCCGAGGGCGGCGGGCAGAGCGGTGACCGTGGCCAGGATGAGGTCGACGGCGCCGCGCAAGCCGAATGCGCCGAAGACGATGCGGGCGTCGTGGGCGGTGGGCCGGAGCCGGCTGAGGATGAGCGGGCCGGCGAAGGCGCCGACGCCGATGGCGGCCAGCGCCAGGCCGTAGTCGGTGGTCGTTGCGTGGACGTGGCGGCGGATGAGGACAACGAGCAGGGCGCTGGTGGCCCCGGCGGAGAGAGCAGCGAGACCCTGGGCGAGGGCGAGAGCTCGCAGCAGCCGGTCGGCGGCGAGCAGCCCGAGGGCTTGGCGGCCCTGGTGCCACATGCTGGTGGTGGTGACCGGGCGGGGCGCCTCACCAGAGCGAAGGCCGCCAAGGAGCACAGCGCTGATGGCGAAGCTGGCGGCGTTGAGGGCGAACGCCGCGGTGTAGCCGACAGTGCCGGCCAGCACGCCGGCGACGGGGGCGAGCACGACTTGGCTGAGCACCGCGGCGGACCAGATGCCGCTGTTGGCGGCGACGAGCTGGCTGTCTTCGACGAGGGTCGGCAGCAGGGAGCCGGCGGCCGGGTTGAAGAACACCGACCCGGCAGACAGGCCGAAGGCGACGGCATAGGCGATGGCGACTTGGCCGTGCCAGACGGCCAGCCCGGAGGCGAGGAGCGCCCGGCCCACGTCGGCGGCCACCATCACCTTTACCCGGGGCAGGCGGTCCACCAGGGGGCCGGCGAGCGGTGCGAGCACCACGACAGGGAGCACCTCGGCGACCACCGCCCCCGAGACACCCAGGCCCGAGCCGGTGAGGCGCAAGACGAGCAGCGCCATGGTGGTGAACTGCACGACGTCGCCCCACTGGCTGACCGTGCGGGCGGCCCACAGCCGGCGGTAGCCGGCTTGGGCGAACACCGAGGCGCCTCGCCCATTGCTCGAGCCCTCTTCCGTCACAGCTATGAGCCTGTCCCATCGGCGGCGCCAGTGCGGGCAGCACGTCGAGTGGTGCCGGCATCGTGGCGGGTCACGATGTGCTTGCGTTGGTGGTGAGCGCGGCTGGCCGGGCGGCGCCGAAGGGCGTCGGCCAGGTGGCGAGGTTCTCGATCCTGACGGTGGCGCCGGTGTGGGGGGCGTCGACCATCTCGTTGTTGCCGATGTAGATGCCGACGTGCCCGGGCAGGCCGGCGATGAACTCCCCGGGGTTGAAGAACAACAGGTCGCCGGGTTGGATGGCGTCGAGAGGGACGTGCGGGAGACCCGACCACTGGGCTTCTGAGGTGCGGGGGATGGCGATCCCGGCCGCGGCCCAGGCGGCTTGGGTGAGCCCGGAGCAGTCGAAGCCGACGCCGGGGGACTCGCCGCCCCATCGGTAGGGGGTGCCGATCTGGGCCAGGGCGTAGCTGACCGCCTCGGCCGCGGCCGGGGTGGGGGCAGTCGAGGCGGGCGCGGGCGCGGCGTAGGCCGCGGCGTAGGAGAGGACCTCGGCGACGTAGGCCTTCGAGTGGTTGTAGGCGTAGATGGCGCCGGGGATGTCGGCGCCATCCTTGGCCCCATTGGCGCAGAGGTCCCGGGCGGCTGCGTAGATAGCGTCGGTGGGATCCAAGGCGCTGGGCGGATCGGCCCCGCCGGGCGGGACCGGGGTGTCGTAGGCGGCAAAGGTCGCAGGCAGGAACTGCATTGGGCCAACGGCTCCGGCGGACGAAGTCTGTGTATCCGCGCCGAAGTCGGTCTCGGCGCGCCCGATGCCCGCCAGCACGCTCCAGGGCAGCCCCGGACAGGTGGCGGCCGCCACCTCGAAGGTCTGCAGGTAGCCGGCGGGGATCGCAGAAACGGCCTGCGAGGAAGGGAGGATGTCGGAGGAGAGCAGGGTCGAGCCGGCGAAGACCAGCGAGACGAGACCGCCGGCGGCGGCTGCGATGACGACCACGGCCATTACCAGTCCGACTCCGAAAATCCCGACGGTGCGCAGGGACATGGGCGTGCTCCTTTCGGTGGTTGGGGCGCGCCGGGCGATGGGTCCGGCGAAGCCCGACGGTGGCGGCGAGGTGAAGCGCTCGGGACCCGGACCGTCGCCGCGACGGCCCGGCGGAGCTATGGGCGCGCTGGGGCCGAGTTCTCGGTGCGGATCATGCGGCGCAGGCTGGTGCGCGCTGCCGCGAGGTCGTCTTCGAGCTCGACGACGCGGGCCTTTAAGGCGGCGTCGTCGGATCGGTGCTGCGCGGCGGCCGCCACCAGCTGCGCGTTGTGGCGGGCCAGCTCGTCGAGGCGGGCGACCAGGTCGGCCTTGGCCATCTCGTCCATGCGGGCGCCGAGCGCCAGCGCCAGCTGGCGTCGCTGCTCGTCGCGTTCGGCCCGCAACCGGGCGATCTCGGCCCGTGCCAGCGCCAGGTCGGTCGCCGTGGCGGAGTCGGGGTCCCGTCCGTGGCGCTGACGCGCCGGGAGGTGCGGGTTGCTGGACTGGCGGGCGCGGGCGGCCTCGACGGCTTGGCGCATCCCGGGGGCATAGACGAGCCAGGTGGACACCTCGGCCGCCCGAGCCACCCCGGCGAAGGTGATCGGCGTGCCTTCGCCGGCCATCTGCTGCAGCGCGGCGGCCACCCGAGCCCGTTTGACGGCGGCCTCCGCCCGGCGCACGTCGATCATCTGGTCGGCTCGCGAGCTCGGGACCTTCGAGGGTGCGCTCACCGATCCCCTTCGACTCGCAGGGGGATCAGCCGGCGGTCAGCGGTGTCGTCTCGTCCGGCGCGCATCTTGCGCAGGGTGGCGCTCGCGGCTTCGACCTCGGCGCGGTCTTGTTCTGGGAGGCTCGCCAGCCGGTCATGCATCACTTCTGCGACACGGCCGAACGCCTCGGCCTGATCGGAGAGGTTCCGGACCACGAAGTCGTCCGCGTCCATGGCCACGGCGGTCTCGCGGTCGGCGCGCAGCGCGTTGATGTGGGTCTCGATGGCCGGCAGGTAGGACGGGTCGGGACGGTAGAAGCCGCAACCGGCGCACTGGAAGCGGATCGGACAACCTTTCCCACCCGCCTTCACGTTGGACGGCTCTATGCAGTTGCCGAAGGGGACAGCCACCGAGCGAAGCTCGTAGCTGGTCGTCGATCCCGGCCCCGGCTGGGGGATGCCGTCGCGGTCGTGGACGTAGCGGCTCATGATCTTGATGGCCTGGCGCTTCCGTTTCAGGCTGACCGTGTAGTAGCCCTGGGTGACTTTCATGTCCCGGTGGTCCATGAGCTCTTTGAGGATCTCCACCCCGACCCCGGCATCCGCGTGGCGCTGGGCGTAGGAGTGACGGAACGCGTAGGCGAAGATCGCTTTGCGCTCGAACGGCAGCGGAGTGCCGTCAGGGCCGGGCAGGTCGCTGTGGAGGACGGGGATGGCGTCCACCCAGGCTCGCAAGGCCTGGGACAGCCGGATGGTGGTCAGATGCCCCGGCCCCGACGTCTCATTGCAGGCCGGGAACAGCCACGGATTCGCCGCCGCCGGCAGCAGGAGCCCGGCCCGATACTCCCGCCAGGCCCCGATCACCCCGGCGGTGGTGGTGGTGATCGGCAGGCGCCGTCGCAACCGGCCTTTCTTGTGGTTGTCATAGACCAGGGCGTACTCGCCGGCGTCGACTTCGAGGCAGTCGACGCCGAGCGACACCAGCTCGCCGGGACGGCGCCCGGTGTCGCGCAGCACCACGTAAGCCGCCTGGAAGAGCGCCTTGGCGTCGGCTCTCGACCACAACGTCCCGTAGGTGCGACCGCCGTCGAGCAGATCGAGATGAGCGTCGAGCTGAGCGATCACCGTCTCGGGGAGCGCCTTGCCGATCTGCTCCTCGTTGGATTCGACAGCAACGATGCGATGCGAGCTGTGACGCACGAAGCTGCCCGGTAGCCGCTCCAAGCAGCCGCTGGCGCGTCCGAGGTCGATGACCGCCCAGAACCGGGCCCACAGACCCCGCCGGTAGTGACTGTGATAGAGCTGCCCCTCGGTGCCGCAGGCGGCCTTGAAGGCCTCGTAGACCGCAGTCACCTCGGCGAACCCCAGACCGGCGAGGTCCTCGCCGCCGCCGGCCCGCCGGGCCAGGGCGACCGACGCCAAAGTGGCGGCCTGCACAGCTCGCTTCACATCGCTCGTCCCTGGCCGCACGGTGGTCACCCACTGTTTGGTGGCTTCTCGCAGCCAGGTTTGGCTGATCTGGCTGAAGTCGATCGTGGCCCGGTTGGGGCGCCGCCCTGGGCGGGGCGCTTCGAGGTCCAACGCCAAGGCGTCCCAGGTGTCCCGGTCGGTGTGGGTGAGCCCGCGGAACGCCTCGAAGGTGAGATCGATGACCCGCCAGGTAAGCCGCCCGTAGGAGGCGTCGATGCCGCGGTGGCCGACCCGGCTGTGTCTGTCGGCTTCGGAGGTAGTGGCCAGGGATTCCAGCCCGGCCAGCGCCGGCACCAGCGTCCGCACTGCCTGGGGATCGAGACGTAATCCTTGGCGGTCGCGCTGCTGGAGGGCGTAGAGCACCTCCACCCGCACCGTCGGTGCCAGCGCGGCCAGGCTGAACTGGTTGACCCGCAAACGCTGCAGGCGGCCCGCGGCCCACTCCTCCGCCCCCCGACGCTGCCCCGCCACAAGGCGGGCCTGGCCGAGACGCCAGTCCCGAAAGTGCCGACCGCACAATCTGACGTCAAGGCGGGCGTCGGCCCGACAGCCTGCGACCAGGCAGGCCGGTCGGAGCGGCAGTGGCTGAGCCACCGTGTGGCACCACTCCTCGAGCGTGATCCCCAGCCGGTGACCGCGCAGGTTCCATTTCCCGGAGTGGAACTGGCACATCCCGGTCTGGTTGCTGATCCGCCGCCGTTGACATCTGACGCCGTCCCGGGTGACCACGCACGCTTCGCCGGTCAGCGCCCGGTGCCGAAGCGGCGGCTGGTAGCTGACCACGAACTCGTCCCGATCGAGACCGCCGTCGGCCATCGCTCTCTCGCAGGCGTTGCACATCTGTCGAGAGGCAACCACGCTGGTGCAGGCGGCCACCAGGCAGCAGGTCGAGGTGGTCATCGGGTTGCCTGGGTCGCCGCTGAACAGCCACCGCAGCGGATCGAACTCGCCGGGCCGCCACTCACCGACGGGGAAGAGCCTTGCTTGGAGGAACGCCACCCACGCCTCGTGGTCGAGGCGCGGTGTCAGACGCGGTAGCGGCTCGGCGGGGACGGCCAGGCTGCTCACTGCTGGCCTTTGGCCCAAGTGGCGGCCCGTTCCACCGCGGCCCGCTTGTCCGCCTCGCCCGGGTGCAGGTAGGGCTGCATCGACGACGGGCTGACATGGCCCAACAGGTGCTGGACGGTGTCGCGCGGCGTCCCTTGGCGCAGCCAGGTGGTCGCCGCGGTGTGGCGCAACAGGTGCGGCCGCACGGCGATGCCCGTCGAGCGGGCCAGGCGGTCGAACATCGCCTTGGCGGCTTGGTAGCCGAGGGGGCCGCCCAGCGGTTGGCGGTAGAGGTTGACGAACACCAGCGGGCCGTCGTCGCCGTCGCCGAGGCGCTGGTGACGTTCGTGGGCGTAGTCGGCATACAGGGTCACTGCCGCTTCGGGCACCGGGATCGAGCGCGCGAAGCGTGACTTCGCCAGCGCCCCGTTCGCGTTGTCCGGGCGTCGCCGGACGTGCACGTGCGCACCGGCGACCGCACAGCCCAAGAGGCGAGAGTCGGCCAGGAAGTGCATGTCCTCGCGGTGCAGGCCAAGCGTCTCGCCGATGCGCATGCCCGTCATCGCCACCAAGGTCACCAAGAACCGGTCCCGGCTGTTGCGAGCGGCCGCCACCAACTCCTCGACCCGCTCGGGTTCGACGAACTCGAACGGCGCCTCTGGCACCGAGAACTTGAGCATCCGGGAGCGCACCGTGCGCCGCCGGCCATCCTCACCTGCCTCGAGGCCCGGTGGCAGGAACCGCAAGAACCGCGACTCGTAGAGCCTGGCTGCCACCGCCGGGTCCACCAGGTCGTGCAGGGCGCAGAAGCGCAAGAACTCGCACACCGACCCCAACACCGCGTCCGCGGTCGCCGGCAAGCGATAGCGGGCCGGGCCCTTCCCGCCTCGACGCCGTGACGGCAGCGGCTCGGCGACCAGCCACCGCTTGAAGCGGGCCATCTGGTCCAGCCGGACGTGGCCCCACTCGATGCCTTCCGCGGCGCACCACGACAAGAACAGCGCCACTCGCCCGGCGTACACCCGCTCGGTGTTGACCGAGCGGTCTCGGCCCCGCAGCCCGGCCAAGAACTCACACGCCTCCACGTGCAGGCCCACGTCGTCGTCGACCACCACCCACGACACCGCCCCGTCACTCGGAGACACCGCACGCCACGCTCGATAGACGGCCACCATCAAGCCGGGACCCTATTGACGAGGTGTGACGACCATCAGCTGCCGCACGTGCCTCACACGTTGCCGATACGCCAGAGGCACGTACCAACGAGTCTCCGTCCCTCACGTGCCACAGGACCTGATCCCACGTCCAGATATCTTCGGCGACCCCGGCGAAATTCAGCCCAGCCTGGACTCCCGGCAGAGTCGATTGGCCGTTGTCGGACTCGATCGTGCCGATGGCGGCGAGCACCGTCCAGGGCAGGCCGGGGCAGGTGGCTGCGGCCTGTTGGTAGAGGGCGAGCATCGCCGGGGGAATCGCGCTCGTGGCCGTCGCCGATGGGGCGGCGTCTCCACCGCCCAGGAGCGAGGCGATGCCCGCCCCGGCCCCGGCGCCGAGGAGCGCGACGAGGAGGACGAGCCCGCCGGCCGCAGCAGCGGCCTTGGTGGCGAACCCGGAAATGGCGCTGTCGTCGAGGGCGATGCTCACGCGCCGGCGAGGGACAGCCCGGCCAGCTCGACCAGGCGGACGCGTGCTGTGCCGGTCGAGCCGGCGGGGAGCCACACCGGGCCGTCTGGTGCGCCACCGCCGGCCCGCGTGGTGGTGGCGACCGGGACGACCGGGTGGCAGAGCACCCGGCGGGCCTCGGCCTCACGGCGTGGGCTCGGGAAGCTGAACAGGACCCAGTTGGGATGGCCGGCGGCCTGGGCGAGGCGGGCGTAGCCGTCGAGCTTTCGGGCGAGGCGCTCCAGGCGCTCGGTGCCGTTGTCGTACTCGACGAGGAACGGCAGGCTGGTGGCGTGCTCGGTCCACACCCCGTAGCCGTCGGGGCGGACGACCTCGCCCCACTCGGCGGCGCAGCGCCGCTCGGACCACCACTCCTCGAGGATGCAGCCCGCCCAGGTGCGAGCCGAGCGGGCGAGGGCGCAGAAGAGGCCGTTGGTCCCGACGAGATGGGCGAGGCGCTGGCTGGCGGCGAGGTCACCGACGAGGCGGCGGCGCCAGGCGAGGTCAGCCACCTCGACGCCGTGCTCGGCGGCCACGAGGGCGGCGCCGAGCGGGCCGAGGACCCAGTGGAAGGGGACCGGGCTGCCACCGTGCCGTGGTCGGAAGCGGTCGAGGACGTCGAGAGCGTACAGCTCGGCGAGGCGCATCCGGGCTCGGCGCTCCCCGGTGAAGCAGACGTCGGCGACCTGGGAGCTGGTGAGCACCCGGTGGTCATCGAGCAGGCGGCAGAGCCGGCGGTCGCGTTCGGTGAGCCGGCCGAGGACGGCGAGAAGCCGGGTGTCGAGGTCCCGCCAGCCACGGCGGCTGGTGTCGCTCGGCCCACTGCGATGCGGAGCGCCGTCGGGCTGTGGCGAGAGGCGATGCGGAGCGCCTGACGGCGCCGGACCACCTGCCGAGACGGATGCGGACGGGAGCTGAGCTGCCAGGGACCGAGTCGTCGACGACCGAGCGGCGCTGGCTGCAGCTGCCGGCGATGCCGGAGCGGATGGACCAGCTGCCGGCGCGACCGGCCCAGCGGCTCCAGCCCAGTCCGACCCAGTGCCAGCCGACCCAGTGCCAGCCGACGCAGTTCGGACCGGCCCCTGGCCGGCATGATCGAGCGAGCTCATACCCCCCTACCCCTTGAGTCCGCCGGCGCGGTGGAGCCCTCTCCGGCGCCGTGTGCTGGTGGTTCAGCCGGTCCCGAGGGCTCCAATCCAGGTCGGAGCCCCTCGTGGAGCCCCTGACGGAGCCCGTTATGGAGCCCCTCGTGGAGCCCCGGCTCGACGTCCCCCGGTTCGGGGCGTGGCTCGGCCCGCCGGGTCTCCCGGGCGGCTCGGGCTTCGGCGATGGCGGTGACCGTGCCGGCGCTGTCGTTGCTCTCGCCCTTGGCGGCGGCGGTGCGCGTGCCGGCAGGAAGCGTGCGTCCGGCGAGGGGCATCGTGTCCTCGGGGCGGGGCCGGTGGTGCGCGGCCCGGTTGGCGGTCCGCACCGCGTCGGCGCGGCCGGGCTGGGGCGGTGGTGCGGGGCGGGTGCGCAGCGTGAAGGCGGGGGTCTCCTCGCCGTCGACGACGAGGCGTGCCGCAGCCGTGTAGGCGCCGAGGTGGGAGAGGTCGTGCTCGGAGACCTCGGGGGCGACGTGGCGGGCGAGCACGTGGGCGTCCTCGGGGGACATGGAGAACCACACC
>JAJZMD010000045.1 GCA_021803085.1 Actinomycetes bacterium
GTCGGTGGCGGGAACTGGGAAGCGATCGGCGGGCAGGTAAGGGGCTGCGGGCGGAGCGCCCTCGCCCTCAGCCGCGCCGCTTGGGCGGTGGAGCCGGCGAGGCCGCTCCCGCCTTTGTGTGGGCCGGCAACGGTGTTGTTGTCTTGGTTGTCTTCGGTGTGGTCGGCGTAGTCGGTGTCGGGACGGTGCTCTTACACACGGCGATGCCCACTGTCGAGCCGGTCCTGACTGTCGAGCCGCCACGGGGTGTCTCGGAGACGACCTTCCCGTCTGTCCCCGGTGCGCACGTTCCGGTTGTCGAGGGGACGGCCTTCAGCCCCTTTGCCGAGAGGGTCGAAATCGCCTGTGTCTCGGTGTCGCCGACGACGTTGGGCACCACGACGTTGCACGGACCCGTCGACACGGTGAGGTTGACCTTCGCACCCGGCGCCACGTGCTGACCGGCTTTGGGTGTCTGACCCGTCACGATCCCGTTGCCGTACTGATCCGAGCAGGCCGGGGAGACGTTGCCCGCGGCCAGACCTGTCGCGCCGAGCTTGCTGCCCGCCGCGGCGGTCGTCTGACCGATGACGGTCGGCACAACGACGGAATTCCGTGTGGAGACTGTGAGGGTCACGACGGAGCCCTTCTTCACCCGCTGCCCGCCGGCCGGTGTCTGGCCGAGGACCGTCCCCGATTGCTGTGTGCTCGCGCGGAGGTTCTCGTGGGGCTTGAGGCCGAGGTTGTACAGCTTGGCGTACGCACGCGACCACTGCTCGCCCTTCAGTGTCGGGAGGAGGACCCGGGGCACCCCTCCCTTGCTCACGATGAGCTCCACGTGCTCACCCTTGTGGGCCTTCGTGCCAGGCTTGGGATCCGTCGTGATCACGTCTGTCTTGTGGACCGTTGTCGAGATGCGGTGTGTGATCAGCGTGACGACGAGACCGTCCGACCGCAGCGTCTTCTCTGCAGAGGTGACGGTGTGTCCACGGAGTGTCGGCATCGTGAACTTCGATGTGCCGATGTACCCGAGGCTCTGCAGGACGAAGTAGATCACGAGGCCGAGCACCACGAGGAGCCCGAGCAGGAGAAGGACCCAGCGCCAGACGTGGGACTCGTTCCTGCCCGGACGCTGCCCGTCGCCGACCGGGACCGCTTGGGTCGCCGGCGTGGCGGCGAGCACGCCCGTGCGGGCGGTGTCGAGGGCAGCGGTCGTCCCGGCGGCGGCGGCGGCGGCCAGCATCGCGGTGGTCGCGGGATCGGCCGCCGACACCGGGCGGCCGTCGGCGAACCGCTGGAGGTCGACCCGGAGGTCGGCCGCGGACTGATAGCGCAGGTCGGCCGACTTGGCCATGGCCTTGGCGACGATCGCCTCGAGTGCGGGCGGGACCGTCGGGTTGAGGTCGCGCAGAAGGGGCGGCTGCTCCCGCACGTGCTTGGAGGCGACCGCCACCGGGGAGTCCCCGAGGAAGGGCGGGCGACCGGCGATCATCTCGAAGAGGACGACGCCGAGGGAGTAGATGTCGCTCCGGGCGTCGACGCCCATCCCCTCGGCCTGCTCAGGCGAGAAGTACGTGGCGGTACCCATGACGGCGCCGGTCTGGGTGAGGCTCTCTTCGGTGTTGACGGCGCGGGCGATCCCGAAGTCCGTGACCTTCACCTGCTCGTCGCTGGTGAGTAGCACGTTGCCGGGCTTCACGTCTCGGTGCACGACGCCGTGCCGGTGCGCGTACGCGAGCGCGTCGGCCACGCGAGCGCCGATCTGCGCGACCCGCCCGGCGGGCATCGGACCACCGGCCTTGAGCGCCTGGGACATCGGCTGGCCGTCGATGTACTCCATGACGATGTAGTAGGTGCCGTCGTCCTCCCCCCAGTCGAAGACCGGGACGATGTTGGGGTGGGAGAGGTTCGCGGCCGCCTGCGCCTCCCTGCGGAAACGTTCGACGAAGGCGCGGTCCACCGACAGCTCGGGAAAGAGCACCTTGAGCGCCACCGGGCGGTCGAGCAGCCGGTCGCGGGCACGGTAGACCTCGGCCATCCCGCCGCGTGCGACGAGGTGCGTCAGCTCGTACCGCCCGGAGAAGACGCGCTGTGTCGTCACCGGCTTCATGCGACACCGAGCCTAGGTCGCGTCCCACTGCACGCCTGTTCATCAGGACGCGCCCGCGCGCGCCCCTCGGTGGGCGGCGGCCGGCCCAAGCCTGGCGGGTGGCGCGACGAGTCGGGGTGGACCACGCACACCACCGTGCTCGCACGCCGGACGCGGTGGGCACGCCGTGCTGCGCCTGCAGTCGTCGCGGGCTGACCCGCTGTGGCAGCCGGGGCCGTGGTCGGCGGCACGAGCGTGGTGGTGGTGGTGGTCGGTGCCGTCGTGGTCGTGGGCGCCGTCGTCGTCGTGGTCGTGGGCGGCGCGGTGGTCGTCGAGGGAGGAGCCGTCGTGGTCGACGAGAACGGCGGGGTCGTCGTGGGCGGGGTGGTCGTCGTGGGCGGGGTGGTCGTCGTGGTCGTCGTCGGCGGCGGCGTGCCCTTGGGCGGGACGATCTTCAAGGCGAGTGTCATCATCGCCTTCATGATCGGGCCTGCGATCGACGCGCCCGAGGCGCTCCGGGCCTGGAGCGGGACGACGACCGAGATCGCGACCACGGGGTCGTACGCCGGGGCGAAGCCGATCATCCAGTCCGTCGTGTTTGTGTTGCCGACGCCGGCCTGGGCGGTCCCGGTCTTGACCGCAATACGCCACTGGGGCGGGAAGCCCACGCCGTAGGCGGTGCCCTTGGGTGTCGTCGCGACTCCCTGCATGAGCGTGGCCACCGCCTTCGCCGCCTTCGCCGTCTCCGCCTGCTTGTAGACCGTGGGCTTGAAGCGCTCCACGAGCGCCCCTGTCTCGTTGCGGATCTCCGACATGACGTGGGGGGTCATGACGCGCCCGTCGTTGGCGATGCCCTCGGCGACCATCGCGTTCTGCAGGTCGGTCGAGGTGACTGTCTGCTGGCCGAACGCGGAGTACGCGACGCCCGGTGTGCCCAGCGTGCCTGTCGGGGCGAGCTCTGCCGGCGAAGGGAAGTTGGACTTCGAGACCGGGGTGATGTCGATGGGCGGCGTCTGGTTGAACCCGAACAGCTCGGCCTGCTTCGCGAGGTCCACCCCGCCGATGGCGAGGCCGAGCTCGGCGTACCCCGGGTCGCACGACTCGGGGAGCATCTGGACCATCGTCCCCCCGCACGGGTTCGCCGCTGTCGCGGTTGTGGAGTCGTTGCAGATGCGCTTGGTCGTCTGGGGGATGGCACCGGGGGTCCCGGGCTTGGGCGTGCAGCCGGCGACCTTGAACGTGAAGTTCGTGAGCGCCGGCTTCAGGTTGTAGACGGCACTGGAGGTGACGACCTTGAACGTCGACCCGGGCGCGAAGGCGTCGTAGGTGGCCATCGGCGGGTACGGCAGGAACCCCTCGTGGTCCGGCGTGCGGAAGTCGGCCTGGCCGGCCACCTGGTCCTTCTTCGGTGTCGGTGTCGCGAGCGGGGCGTTTGTGTAGGCGGGGTTGGAGTACATCGCGAGGACCGCCGCTGTCTTCACCCTGAGCACGGTGATCGCGCCGTCCTTGTGTGTGTCGGGCACCGCGTTGAGCTCTTGGCGCGCGAGCTGCTGGAGCTGGGGGACGACCGTCGTCGTGATGTTGTCGGTGGTTGTCCCCGGCGGGTTGAGGAGCTGGCCGAGGGTCTGCGCCTTCTGCTTGTGGACGCCCAAATATGTGTTGTAGGTGTACTCGAGGCCCGAGGTGCCGTAGAAGGCGGGGGAGTCGTAGCCGACGATCCCCGAGTACAAGGACCCTGTCGGGTACACCCTTTTGTACCGGAAGGGGGGAGCACCGGCCGGAGCTGTCGCCGGCACCGACCTCGCGA
>JAJZMD010000061.1 GCA_021803085.1 Actinomycetes bacterium
GTCCGCTTCCTCCAGGTAGTGCGTCGCGAAGATCACGGTCTTTCCGAGTTTCGCGATCGCGCGCATCGTCGACCAGAAGTCGCGGCGGGCCTCGACGTCCAAGGCGGCGGTCGGCTCGTCGAGCACCAGCAGGTCCGGATTGGCCACCAGGGCGAGCGCGAAGCGCACCCGTTGGGTCTGCCCGCCCGAGAGGTCGGTCGTGCGCTGGGCCGCGAACCCCTGAGCGCCGGTCGCCTCGAGCACGTCCTCGACGCCGAGCGGGTTCGGGTAGAGGGAGGCGACGACCTCCACCAGCTCGCGAACCGAGAGGTACTCGACAAGGGAGCCGGTCTGCAGCATTCCCCCGACCCTCCCCGATCCCACTGCCTCGGCCGGCGAGACGCCGAACACGGTCACCTTTCCTGCGTCGGGCCGCGTGAGCCCGAGCAGCATGTCGATGGTCGTGGACTTGCCTGCCCCGTTGGGCCCGAGTAGCGCGACCGTCTCGCCGGGGGCGATCGTGACGTCGACGCCGCGGACGGCCTCGACGGAGCCGTAGGACTTCTTCAGGCCGGCGAGCACGACGCCCTCCCGCTGCATTCGCTCGCCAGGGTTGCCGGCCATGCCAAGAGAATGGCATCTGCCCGCGCCCTACGGGATCGGGGCCTGTCACGGCGTGGCCGTGACAGGGGGCACCGCCGGCGGGCGCCGCCTCAGATGTCGGGAACGATGTCGACCGAGACCTTGACCCCGGCGTGATCGCGCGCTGCCTCCATCGCGTCTTGGAGCTGCTCGAGGGGATAGCGCGGCTCGAGCAGGTGGCCGACCTCGATCGCGCCGCTTTCGATGAGCTCGACCGAGTCCCGAAACGACCGCAGGCCCGGTTCGATCTGCGCGCTGCCGGCCATCTCGATCGTCAAGCCCTTGCGGAAGGCGGCGGCGAGGGGGAACGGCACGAGGCCGGGGTGCTCGGGGAGCCCGAAGAACCCGACGCGGCCCTGGTAGCGGACGGCATTGACGCACGCGGTCCGGCACTCGTCAGGACCGGCCGCCTCGATCACGAGGTCGGCCCCCTCGCCACGGGTCGCAGCCGAGACAGCCTCGGGGAAGGACTCGGACGTCGTGTCGACGAGCACGTCGGCGCCGAGCTCAGCCGCGACCCGGAGGCGTCTCGGGTCGCGGTCGGCGACGACCGTGTGCGAGAAGCCGGCACGCTGCGCCAGCTGGAGGAGGAACAGGCCCGCCGAGCCCGCGCCCAAGATGGCGACGGCGAGCCCGGCCGCCGGCCGGCCGCCGGGCCAGTAGCGGCGGAACGCGTACAGCGCCGTTCCGAGCTGCTGGGCCATGAGGAGCCGGCCGGGGTCGCCGCAAGCCGGCAACGGCACCAGGAACTGCTCGCCGACGACCTGCAGTTCGGCGTAGCAGCCGCCGCCAGCCGGCAACGGCACCGTGAGCACCCTGTCGCCGGCGTGGAAGCGATCGGACTCCGACTCCACGACCGTGCCGACACCCTCGTGACCGGGAAAGCCGGCCGGCGCCGGGAACTCCCCCTCGTAGGTCCCCTCGAAGACCTTGTGCAAGTCGCTGCCGCAGATCGACGCCGCATGGGTGCGCACGACGACCTCGCCAGGGCGCGGGACCGGGTCCGACGCTTCAGCGACGACGAACCGCCCCGGTCCGACCATCTTCCCGGCGCGCACGCTGGCGCTTTCCGTCAGCCGCGCCTCGGGGCGGGTACGCCCGCCTCGAGGCCCATCATCGACTTCACGGCCTCGGCCGCCGCGCCGCCGGGCGCGACGAAACCCAGGTTCGCTGCGAAGTGGTCGGCGTCACGAGACCGTTCACGAGGTCGGGATCCCCGCCCCGGAGGCGGCAGCCCATGGCGAGGAAGATCCCGCCCGCCTGAAGGTAGGGGAGCCCGTGGTCGCCGACCTCGCCAGCCTCGCCGGCGCGGAACCCGCCACCGTGGAGGAACACGAGCACGGGCCCGGCCGGCTCCGCCCGGGGCAGGTAGAGGTCGTAGGTCTGGCGCGGGGCGGTGCCGTATGCCACGCCGAGCAGGTGGGGGTACGCCGCGCGCACCGCGGCAGTCCTCGAGACCATCGCCCCGTGCGCCCGGGCCACGGCTTGCTGCGCCGCTCCCACGGTCTGCTCCTCGCTCGCAGCGCCGCTCATCGCGCGCCTCCTGGTGGTCGTCACGGCACTTTCTAGCGGGTGCGGGCGGATCCCGTCTCGGTGCTCCCGCCGCCGTTCGGCCGGTCAGGGGTCAGCGCGGAGCGGCGCGGTGCTGCCCGACCACGAGATACCCGCCTCCGCCCGGGCTCGCCACGATGGCGAAGAACCGGTCGCCGGTCGCCCGCCCGCCCATCGAGCCGTAGAAGGGCGCGTGGAAGCTGAACACCCCGCCGTCGGCGGCCACCTCCCAGTACCCCCCGGTCGCCGTGTCGGTCGCCATCCCGACGATCGGCCGGCTGAGGTGCTTGCCGCCCATCGAGCCGTAGGAGCGGGCGTCGCCGAAGCCGAAGATCCCGCCGCCCGCTGCGACGAGCCAGTAGCCGTGCCCGTCGGGGGTGGCGGCCATCCCGACGATCGGCTCGCTGAGGTGCTTGCCGCCCATCGAGCCGTAGAAGGGGACGCCGTTCGCGACCACGCCGCCGCCGCTCTCCGCGAGCCAGTAGCCGTCCGAGGACCCCGCGGCACCTGCGAACGGGGTGTCGGAAGCGGTCGGCGTGCCGGGCGCGGGCGCGTGCCCGAAGGCGTAGACGGCGCTCGTCTGGCGAGGGGAGGTCGCCCGGGATCCGCAGATCGAGACGAAGCCGTAGCCCTTCGCCCGGAGCCCGATGATGATCTTCGGCAAGGCGGCCACGGTCTCCGAGCGTGTCCCGCCGCCGTCGTGCAGGTCGACCACGCCCCCCGGAAAGGCCGCGCCCAGCACCCTGCTCACGATCGCTGTCACCCCGGGCATCGACCAGTCGCGCGGGTCGATCGAGTAGCTCATCGCCGTGAGCCCCGCACCGGTGATCTGGCCGAGCACCGTCGAGTCCCAGATGTCGTCGGGGGGACGCACGCACCTCGGGGTCTCCCCGGTGAGCGAACGGATCGCCTGCTGGGTCCGTGCGATCTGTGCGTCGACCTGCGCGGCCGGCAAGGTCGCGAGGTCCGGATGGCTCCAGGTGTGGTCCTCGACCGGATACCCGGCTGACACCACCATCTTCGTGTACTGGGGGTACTCGGTCACGTTCTCCCCGATCTCGAAGAACGTGGCGGGCACGCCGTAGCCCTCGAGGACCGAGAGGACCTTGGGGGTGAAGGGCCCCGGCCCGTCGTCGAAGGTGAGCGCGATCACCCGGTGCCCGGCAGTGGTGCCGCCGCCGGGCGCCTGCCACGTGTAAAAGGCGGGTTCAGGTGGCGCGCCTGCCGCCTGCGCGGTGGTGGCACCGAGCAGGCTCGCCACCGCCGCGCCGAGGGCGGCGAAGCGGGCCGCCCGATGATTCGAGCCCGGCCTGTCCACGAAGTCGATCTTGGGCAGCATCTGCACGGTTCGTAGGGCCGTAGAACCCGAATCTCCGCGTCACTGCATCGAACGGAAAGGTTCGGCGGAACAGGATCAGAAGTACCAGCCCGACGGCAGCCAGGGGCCCGGGACGGCCATGCCGTCGACGAACAGCGCGCCGGTCACCCGCACGGAGAGCCGCGCCTCGTAGGCGACGGTGAAGGCCCACTGCTGGGCAGCGGTGAGCCCGTATGCCTGGGTCTCCTCCTCGCAGCCAGCCAGGTGCCGCCACATGAGCGCGGCGGCCGTCCTCTCGTCGGTCGCCCCCAGCATGAGCAGCCGATCCGGCCGCGAGACCATCCAACCGCGCCCGGGGCCGGTGTCCACCACGTCGAGGCGGCAGCGGTCGTCTTTCAGCACGAAGGCCACGTCCTCGGTTCGCGAGCGCCCCAGATGCGCCTCCACCGAGGCGACGAGATCGAGGTCGGTCTCGTCGCTCTCCCGGCCGGGCAACGAAGGAGGGATCCCACGCCGGTCTGGACGTCCATCGAGCTCGGCGCCGGGGTGCATCGCCAGCCCGGCGAGGAAGTAGCGGCGCATGGCCCGGGGATCGGGCGAAGACTCGATCATGCGCTGGGAGGCGCCGGCTGCGTAGCTCGAGGCTGCCTCGAGCAGCTGTCCGCCAACCCCCCTGCCCTGGAATTCGGGATGGACGAAGAGCATGGAGAGGCCCCAGAAGCTGCCCCGGCGGACGGACTCGGCGACTCCGACCACCCGGTCCCCGTCCGTCGCGACCCAGGCTCCGGGCCCGTCACGCTCCACGAAGCGGGCATGGGAGACGCGATGCGCCTCTACCTGCGCTGAGCTCGTTGGGCGTGCCGGCCGGAGCTCCGCCTCCGTCAGTGCGACCCGCGCGGCCTCGATCACGGCCATCACCGCCTCGACGTCGTCGACCGACATCGGGCGCACGTCGCAGCGCGCAGCGTCACGGGTCGGGTGTGAAGACGACACCGTGCCCATCGCCCCATGCTGGCACGCCGGACTCGCCGGCCAGGTAGGGTCGGCGCGCGGCCCGGGGGCGAGCGCTCCGGAGAACGGTGGAGTGCCGTGGACGAGAACATCGCGACCGTCTGGGAGCACGTGGCTGACGCAGTGCCCGATGCCGAGGCGCTGGTGCGAGGCGCGCGCCGGCTGACCTGGGCGGAGCTCGACGAGCGGGCGGCGCGCCTCGCCTCCGCGTTGAGCAGGAGGGGAGTGGGACCCGGCTCCCGCGTGGCCGTGGACCTGTACAACTGCATCGAGTACCTGGAGGTCGTCTACGCCGCCTTGAAGCTCCGCGCCGTGCCGATCAACGTCAACTACCGCTACCAGGAGGCAGAGCTCCTCCACCTACTCGACGACGCCGAGGCCGGGGTCGTCGTCTTCCACGGCTCGCTCGCCGACCGCCTGGTGGCGGTGGCACCGAGGTTGAGGCGGCCCGTGCACCTCGTCGAGGTGCCGGACGGTGCGGCGCTCGCTCCGCAAGCCGAGGAGTACGAGTCGATCGTGGAGTCGGCGGATCCGGCGCCCCGTGTCGAGCGAAGCGGAGACGACCAGCTCATCTTGTACACGGGAGGTACGACGGGCTATCCGAAGGGGGTCGTGTGGCGACACGAGGACGTGCTCGGTCCGCCCATCGCGGTGAACGGTTGGCTGGCGTTCGACCTCGAGATCCCCCGCTGTGCTGCTGGCGCTGCCGCGCTGGCGGCGGAGGTGGTCGGCGAAGGGCGGGCGCCGCGGTCGTTGCCGGCCGCCCCGCTCATGCACACGACGGCCCTCTTCAAGAGCCTCGCCACGCTCCTGCTCGGCGGGTGCGTCGTCTTCGCCACGTCCCGCTCGCTCGACCCCGACGAGCTGTGCCGGTTGATCGAAGCGGAGCGCGTGGTCGACCTGTCGATCGTCGGAGACGCCTTCGCCCGCCCGATCCTCGCTGCGCTCGAGCGTGCGGAGCGCAGCGGAAACACCTACGACCTGTCCAGCCTGCTGCGCATCGCGAGCGCCGGAGTCGCCTGGAGCCCGGAGGTGAAGGCTGGGATCGCCCGCTTCGCCCCGCAGGTGACCTTCACCGACATCATCGCGTCGACCGAGGGCGGCCCGTACGCGCTCGCCATCACCCGCCCGGGGGAGGATCCCCTCTCGACCCGGCCGCGCTTGACGCCTTCCGGGAGGATCCTCGACGAGCACGATCACGACGTCGAGCCCGGGTCGGGGTGTCAGGGGATGTTGGCGGCGTCGGGCTCGATGCCAGTGGGCTACCTGCACGATGCGGAGCGCACGGCTCGAACCTGGAGGACCATCGACGGCGTGCGCCATGTCATCTCCGGAGACATGGCGACGATCGACGCGGACGGGAACGTGACGCTGCTCGGCCGGGGGAGCGAGGTGGTGAACACCGGCGGCGAGAAGGTCTTCGTCGAAGAGGTCGAACAGGTGATCTTGACCCAGCCCGCCGTCGCGGACGCCGTCGTCGTCGGGGTGCCTGACGAGAGATTCGGGCATCGGGTCGTCGCGCTCGTCTCCCTGCACGAGGGGACCGAGCTCACCGAGCGTGCGGTCATCGACCACGTGGGTGCGGTCCTCGCGGACCACAAGCGCCCGCGCCGGGTGCTCTTCGTCGACGAAGTCCGCCGGAGCCCGTCCGGCAAAGCCGACCGGACCTGGGCCAAGGCCGTCGCGGCAGGGTCGTCGAGCACGCCTTCGTCGAGCGCCGGCGCGTGAGCGCCTCCGCGACGTCCCGCCGGCGGTCCGTCGCCCATCGATCGTGGCCGCCGCTGTCCCGATCGGAGGGAGCGCCGTGAAGGTGACCGGCGTGGAGACCTTCCCGATCGCCCCGCCGCCTCCGGCTCGAGGCGGCCGGACGTGGATGGTCATCCGCCTCGACACCGACGCCGGCGTGTCCGGGTACGGAGAGATGATGTTGCTGTCCAATCCCTTCCGCTGGCAGGTTGTCTGTGCCGAGATCGAGGACCTCGTCGACCAGGCCCTCGTCGGCCACGACCCGTACAACGCCGAGGAGCTCTTCGACAAGATCTACGGCCGGACCGGCTACAGCCACGCTCCCGAGCAGACGAAGCTCGCCGTGCTGAGCGCGCTCGACATGGCGTGCTGGGACATCGTCGGCAAGGACGTCGGCCAACCGGTGCATCGCCTGCTCGGCGGAGCCGTGCGGGACAAGGTTCGCACCTATACGTACCTCTACGCCGACGACGAGGAGCGGGATCTCGAGCGGAGCCTCGGAGCGCTCTGGCTCGACCCCGCCTGCGCCGCCTCACGGGCCCGCCACTACGTGGATCTCGGCTTCAGCGCCGTGAAGCTCGACCCGTTCTCGCTCAGCATCGGCGAGAAGCAGGCGCTCGGCCAGCGCGTGCCCCTTCAGTTCTCTCCCCGAGCCCTTTCCACCGCCGAGTCGGTCATCGCAGCGATCCGCGACGAGGTCGGCGACGAGGCCGACATCCTCGTCGGCACCCACGGCCAGATGACTCCCGCGAGCGCCATCCGCTTCGCTCGCCGCATCGAGCGCTACGACCCTCTCTGGTTCGAGGAGCCGTTGCCGCCCGAGGACATGGAGGCCCTCGCCGAGGTCGCCCGCGCGACGAGCATCCCGATCACGACCGGTGAGAGGCTCACGTCGAAGTACGACTTCGCCCGACTCCTCACCTGCCGGGCCGCTGCCATCTTCAACCTCGACGTCGGCATGGTCGGCGGCATTCTCGAGGCGAAGAAGATCGCGACGATGGCGGAGGCGCACTACGTCCAGATCGCCCCGCACGTCTACGGCGGGCCCATGATCACCGCCGCCTCGATCCAGCTCTCGCTGTGCTCGCCGAACTTCCTCATCATGGAGGGCGTCGAACGCCTCGACGGCATCTACGACGAGCTTGCCGACCCGCCGTTCGTCTGGCGGGACGGCTACGTGCTGCCCTCGGACCGCCCCGGCCTCGGGCACGACCTCCGAGAAGACGTCGCCCGCCGGCTGCGCCCCGGCAGCCCGGGACCGAGCCTCGTTCGCGCCCACTGACACGGCTCCACCCGGCGGGAGCGGCGAGCTCGGTGCATCCCTGCCGCGCGCGATCCCCGCGCTGGGCAGGACTCGGTTCTTTGGTATAGGACAGAGCGGTGCTGCTCCTCGGGACGACTGGCCATCTGGAGGACCTGGACCGGCAGATCTCGATCGCCGAGGACGTCTCGGTCTGCGCGATCGCGATCGGCACCGGGTCCGGAGCCTGGGGCGCGTACGTGCTGCTCGACGGAGACCGCATCGCCAGGGTCGACGAGTACGAGCTGGCCCCGATCGCCCGCGTCGAGCTCGGGAAGGCCCAGAGCATGGCTGCGGTCGACGGCGGGCTGCTCGTCGGTCTCGAGGGTGCCCGGCTCGCCAGGGTGGATCTCCTCGACGGCCAGCTGTCGACGCTGGATTCCTTCGACGGCGTCCCCGGGCGCGCCGGGTGGAAGAACCCGGCGGCCCCGAGCCCCGACCTTCGCTCGATGGCGGTGACGGACGCAGGGACGTGGCTCGTAAGCGTGCACGTCGGTGGCGTCTGGCGGTCGATGGACCGCGGCGCGACGTGGACCGAGGTCATCGTGCCGGACCACGACGTGCACGAGGTCGTGGCCGGCCATGCGGGTGTCGTGGCGGCCGCGGCCGCGAGGGGCTTCGGATGGAGCTCGGACGACGGGGCCACCTGGCAATGGACGGCCGAAGGTCTCCACTCGGGCTACTGCCGGGCGACGGCTGTCGACGGCGACGTCGCGTACGTGACCGCGTCGACGGGACCGTCCACGCGCGACGGCCGCCTCTACCGTGCGGCACACCTCGGCGATCCGTTCGAGCCGTGCGGAGGCGGGCTGCCTCCGTCGTTCCCGTTCAACCTCGACACGGGCAGCCTGGCCGCCCGAGGCGGCGAGGTGGCGCTCGGGACGCCCGACGGCCGAGTGTGGCGCTCCGCCGACCGCGGCGACACCTTCGAAGCCGTGACGGAGCGGGTCGGGCACGTGCGGGTCCTGAGGTTCGCCTGACCACACCGGGAAGGCGCGGTCAGGCGATGCACGAGCGTCCAACGCGCCCGGAGGCGTACCATCGCGTGCCATGTCGAACCCTTCGGAAGTGCTCGCGACGGTGCCGCTGTTCTCGATGGTCTCCAAGCGCGACCTCGAAAAGCTCGTACGCGAGATCCACGACAGGGCGTTCCCGGCCGGCACCGTGCTCACCGAAGAAGACGAGCACGGCACGATCTTCACCGTGATCGCCGAAGGCCGGGCCACGGTCACCGTCCGGGGCAAGGTCGCGCGGGTGCTCGAGCCTGGGGACTTCTTCGGAGAGATGGGGCTGATCGACCGCGCTCCTCGATCGGCGACGGTCACCGCCGACACCGACGTGCGGTGCCTCATGCTGACCCAGCCGGTCTTTCGCCCGTTCGCGCTGTCCCATCCCGAGACGATGTGGGCGCTCCTCGAGCTCATGGTCCAGCGCGTCCGCGACGCCGAGTCGAGAGAGTCTGACGCGCTCTGACGCGCTCTGACGCGCTCTGACGCACCCTGGTCCGGCCTCGCTCCGTCCGGGGGACGTTCTCGGTCCAAGGCACACGCAGCGCCGTCCGTCACGAGAAGGCAGCCGGCAACGGCCACCGCGCGCTAGCCTCCCGCTGGAGGCGGACGTAGCAAGGGCAGTGGGGCAGGATGCCGAGAGACGCCGTGACGCTTCGCGAGGTGGCGGAGGCTGCGGGGGTGCACCCGGGCACGGCCTCGCGCGCCCTCAATGACGCGACCCGGGCGCTCGTCCGTCAGGAGACCGCCGAGCGCGTGACCGCAGCGGCGACCTCGCTCGGCTACAAGCCGAACCTCCTCGCGCGGAGCTTCAAGACGCGGCGGACGAACTCTGTCGGGGTCGTCATCCCCGACATCGACAACCCGCTCTTCCCACCGATGGTGCGGGGCGTCGAGTCCCGCCTGTTCCAGGACGGCTACGTCGCCCTGCTCGCGAACACCGAAGGTGGCCCCGACCGGCAACGCCGGATCCTCGAGAGCATGGTGGAGCGGCGTGTCGACGGTCTCATCCTCGCCACGGCGCACCGGCACGACGCGAGCCTCGCGGAGCTCGAGGACGTGGGCGTTCCCTTCGTGCTCTTGAACCGGGTCGTCGAGGATCGCACGTTCTCGTCCGTCTCGGTGGACGACGCTGCAGGTGTCGGGCTCGTCGTGGAGCACCTGCGAAGCCTGGGCCACCGACGGATCGGGCACATCGCCGGCCCGCAGTCCATGTCGACCGGGCACGCACGGTACGAAGGGTTCGTCTCGGCGATGCGGACGACCGGCGCCGATCTCGACGAAGGTTGCGTGGAGTTCGCCGAGAGCTTCTCGATCGGGGAAGGGGAGCGCTGCGCGCGGAGGCTCTTTTCGGCGCCGGACCGTCCCACGGCGGTCGTCGCGGGCAACGACATGCTGGCGCTCGGCTGCTATTCGGCCGCTGCGCGCGCGGGTCTCCGATGCCCAGCAGACGTCTCGATCGTGGGGTTCAACGACATGCCCTTCATCGACCGGATGAACCCGCCTCTCACCACCGTGCGGATCCCCCACTACGAGATCGGGGTCCATGCCGCAGAGCTGCTGCTCGGGCGCCTCCGTGATCCCGGCACCGCGGTCAAGGTGGTGCAGCTCCGGCCGGAGCTGGTCGTGCGCGGATCCACCGCCTCCGCACGCGCGTAGCGGCGCTGACAACCCGTATTCCCCCTGGCGATCCAGTCCCCCTGGCGATCCAGACGGGCTCGTCGCTGGACCCCTCAGTGGACCTGTCGCGCCAGCGCGCCCCGGGTCTGGTGGCGGGCGCCGACGGGGTGGGGCGACGGGGTGCACCGACGGGGTGCGCCGACGGGTGCGCCGACGGGGTGCGCCGACGGGGTGCGCTTGACACTGGCAGTCCCGTTTCGGATACTGGGCCCTATGCAAACGGTTGCTGGGCCCGGCGGCCCGGCTCAGACGCTTGGCTGGATCGGCGCGGGCCGGATGGGAACGGCGATGGCCGCACGTGCGCTTCGGGCAGGGCACGAGGTCAAGGTCTTCAACCGCACCCGGTCCAAGACGGGACCGCTCGTCGAGCGGGGCGCGAAGGTGGCCGAGACCATCGGCGAGCTGGCGGACCGCGACGTCGTGTTCATCACGGTGGCGTCGTCCGACGACCTGCTGAAGGTGCTCGTCGGCGACGAGGGGCTCCTCACGGGCTCCGAGGTCCCGCGGATCATCGTCGACTGCTCGACCGTCTCGATGGACGCCTCCGCGGCGGCGCGGGCTGCCGCGGACGAACGGCTCGTCGGGTTCCTCGCCGCTCCCGTGAGCGGCAACCCGAAGGTCGCCCGGGCCGGCCAGCTCTCGATGGTGGTCTCGGGCCCCCGCCCGACCTTCGAGGAGGTGGAGACGGCGCTCCGCCACATCGTGAAGGAGGTCACCTACGTCGGTGAGGGTGAGCTGTCACGGCTCGTCAAGCTGTGTCACAACCTCCACCTCGGCGTCGTGATCCAGTCCCTCGCGGAGGTGACCGTGCTCGCCCAGAAAGGCGGGGTCAAGCGCGCGGACTTCCTCGCCTTTCTCAACGCGTCCATTCTCGGCTCCCCGTTCACGCGCTACAAGAGCCCGGCGCTCGTGAACTTGGACTTCGAGCCGACCTTCACGACCCGGTTGCTGCGGAAGGACTTCGATCTCGGGCTCGGCGAGGCGCGACTCCTCGAGTCCCCGATGCCGGTCGCCGCGCTCGTCCACCAACTGCTCGGTCAGGGCATCGGCAACGGGCTCGGCGACGTCGACTTCGCCGCGGTGGTCGAGATGATCGGCAAGGGCGCCGGCTTGGAGCTCGAGCCCGAGAACGTTCCCGTCGCCGACGGTCTCGATCCCGAGGACTGACGCCAGCCGGACCTCGTCGGCGACGGTCTTCCCCCGGTCCCGCTTCTCCCTCTTCGACCTCTTCGGCCGAAGCGCCTCACCGGAGCGGCGATCGCACCGGTCGCCGCGTCACACCCGCGGCGCCTCGGTCAGGAGGACCTCGAGCCCGCCGTCGCCTGCAGACAGCCGGATCGGACCCGGGTCGAGCCAGGCCATCGACTCGCGCCGCAGCTCGTGGAGCTCGCCGCCCACCTCGACGCTCCCCGAGCCCGCCACCACGTAGGCCATGACCTCGGCGCCTCGGGCGTCGACCTCGGCCGTGCTGCGCGCATCGACGACGAAGCGGCGCACTCGCAGCGGCACCGGCGCGTCGAACACCTCGGTGCTCGCGCAGACCGTCTCGACGTAGCCGGGTCCCCGGCGTGACGGCAGCGCCGCGGGTCCTCTCACGATGGGCATGGCGACCTCACTTGGACGGGAGGATGATGGGGCGGATGGCGGTCCTCTGCGCGAGCGCCTCGAAGGCAACGCCGACGTCGGCGAGCGCGTAGCGGTCCGCGGTCAGCAAGTCGGTCCGGATCGCGCCGGCGGCGAGCAACGAGATCATCGCCGGGTAGGCGTTGGGGCTCGAGCGGACGCCGAGCAGGTCCAGCTCGTCCAGCGCGAATGCGTCGACGGCCACCTCGGCGCGAGCGCCTCCGGCCAGCCCGAGGATCGCGACCTTGCCCCCCCGGCGCACCGACCTGACTGCCTGGGCGAGCACTGCAGGGTTGCCCGAGCAGTCGAACACGACGTCGACGCCTCGCCCCCCGGTCACCGCCCTGACGCCGGCGGCGGGGTCGTCCACCTCGTAGTCGACGAGGTGGGTGGCGCCGAGCTCGGCGGCGGTGCGGAGCCGCTCCCCGCGTCCGACGACGACCGCGGCCGCCGCCCCCGACGCCCGAGCGACCTGCAGCATGAGAAGGCCGAGGAGTCCCGGGCCGTACACGGCGACGGTGGCACCGGCGGTGAGCCCGACCCTCCTTGCCGCGTGGACCGTGAGGGCACCCTGGTTCACGAGCGCGGCCGCGGCGTCGTCCACCGAGCGAGGCACGCGATGGAGCGCGACCGCCGGCCGGACCGCGAACTCGGCCAGCGCTCCCGGCGCCGTGTGACCGTAGAGCTTGAAGCCTGGCTCGCCGACTCGCTCGCAGAGGTTGTAGCGGCCCGACCGGCACATCGGGCAGGCGGAGCACCCTGCGTGGTTCTCGGCGACGACACGGTCGCCGACGGACAGGCCGGACCGCGCCGTGTCGGGTCCCAGTGCGGCGACCTCGCCGGACCACTCATGGCCGATCACGAACGGCAGCGAGGGCGGCCAGACCCCGGCGAAGTCGCCCCGCACGATCTTGAGGTCCGTGCCGCAGATGCCGCAGGCGAGCACTCGGCAGAGGACCTCGCCCGGCCCCGGCTCGGGGACCGGGATCGACGACACGTCGAGCCGGCCGTGTTCCGACAGCAGCGCGGCGTTCATCGCGGCGGGCAGGACGCTCACCGAGGGACCGAGCCGTCGTCGATTGCGCCCACTCTGTCCACGAGGCCGTGGGAGGTCGCGTCGAGCGCCTGCCAGATCTCCTGCGCCCGCTCGACGACGTGGTCGGCCACCTCTTCGGCGATCTCCTCCGCGCGTGCGGCGTTCGCCAGCTCCGGGCGCCCGTACCAGCCGGTCGGTGCGACGACGTGGAAGTCCGCCATCACCGGGTACACGTCGGGACGGCGGAACAGTCCGTGCGCCGTCTCCCCGTCGCCGCGGTCGCTCGCTTGGGTCGCGCGTTCGAGATGGACCAGTCCGGGCTCGTACGCGAGGACTGCGGAGGTCTCCATGGAGCCTGCGTGGGTGAACTCCATCTCCTCAGGGTGCTTGCGATGCGTGATGACGTGGGTCTCCGCGATCACGATGCGCAGCGCGTGGCGCCGCTGCACATCGTCGGCTGCGACGCGCAGCGGCGCGGAGTTCCCTTCGTGCCAGTTGACGACGAGGATCCGCTCGACGCCCGCGAGTGCGAGGCTCTCGCAGACGTCGGCGAGCACCGCACGCAGCGTCTCGGGACGCAGGGAGAGGGTGCCCGGCCAACCCAGGTGGTAATGGGCCACCCCGGTCGGCCCGAGGGTGACGGCCGCCGTGTCGAGCCGTTCCGCGACGCGCTCGGCGATGGACATGGCCGCGAACGCGTCCGTGCCGAGCGGCAGGTGACCACCGTGCTGCTCGACGCTGCCGGCGACCACGACCGCGGTGCGCGACCTGGCGAGCAGCCGCGCCGCGTCGGGCTGGCTCATGCGCTCGATCTGGCGGTCGGGGTGGCGCGGCATCGTCAACCTCCGTAGTAGGCGGCGCTCGCCGGCCCCTCGTCGACCGACCGCCGGTGCCCGGCGATCGGCGTCTCCCAGGTGTCGGTCACGACGTCCACGAGCGAGGGCCCGTCCGCGCCGAGAGCCGTGGTGAAGGCGTCGCGCAGCTCGCGTGGGTCGGTCACGCGCGCTGCGCTCCATCCGAGTGCCGTCGCGACGTCGGCGAACGGGACGTCGGAGAAGTCCGGCTGGTCGAACCCACGCCCGAACGCGATCCTGCGGTACCACCGGATCCACCCGAGCGAGCTGTTGTTCAAGACGACGACCGTGATCGATAGGCCGTGCTCCCGCACCGTGGGGAGCTCGCCCAGGGCGTAGGCGAGCGCACCGTCGCCGGTGAGGGCGACCACCCGGCGCCCAGGGGCGCCGGTGGCCACGCCGATCGCCGCAGGGAGCGCGTAGCCGAGCCCGGCGAAGCCGCGTGGGGTGAGGATCCGGCGGCCCGGGGCACGCTGCTCGAAGTAGACGGTGCCCCACCCGCTCGAGAGGCTCGCGTCGCAGACCACCAGGTCTCTCGAGCCGAGCGCCGACTCGAGCTCCATGAGCACGCGGGCCGGCGCGATCGGCTCCCCGTCACTTCGGCGCTCCTCGTCTCGCCGCCCACGCCACGAGTCGACGGCCGACGACACCGCCGCCGCCCAGGCCGCGCGAGCCTGCGTGACGGCGCCCTCGTCGTCGGACGGGTCGCCGAGCGCGCCGAGGACCGCCTCGAGCCCGAGGCGAGCGTCGCAGGCCATGGCTGCGGCGACCGGCACGGCGCGTCCCAGTTCTGCGGGGTCGACGTCGAGCTGCACCACGAGCTGGTCTTCCCGGGGCAGCGTCCAGTTGTAGGTGGCGCCGCCGGACGCCTTCGCGCCGATGAGGAAGACCACGTCCGCCTGCTCGAGGGCGACCCGAGCAGCGGTCGTGCCCATGGTGCCGACCACGCCGACAGCCAGCGGGTGGTCCTCGGCGATCACCCCCTTGCCGGACATCGTGGTCGCGACGGCTGCGCTGAGCCGCTCGGCGAGCGCCTGCACCTGGGCCGAGGCACCCGAATGGAGCGCCCCGCCGCCGACGAAGAGGCACGGGCGGCGCGCCCCGGTCAGGACGCTCGCAGCGTCCGACGTGTCCGCCGGGTCCGGCGCGCCGCGCACCGACGGCCAGCGACCGAAGCGCGCCCCGCCGCCGTCGGTCCAGGGCGGGGCGGGGCCGTCGAGGAGGTCCTGGGGGACGATCAGCGCGACCGGTCCCGGACGGCCGCTCGACGCCTCGCGGAACGCCTTGCGGACCATGGCGGGGAGCGCGTGCACGTCGGGCACCGACGAGCACCATTTCGTCACGGGCTGGAGGAGCGCGGCTTGGTCGAGCGCTTGGGAGGCGGCACCCCGGTCGCGGTGCGGCGCAGCCGATGCGGGGAGGTCGCTCACGATCGCGAGCACGGGCACCGAGGCACCGAGCGACTCGGCGAGGCCGGACGGGAGCTTCGCGGCTCCGGGTCCGACCGTCGCGTCGCACACCCCGACCCGCCCGGTCGCACGCGCGTAGCCGTCCGCGGCGTACGCGGCGGTCCGCTCGTCGCGCACGAGGACGTGGTGCATGCCCGGCGCCCGGTCGTCGAGGGCGTCGTACAGGGCGATGGTCTGGCCGCCAGGGACGCCGAAGACGTGCGCGACCCCGTGCTCGGCGAGCAGCTCGACGAGGAGCGTGCCTCCGTGGCGGCGTGACGCCGCCTCGGCAGCGTCGGCGGTGGTGGACGCAACCGATTGCGACATCGCGCCCCACAGTGCACGACCGCCGGCGAGCGTGTCAAGGAGGCGCGGCGGTCAGGCATGTGGAGGAGGCGTGGCGGTCAGGCGTGTCGAGGAGGCGTGGCGGTCAGGCGTGTGGAGGAGGCGTGTCGACCAGGCGTGTCGGCCACGCGTGCCGACCACGCGTGCCACGGGGCTCGGGAAGGACCATGGGCGATGGGGTACGCTCCAGCAACCGATTGCAGCCGAGCGCGGCCGGGAGGGGAGCGAGATGCCCGACGAAGCCATCAGCAGCGCCATCGCCAACTGGGGGCCGCGCTTCACCGCCCAGGGTGTCGACCCGAACGACTTCGCGCGGGTCACCTCGCCGCTCGAGCGCTGGGAGGACTGGCTGGACGCGTGGTGCGACAACGCAGAGGTCCACGCAAGCGTCGCACGCGAGGCCGAGGGGGCCGGTCACCGGCGGACCGCCGGCGAGGAGTGGGTGCGGGCGGCGCTCAGCTACCACTTCGCGAAGTTCGTGTGGTTGCTCGACCTCGAACGTCACCGCTCCGCGTCGGACAAGGCCGTCGAGGCCCACGGCAGGGGACTTCGGCTGCTCGATCCCACGTTCGAGCGGGTGGAAGTGCCTTTCGAGGACGCGACCGTCTACGGGAACCTCCGACGTCCACCGGGCGAGACGCGGCCACCCCTCGTGCTCCTCTTCCCGGGGCTGGACTCGACGAAGGAGGAGTTCTTCCACGTCGAGAACGTCTTCTTGCGCCGCGGGATGGCGACCTTCTCGATGGACGGCCCGGGCCAGGGCGAGACCGGCTACACGACCGTGATCCGCCACGACTACGAGGTGGCGGTGGCGGTGGTGCTCGACGCGCTCTCGGCGCGCGATGATCTCGACGCGGCGAGGGTCGGGGCGCTGGGCGTCAGTCTCGGTGGGTACTACGGGGTGCGTGCCGCCGCCTTCGAGCCGCGCCTGGTCGCGGCGGTCGTCGCCGGCGGCCCGTACGACTACGGGGAGATCGTGCCGAAGCGCCCGCCCAACTCGCGCGCGGCCTTCATGCACCACAGCGGTGCGACGACCGAGGAGGAGACGTTCGCCAACGCACGGAAGATCTCGTTGGCGGGAGTCGCCGAGAAGGTCCGCCAGCCCCTCCTCGTGGTGTTCGGCAAGCAGGACCGGCTCGTGCCCTGGGAGCAGGCGGCGCGGGTCGCAGAGGAGGCGCCGAGCTCGACGCTGTGGATGTTCGACGACGGGAACCACGTCTGCATGAACATCACCTACCGCTGGCGTCCCCAGGCGGCGGACTGGCTCGGGGAGAAGCTCGGCGCGCGAGAAGGCGGTTGAGCGACCGGCGGCACCTGCGCGCCGGGCGAGCCGCATGCGCCCGGGGGGACCCGGAGCAAGGCTGGCGAGATTGCGACCGGTGCAGATCCAATCATGCAGCACCAATCACGCGTCCCCAATAGACTCGAGTGTCGGGCTCGGTGAGCACGCGCTGGGAGGAGTGGCCGTCCGGATGAGCGTCGTTGGTCGAGAGGCTTTGACGTCCGACTGTTCGCACGCCCGGCGGCCGGCCGGTCGGCGGCCCGCGGCAGGGACCAGGTCCTGAGCCCATGACCTCGCCGCCCTGGCACTCGGGCCAGCCCGTCATGGTCGAAGAGGTCGCCGGATCGGATCGCCCGGCGGCGTACTTCCTCGCAGAGACCCGGGACGGCCTGTACACGCCCTACGTCGTGCGCACGCCTGGCGACGAAGGGCGGTTCCCCTTCGTCTTCCTCGCGTACGGGAACGGGGGCGGCGGGCTCGACTGGCTCCGCACCTGGGTGCACTCGCGCCCCTACATCGCCGAGCGCCTGCTCGACGCCGGGTACGCGTGCGGGTGGGGCCGGTACCGCACCGAGGTCGACCTCGGCTTCAACCTGGGCGGCCCGCTCGAGATCGACGGGCGCCAGGGCATGGAGGTCATGAACCGGTCGCCGCTCGAATTCGAAGACGAGCTCGCGATCTTGGAGCACGTGCGCCGCCACCCGCAGGTCGACGGCGACCGCCTCGGCCATGTCGGGGTGAGCCACGCCGGCGAGATGCTCTTCAAGCTCGCCTCCCGGTACCCCGGGGCCGTCAGGGCCGGGGTGGCCTGCGAGCCTGCGAACCACGAGTTCCTCGACCTGGCGCTCGACGACGAGGCTCCCGTCGACCCGAGGACCGGCCTGCGCAGCATCGAAGAGCTGCAGCTGCAGGACCCCGCGTGGGTGCGGTCCCGCGTCAACCTCCCCCTCGCCGACGAGCGCATCGCCCCGATCGACGTGCCGATCCTAGTGATGGGGAGGGATCCCGACCACCTCCAGGGCGTCTTCCAGGTGAGCTACGAGCTTCTCGTCGCGCACGGGAAGGACGCCCAGTGGGTGTCCTGGGATCATCCGCTGCACGGCTACATCTTCCCCATCGCGGCCGACGGGGGTCCCGACGCCGTCCAGGTGCAGGCCGTCGACGCCATCGTCGCGTTCCTCGGGCGCACCCTGGCTTGAGGTGCACGGCCCTGCTCGTGGAGCTGCTCGCATGACCGGCCCTGCCAGGGTCGGGCCGGAGGCCGTCCCGCCCGCGGTAGGAGACGCGGCCTTGGACTTCACGTTGCGGCACACCTTCGACGACGACGTGAACCTGCGTGCGACGTTGCGCCGCGGACCGGTCGTGCTGGCTTTCTACGTCTTCGACTTCGGTCACGTATGAAGGGACGAGCTGTCCCAGTTGGGACGACGCAGCGAAGAGATCGGGGAGCTGGGCGCGAACATCCTCGCGGTCGCCGTCACCGCGACGTTCTCCCAGCAGGCGTTCGCCTCCTCGCTCGGCGTGGACTTCCCGCTCCTGTCGGATTGGGACCGCGTGGCGTGCAGCGCCTACGGCGTCCGGTACGACAGCTGGAAGGGTCACAGCGGCCTCGCCAAGCGATCGGTCTTCCTCGTCGACACCGACGCGGTCGTCCGCTACCGCTGGGTGACCGAGGACGCCACCGTCGTCCCCGACCTCGACGAGGTCGTGGGGGCCCTCGGCGCTGTCTGCGGCCGCGGGGGACCGGACGACGCATCGCGGTGACGGGCGGTCGGCGCCGGTGACCCCCGTCGTGTTCTTGGCGGTGCTCGGGGCCGGGGTGGCGGCGGGCGCCATCAACACGGTGGTGGGATCCGGGACGCTCATCACGTTCCCCGTCCTCCTGGCGCTGGGCATCCCACCGTTGACGGCCAACGTCTCCAACACCATCGGCCTCGCGCCTGGCGGGATCAGCGGGGCCGTGGGCTACCGTCACCAGCTCGTGGGCCAGCGCGGCCGCGCGGTGACGCTTGCGGTCGTCGCCGTGATGGGCGGGCTCCTCGGGGCCGTCCTGCTGCTCACGCTCCCGTCTTCGGTGTTCAAGCGAGCGCTGCCGGGGCTCATCCTCGCCGCCTGCGTGCTGGTGCTCCTCCAGCCGTTGAGCCGGCGGCTCGCCTCCCGGTGGCGGGCTGCTTCGGGGAAGGGCGGCTGGGGCTTGCGCGGCGGCACCCTGGCGGTCGCGGTCTACGGGGGCTACTTCGGCGCCGCGCAGGGCGTGATCCTCATGTCGATCCTGCCGATGGCGCTCCACGACGGGCTCCAGCGCCTCAACGCCCTGAAGAACGTGCTCGCGATGGCCGCCAACCTGGCGGCCGCGATCGTCTTCGTCGCTGCTGCGCCGGTCTCCTGGCCAGCCGCCGCGGCCGTTGCCGCCGGGTCGATCGTGGGGGGCCAGGTCGGGGCCCGGGTGGGGATGCGGCTGTCGCCCGGCGTGCTGCGCGGGGCCATCGTGGCGGTCGGCGTCGCCGCCGCGCTGCGGCTGCTCGTGTGAGCTGCTCCGGGCGGACGCGGGGCGCAGGGCATGACGTGCTGACGACCCCGGCGCGACGCCGGCGGTCACCGCGCCCGTGGGCAGCCCGGCCGTCCGGCGCCGCCCCGAGGCGAGCTCCAGTCAGGTCCAGCTGCCCGCCACTCTCTGCGCCACGGGGGATACGGGGGATATGGGGAGCACGGGGAGCACGGGCTAAGGACCGCTGGCCGCTTCGTCCCCCTCGACGTTAGGCTCGTGCGCCGACGATCGGCGTTGTGTCGACGTGGTGAAGTCAACGGGAGGACGAATGCGCCGACGGTCCAATGGCGGCCCGTCGCCCGTGCCCGACGGCGGGCTCGCCGCCGACACGGACAGTCCCCGGTCGTTGCTCGCCCACGACCGGGTGTTCCTGACCCTGCACCAGGGCATCGCCAGCGGGTACCTGGTCGGCGGCACCCGCTTGGTCCAACCCCGCATCGCCGAGGCGTTGGGAGTGAGCCGAACCCCGGTGCGCGAGGCGCTGCGCCGCCTGGCGGCCGAGGGGTTCGTGAAGATGGACGTCCACGGCTGCGCCGTGGTGCACGAGCTGAGCCGCAGCGAGCTCGTCGAGGTGTACGAGCTGCGCAAGGTGCTCGAGCCGATGGCAGTCGTCCAAGCGGCCAAGGAGGCGAGCCCGGCGAGCCTGGTCGCAGCGGTCGAGCTGGTCACCGCGATGCAGAACGTCGAGAAGGCCGGCGAGTGGGTGCGGACCAACACGCGGTTCCACAGCGTGATCGAGCAGGCGTCGGGCAACCGTCGGCTGGCCAGCGTGCTGCGCCAGCTCCATGGGCTCTCGTCCCTCTACGTCTCCCACTCGCTCCTCTCGGAGCCGAGCCGCTTCGAGCGTGGGAACGCCGAGCACGCGGAGATCCTGGAGGCGGTCATCACCGGGGACGCCGATGCCGCCGTGGACGCCGTGCTGCGCCACCTGGACGGCACGTTGCGGACGCTGCTCGAGGTGCGCGAGCTCGACGTCGACCTGCCGCCCGGCCACACCGGCCGGTGGTGGGGCCGCTGAGCGCGCCGCGCCCAGCGCCGGGGCCCTGCGCGGGGACCCAGCGCCGCGCCGAGTGCCCGCTCTCGCGCCGGACGGGGCGGCTGCCAGACGTGGGGGGCAAATGATTCGTCGAACAGCATTGGTCTTGGCGAGCGTCAAGTGATGATGATAAGGTGCGACGCCACCACATCGGGCGGTACGACCCGGACGACCTTGGACGGTGACCCTCGCTGGAAGAGGACCGCAGCCCGCGTACGCGCACGGGGTCGTGTCGCCCCCACGACGAGACGACGGAGGTCCACATGGTCGAGCTCCCCGAAGAGCCATGGCACACCGATCGGTGGTTCACGAGCCCATGGAACCATGACCCCGAGGTGGCGAGCGGCTACCGGTTCAACCCGAGCCTCCAGATCCACGACGTCACCCTGCGCGACGGCGAGCAGCAGGCAGGCGTAGTCTTCACCGCCGCCGACAAGGTACGCATCGCCGAGGCGCTCGCAGACGCCGGCGTGCACCGCATCGAGGCCGGCCTGCCGGCGGTGTCCGACGACGACCGCCGGGCGGTCGCCGAGATCGTCGAGCTCGGCCTGCCGGCGGAGATCTACGCCTTCTCCCGGTGCACGGTCGACGACGTCAAGCTGGCGATCGACTGCGGCGTGACCGGCGTCGTCACCGAGGTGCCCTCCAGCAGGCACCTGATCGAGCTCGGCTACCAGTGGACCGTGGAGCGGGCAGTCGAGCTGTCCGTGGAGGCCACCCGCTATGCCGCCGAGCAGGGGCTCAAGGTGTCCTTCTTCCCGATCGACGCCACCCGGGCTTCGGTGGCCGACTACCTCGACCTGGTGGCCAAGGTCGCCGCCGACGGCCACCTCGACGGCCTCGGCCTCGTCGACACCTTCGGGGTGCTCACGCCGCACGCCGTCGAGCGGTTCGTGAACGTGAGCCGCGAGCGGCTCCACGTGCCGGTGGAGACCCACTTCCACATGGACTACGGCCTGGGCGTGGCGAACAGCGTGATCGCCGCCGCCGTCGGGGCCGACGTGATCCAGACGACGGTGTCGGGGTTGGGCGAGCGCGCCGGCAACACCCCGCTCGAAGAGACCGTGATGACCCTCTTGACCCTCTACAACCAGGACATCGGCGTGAAGACCGAAGCCCTCACCCCGCTCGCGCGCCTCGTGAACTCGATCGCCGGCGTCGACCAGCCGTCGAACCGCTCGGTCACCGGCAGCCGCCTGTTCGACGTCGAGTCGGGCATCATCTCGACCTGGGTCCGCAACGTCCGCGACAAGGCGCTCACCGAGGCGTTCCCCTACGTTCCCTCGCTCGTCGGCCAGGACGGTCCGCGGCTCGTGCTCGGGAAGGGGAGCGGGGCGCCCAACGTGGCCGAGGCGCTGGAGCGGCTGGGCCTCCGGGCCGACGACGCGCAGCAGGCAGAGATCCTCCAGCGGGTGAAGCGCCGGTCGCTGGAGCTCCACGGCCTGCTCGACGACGGCGACGTGAAGGTGATCGCAGAAGAGGTCATCGGCTGACCGACGGGTCGGCCGGGGCCGCCGGGGCCGCCGGGGCGGACGGGTCGGCCGGGGCCGCCGGGGCCGCCGGGGCCGCCCGGTGGACTCACCCCGCACGTCGGCCGCGCCGGCGAGCGGGGTCTACAGTGACGTGCTCAACGTGGAAAGGATGTGACGCGATCCGATGGCTTCTTTTGGCGCCGTTGGCATGGACTGGCAGGAACGCATCAACTGGCCCCGCATGCGGGCCTATCGCCTCGAGCGAGCGCGCGCGGCGATGCGTCGGCACGAGCTCGGGGCGCTCCTGTGCATGTACGACGAGAACGTCCGCTACATCACCTCGACCCTCACGCCTGGCTGGAACCGGTTGAAGCCAGGCCTGCGCTACGCGGTCCTGGTGGAGGGGCGAGAGCCCATCCTTTTCGAGCAGGGCGACATCGGCATCCATGTGAGGAAGCATTCGCCGTGGCTCCCCCCGGAGAACGTGCGCCACTCGTTCTCCTGGATCAAGGGGGCGGCCGGACCGGCATCGGAGTCGCAGGTGGCCAAGTTCACCAACGCTCTCTTGGAGGCGATGGAAGAGGCCGGCGTGAAGGACCAGCCGCTCGGCGTCGACTTCATCGACATCAACATGATCCGAGCCTTCGACCGCGCGGGGATCCACTGGACCGACGGCATGACGCCGATGGTCGAGGCTCGCTCGGTGAAGAACGTGGACGAGCAGGAGGCGATGCGCATCGTCGGCGCCATCGGCGACGCGTTGCACTACGAGTTCTCCAAGTTCATGAAGCCCGGCCTGACCGAGAACCAGGTCACGGCCTTCGGAATGAAATACCTCTACGACATCCCGGGGATGGAGGACGTGGAGGACGTGATCGTCTCCTCCGGCCCGAACGCCTGGCCCAACTGGCGCAACTTCTCCGACCGCATCATCCGTCCGGGGGAGCTCGTGATCGTGGACCTGGCCGCGCTCACCTGGAACGGCTTCAAGTCCTGCTACTACCGGACCTTCTGCGTCGGCGGGAAGCCGACCGACGAGCACCGGCGGTACTACGACACCGCCCTCAAGTGGCTGTACGACTCGATCGACGCGGTGAAGGCGGGCGCGACGACGAAGGACATCGCCTCGAAGTGGCCGTCGGCGATGGAGACGTGGGGCTACGAGGACGAGGACGAGGCGGCGGCCAACCTGTGGGGGCACGGGCTCGGCCTCGCCCAGTACGACATGCCGGTCATCTCGCGGATCTGGTCGCTCGACTACCCCCAGAGAATCGAGCCCGGCATGGTCTTCGCGCTCGAGACCCAGCACGGCAAGGTCCACGAGTTCGGCGTGCGGATCGAGGAGATGCTCATCGTCCACGAAGACCGGACCGAGCTGATCTCGTCCTTCCCGGTCCAGGAGATCACCCTTGCCGGGTGACGCCTGGGCGATCTCGCTGGCCCAGGCTTCCGCGGTGGTCGACGGCGCGCTCCGCCACGGCGAGGAGCGGGGCATGGCGCCGCTGACGGTGGTGGTCCTCGA
>JAJZMD010000180.1 GCA_021803085.1 Actinomycetes bacterium
GGCTTCGCCGGAGCACCTCGGTACGACCCTCGGTGCGACTTTCGGCCCACCTTTTTGTGCAAGCGGTGCCCGCCTTTTTGTGCGAACACCCCGTGGCAGTCCCAGGTGTACCGTGTTCGAACCGAGACATCGTCATCGAGGGACCATGGATCCAGCTCAGCCGTCGCGGTACCTCTCCATCGGTGGTCGAGCCCAAGCGTGAGATCGGTCGTGGGGGCTGAACGGTAGTAAGCGGGCCGCGGAGCGTAGAAGCGCGTGGCTCGTGCGCCTTGCCCGCACTCAGAGAAGCGACCAGCCGACCACTCGTGGCTCCGCGTCGCCGAACGTCGCCGGTCGCTTCTGGTCGCATGCGAGGCCGGTTCCGGTTGCGTCGCGATGGTGGGACCGGCACCCCTATCGGGTGAGGAGTAGCGACCAGCCCTGCCCAACCTGTGGGCGCAAGGTGTCGGGCCTCACGCGCCGAGTTATAACCAGAAGTTGTGGATCCACGATCTCGCGAAGGGCGCGACGTACCCTCCAAGTTGAACAACCAACGAGTCCGCCGGGTGAGACCAGCGGGGAGGGATACGCCAATGTTGAAGCTAGTACATGACGCCACCGCGGACGCGGTTGGTGAGAGCGAACCGTCGACGATCGACCTCGACGAGCTGTGCAGGTTGGCGGCGAAGGAGATGCTGGCGGTGGCGCTGCTGGCCGAGCGCCGGGCCTACCTCGACGCCCACGCCGACGAGCTCGACGCCACCGGCCGCCGGCTGGTGGTCGGAAACGGCTACGCCCGACCGAGGGTGGTCACGACGGGGGCGGGAGCGATCGAGGTGACCGCGCCCCGGGTCGACGACCGCCGGGAGGACCGCCGGTTCACCTCGGCCATCCTGCCGGCCTACATGCGCAAGTCCCCCAAGGTCACCGAGGTGCTCCCCATCCTCTACCTGCGGGGGCTCTCGACCGGGGACTTCGCCCCGGCGCTCGGTGAGTTCTTCGGCACTGAGGCCGGGCTGTCGTCGTCGACCGTCAACCGGTTGACCGTGGCCTGGCAGGCTGAGCACGCCGAGTGGTCGACGCGTGATCTGTCGGACGTCGACTACGTCTACATGTGGGCCGACGGCGTGCACTTCAACATCCGCCTGGAAGAGGACCGGCTGTGCTGCCTCGTGATCGTCGGTGTCCGCCCCGACGGGACGAAAGAGCTGGTGACCCTTGCCGACGGCTACCGAGAGTCCACCGACAGTTGGGCCGAGGTGTTGCGGAGCCTCCGGGACCGAGGCCTCCAGGCACCCGTCCTCGCCGTCGGTGACGGGGCGCTCGGGTTCTGGGGGGCGCTGCGCGAGGTGTTCCCCACCACCCGCGAGCAGCGCTGCTGGGTCCATGTCACCCGGAATGTAATGGACGCCATGCCCAAGCGGGTGCATGACGAGGCGAAGCAGGCGCTCGCAGCGATCTACAGCGCCTCCACGCGCACGGGTGCCCTCGAGGCGGTCAAGCGATTCGCCGACGAGTTCAGCGCCTTCGAGAAGGCCGTCGTCAAGATCACCGGTCAGCTCGAAGTCCTGCTCGCCTTCTACGACTTCCCGCTCGAACACTGGGTGCACCTGCGCACGACGAACCCGATCGAATCGACGTTCTCCACGGTGCGGCTGCGCACCAAAGTCACCCGCGGTTCGGGGTCCCGCAAGGCGGGGCTGGCGATGGCCTACAAGCTGCTCGACTCGGCCCAGGCCCGCTGGCGAAAGATCACCGGTGCTGAGCTCGTGCCCCTCGTGCGGGCCGGTGCCACCTTCATCGACGGCAAGCTACAAGAGAGGAGTGACACGACGACGGTCGCAGCACCCGACACCGACACCGAAAATGGGTCCGTCGCCGCCTGAGTGAGATTTCTCGTCCACAACTCTTGACAATGACTCCCCACGCGCCGTCGCGTTCGCTGATCACCGGCGCCGAGCCGGACGATGACGGTGGACTGCTGTGGACCGCGGAGCAGCTGGGTGATCCGTGCCTGTGATCGGAGGCTGATCGTGCCCGAACCTACTGCGAGCTGTTCGCAGGAGCAGTACGGTGGCGCGTCGTGGACGGAGCAGAGCCCGCGACCACCCCTATGGCGCGCGTCGGCGGGCTGGCGGCCAAGCCCGATCCCGGCCTGGCTCGGCACTTCCGCCTGCGTGACCTCGTCCCACTCTCGGTGTCGAGCGTGGGGCCGATGTTCTCGGTGGCGGCCACTGGCGGGGTGATGGCGGCCCAGGCCGGCTGGTGGACCTTGCCGGCGATCGGGATCCTGGCGGTTCCCTTCGTCACCTCGAGCTTCCTGTTCCGGTTGCTCAACCGGCACTTTCCCCATGCCGGTGCCTCCTACCACTGGTCTGCGCGCGTCGTCGGTCGGGGTGTCTCTCGCTACCAGGCTTGGATCTTGATCCTCGCCTACTTCCTCTCCATCCCCCCGATCGCCATCCCCGCCGGCTCCTACACCTTCCAGCTCTTCTTCCCCCACGCCCACCCCTCGACCTCGCTCTCGCTCGGCTTCAGCGTGTTCTGGCTGTGCTTTGCGGCGCTGCCGCTCCTCCTCGGGGCTCGGCCCACGGCACGGATCACCCAGGTCTTCTTCGCCGTCGAGCTCGTCTCGCTGACGGGCTTTGCCGTCCTCGGGGTCACCCGCTTACCTCACCTCGAAGTCCCGGTCCACTTCGGCGCGCCGCCCATCGGGGGCATCCTCATCGTGGCGGTGATCGCCGCCACCATCCTCGACGGCTGGGAGATCGACAGCTACGCCGCCGAAGAATCGGTCCGGCCACGAGCCGACCCGGGGATCGGCGGCATCGTCGGCGCCATCGGCGCGCTCGTCTTCTACGCCGTGCTCTACCCCCTCATGCTGGCCGAGACCCCGATGCACTCGCTCGCCGGCTCCGTCGACCCCTTGGCGGTGTGGGCGCAGCGGCTCGTGCCCGGCGCACCCTGGCTGATGCTCGTGCCCGTGCTGGCCTCGACGGCTGGAGGGCTGTGGCTGACGAGCTACATCCTCACGCGCTCGCTGTACGCGACGGGCCGGGAGAACCTCCTGTCCCGGCGGCTCGCCACCCTCAACCGCCGCCACGTGCCGTCCACGGCCGTGGTCGTGGTGCTCGGCAGCGCCACGGTCGTGGTCGTGCTGCAGCTGCTCGTCACGTCCCTCACCTCGTTCTTCAGCCTGGTCCTCGCAGCCGCCGGGTTCTTCTTGCTGGCGGAGTTCTTCCTCGACTCGGTCACCGCCGTCGTGTTCCTCACCGTCGGCCACCGCCGGCTCCCCGACGTGGCGCTCCAGCCGCACGCACACCGCGTGCTCAGCGTCGCCGCCGTGGCCTCGAGCGTCCTGATGGGCGGGCTGCTCGTCGCCTTCTTCGTCTACGGCCCGCGTGCCATCGGCGACGGCATCGACCAGGCCCTTGCCGTCCTGCTCGGCGCAGGCGTGCTCTTCGCATGGAGGACGAGGCGCCGGCAGCTCAGACCATACGTGGTCGCCGACGACGACCCGCCCGCTTCGACCTTCCCCGACGTGGCGCAGCCCGACCGCAGGCCGTAATCCAAGCCGCCCATGCAACTTCGGTACTGGTGGTGCCACGAGACGGTGGCTATCGCCCGTAGGCGACGGCGCCGACGATCCCGAGCAGCGCAGCCATCGGTCACCCGATGAAGAGGTCTTCGAGACGGGCGACATGAGCCGACACCCCCCCGGCGCACCCGGCGCGAAGAGGCGAGCGGTCGCCACTTCGCCGTGCCCTATCCCACGATGAGGGCGACGACGACGTCTGCCAGAAGGGCGGCGGCACTCGCGACGATGGTGAGGCGCCAGCCGTGGCTCGTGTGCCGCGAGACGGCCCGCAGGGGGAAGAGCAG
>JAJZMD010000108.1 GCA_021803085.1 Actinomycetes bacterium
GGACCCCGTCTCTAGCGGGCCGTGCACCTCAAGGGCTCTCGACCGCGACCGTCCGGTGCTTGCCCGTGTCCGCTGGGCCGCCTTTGGTCTGCAGCTCGCCGGGTTGCTCGCGTTCAACACCTACCAATACGCCCGTTACGCGCTCACCAAGGACTTCGCGGGCTACGCGCAGGCGTGGTGGGCGATCGGGCGGGGTCACCTCGACCCCTGGAGCACGGCATTCGGGATTCGGTTCTGGAGGAACAATGCCGAGTTCGCCATGTGGGCCCTGTCGCTTCTCTACCACCTTTCTCCCCATCCGGTGGTCTTGCTCTGGGTGCAGGACGTGGTCGTGGTGGCGACCGAGCTGGTGGCATTCGGCTGGATCGCCGCCTACCTCGGTCGCTCCCGACTGTCCCGACGAGCCGCTGCACTCGTGGCAGCCGGGAGCCTGGTTGCACTGCTGCTCGACCCGTGGGTCTACGAGACCATCGCGTTCGACTTCCACGTCGAAGTCTTTGCCGCGTTGTTTGTCGTGCTGGCCGGCCGGGACCTGTGGGCCGGTCGGCGTCGGCGCCTGTGGATCTGGGTTCCGCTCGCGCTCGCGTCGGAGGCGCTCGGTGGTGCCTACGTCATCGGGGTGGGCATCTCGGGGGTCCTCGCCGGGAAACGAACGAGGGCCACCGGCCTGCTCCTCATCACCGCCGGACTCGGATGGATGCTGCTCCTCGGAGCCCTAGGCGGAGACGGGTTTGGAGGGCGAGGAATCGACCTCTGGTACGGCTACCTCGTCGGACCGCACGCCGTCCACGTCGGCGTCCTCGGCATCCTCGCCGGCGTGCTTCGCCATCCGGATCTGGTGGCTCACATGATCGCGTTGCGCTGGGTTGTCGTCGCTGAGTTCCTCGCCGTCGCGGGCATCGTGGGTGTCGCCTCGCCGTGGGGCTTCGGTCCGGCGCTCGTCGTGTTCGTGCCCAACATTCTCAATGCCGATCCGGATTTCGTGAGGATCCTCCAATCGTTTCAATCCTGGCCGGCGATTCCCTTCGTGCTCGTGGGATCGGTCATGGTCCTCGTGGGTGCGAGCACCGCTCCTGGCATCAGGCGGGAAGTCGCCATCGCGGGCGCGGTGACCTGGGCGCTTGTCCTCTTCGAGGCGACAGCCATCGTGCTCCCCACCGTTCCCAAGTACTGGATCGCCGTCAGCGCTCCGGCAGCCGCAGAGCTGGCGGCCATCCGACGCGAGACACCTGTCGGAACCGAGGTCGTGGCGTCCAATGGCGTGATCGGGCGATTCGGGCTTCGCCCCTACGTCTACCCGCTCGGCTATTCGCCCCGGACCGCGGCGAACGGCTCATTGAGACCGATCCCCGTCAAGAGCTCGACCGTCTTGTTCATCATCACGTCCCGCCAGGGTGTCGGAGAGCTGTCACACGCCGAGACGATGGCTGCCCTTTCCTACGTCGAGAAGCGGCTCCATGCTCGTCTGCTCGCGGACAGGTACGGCATCTACGTGCTCACGTGGTCACCCCCCCGAGGGACCACCGAGATCTTCTGAGCCTTACAACAAGCGCTCCCATCGCCCGCCACGATCGATGCTCCTGCCGCGGTCACCTCAAGTGGCGCGAGGACAAGGCGCCGGTTCAAGCAAGGGGAGAACGTGCGTTGGCTGCAAGCGACCGCAGGCTCCTGGCAGCACCCGCAATTGTGGCTCCAGCACCGACGGGGCGGCGTCAAGGTCGGCTGAACCTGAACATGATGCTATCGGGGCATTACCGTCGCGGCGCGTGAGCAGGGAGCATTCGCGATGAGTCCACGTGCGCCGCGCCCCAGGCCTGACGAACTCGACGCGCTGATCGAAAAGGTCGACCTCGAGGATCTGCGGGTGATCGTCGCCAAGGCGGCCGAGTGCCACGAGGACGTGGCTCGGGCGGTCCGCTTGGCGGCGACCCGTGGGTCTGGGGATCTGTCCCAGCTGAAAGCGGAGATCGACCGCGGGCTGCGCACGAGCCGCTACCTCGGCTACCAAGAGAGCCGCGGCTGGGCCATGCAGGCGAGGCCCATCGTGGCGGCGATCAGCGAGGCGCTCGGCTCGTCCCTCACCGCCGAGCTGGTCGCGCTGATCGAGCGAGCGATCGGCCATGTCGTGAAGGTGATCCTCAAGGCGGACGACTCCGACGGGCTGATCGGCGACCTGGCTCGTGAGCTGCTCGACCTGCATGCGCGGGCGTGCGACGCCGGAACTGCAGATCCGCTCAAGCTGGCCCGCTGGATGGTCCGCTTCCGCTTCGACGACCAGGACTTCTTCGAGGTGGACCCGGTCCGCTATGCCGACGCCCTGGGCGCCCTCGGGCTCGCGGCGTACCGCCGCGAGGTGACCCAGCGCGTCGAAGCCGGTGGTGGCGATTCGTTCGCCGCCACGTACGCCCAGGAACGTCTGGCCGTCCTCGACGGCGACACGAAGACCCTCGTCGGGCTGCTGGGCGGTGATCTGAGCCGGCCGTACCAGTTCATCAGGGTCGCTGAGGCCATGGCAGAACTGGGCCGCGACGACGATGTCCTGTCCTGGGCCACCCGGGGGATCGCCGAGACGAGCGGCTGGCAGGTCGCCCAGCTCTACGACCTCGCCGCCGGGGTCCATGCCCGCCGGCGAGAGGACCAGGAGGTGCTCCGGCTCCGCCGGGAGCAGCACCAGCGGATGCCCTCGTCGTCGACGTACGGCCTCCTGCGCGCCGCGGCCGAGGTCTGCGGGGTGTGGCCGGCCGAGCGCCCAGCGGCTCGGGCGGTGTTAGCGGAGCACGACCTCGGCGGCCTGGTCGACGTGCTGCTCTCCGACGGTGAGCCGGAGGCTGCCTGGCAGGTCCCCGGAACCCATCCCGACTGGGATCCGGGGCCACAGCGGTGGATGCGTCTCCCTGCGCCTTGCCGACCTCCAGCTCGAGACGACCGGAAAGGCGGCCTACGTGCGAGCGGTGGCGATCCTGAAGAAGGCGGCTCAGGCGGCGCGAGCGGCGGATCGCCAGGGTGCATTCACCGCCCACCTGGCAGCGTTGCGGGAGACGCACCGGCGGCGGCCGACGTTCATCGCCGTGCTCGACAAGGCTCGGCTGGGGTGAGGTCGTTGGTTGCCGGCGTCTCCCCGTTGCTCGACCTGTCGGTGCCGAGAACCCATCCGACCAGGTCAGGCAACCATCCGGTACTCGTGGACGAGGCCGCCCAGGCGGTCCGTTCTTCGGAGCCTGGTCGGGTTGATCTTTACGATCGGCCCATGAGGCGAGTCGAGCCGAGACGGTGCCCGCTCGTCGAGAGTGCGGGCGGTCGGCATTGTCGTACCCGGCGAGTACGGCCTCCAACTGGCGGCGGCCGAGGATGAGCATCCGGTCGAGGCACGCGCGTCGAATGGTGCCGAACACGCGCTCGCAGACGGCGTTGGCCCGCGGTGCCCGCACCGGGGTCTTGATGATGCTGGCGCGCTCGGCGGCGAAGACGGCGTCAAGGGAAGCCGTGAACTAGGTGTCGCGATTGCGCATGTGGAACTTGACCTCGCATGCCTGTTCGGAAATCTCCATCGAGAGGTTGCGCGCCTGGTGGGTCACCCAGGCTGAGCGCGGCTCGACGGTCACGCCGGTGATCCGGACGACGCGCGTGTCGTGGTGGATGAACACCAACACGTCGAGCCTGCGGAGAAGGACCGTGTCGACATCGAAGAAGCACCACGCGATCAGGCCCTTCGACTTGGCGGAGCCGATCGTTGAGGCTCTTCGTAACCCGCTGCGGTAGACGTGGCGACGTCCCGTTCGATCAACGCGTGTGAGTAGATGTCCAGTAGCGCGAGCGCGGTGAGTCGCTCTCCTTCGATGCTGAACACGTCCGTCCC
>JAJZMD010000145.1 GCA_021803085.1 Actinomycetes bacterium
GTGGGTCGCAGTCGACTGGACGCCGAAGGACATCCTCGTGACGCCGGCCGCGCGGTAGGCGCAGAGCCTCTCTTCGGACGCGTCTTCCGGGTTGCACTCGACCGTCACCTCGGCGTCCTTCGCACGCGGGATGGCGTCGAGGATCCGGGCGAGCCACGCAACGGGGAGGCGTGAGGGCGTGCCTCCTCCGAAGAAGACGCTCGTCGCTTCGCAGAGCTCTCCTTCCTTCACCGCGCGCTGCACGTCGGCCACGCATGCGGCGACGTAGGGCTCCATGAGCCGGTCGCGGTCGGTGTACGTGGCGAACGCGCAGTAGTCGCACCGGTGCCGGCAGAACGGCACGTGGACGTAGACCCCGAGCTCCCCGGTCACCACGTGAGCTCCGCCGTCGCGTGCACCGAGCGGAGCCGGCGGTCGATGTGCGCCTCCACAGCCTCGGTGGCGAGCCGAGCGACCTCGTCGGCACAAGGGGGACGGGGGGCCGAGAGGACTCGCCCGAGCGACCCGCCGAGCACGGCGCGCACGACGTCGAGCGCATCGCGGCTCACCGCCCTGCCACGCCGGCACCCCCGGCACAACGTGCCGCCTTCCGTGGCGTCGAACGCGACCAGGTCGACCTCACCGTCGGGCCTGCCGCATGCGGCGCACGCGTACAGGACGGGCTCGGTGCCTTCGTGGGCGAGCACCTTCAAGAAGAACGCGGGCGCGACCATCACCGGGTCCGTCCGCACGTCGGCGAGCGTCCGCAACGCGCCCACGATCAGCCGGTAGAGACCCGGGTCCGGGTGGCCCTCGAGCGCCAGCTGGTCGACGACCTCGAGCATGGACAGGCCGCACGCGATCCGCTCCAGGTCGTGGCGCACGCTCGGGAAGTGGTCGACGACCTCCGCCTGGTTCACGACGGCGAGATCGCCGCGCCCCTGCCACAACAGCAGCGCCACGTGGCTGAGCGGCTCGAGGCGGCCACCCCACTTGCTCGTCGTCCTGCGCACGCCCTTGGCGACCGCGCGTACCTTGCCGTGCGCCTCGGTGACCAGCACGACGATCCGGTCCGCCTCGCCGAGGCGGTACGTGCGCAGCACCACCCCCGAGTCGCGCAGCAGCGTCACGATGCGGGCTCGTCGCCGCCGTGCGCGACCCCGTCGACGGGTTCGGCAGCCGCAGGCTCCCGGGCCGACGGGGCCCCGCGGCGACCGTAGTGCCCACCACGCCCGGTCAGGAGGTTGCCGCCGCCGACGAGCACGACGAGTGCGAACAAGCTGATGAGGCCCTCGCGGGCAGCCCCGAACTCCGACGCGAGCCAGCACGCGAAGCCGAGCAGTGCGAGCAAGCCGACGGCCGCGACCTTCTTCATCGTCACCGGGGCGCCACCAGGCCCCCGTAGCGGCGGTCGCGGCGCCGGTACTCGCCGATTGCTGCGTGGAGCTGCGCTCCGGGGGCCTCCGGCCAGGGGTCGGGGAGCACGACGATCTCGCTGTAGGCGACCTGCCAGATCAGCAGGTCCGGCACCCTGCGGTCACCCCCCGTCAGCACCAGGAGGTCCACGTCGGGCACCGCGAGCGCGCTGCTGATGGAGGCCTCGCTCACCTCCTCGGGAACGACCCCGCGCACGGCCAGCTCCCGCACCGCGGCGACGAGCTCCTGTCTCCCGGAGCCCTCCGGGGCGAGGAGGACCCGAAGCGCGGGTTCCCCCGGAGGCACGACGCCACCCGGCCCGGCGGTTCGGGCTCGGGACGCTCCGGCACCGCCGGCCGCAGCCCTCCCGTCCGCGGACCCCCCGATGAGGGGGCCGGCAACGGCGACGCCGCGGCGCGCCAGCTCAGCGGCCCGCTCGCGGAGCGCGCGCCCGCCCGAGGGGTCCTGGACGGTGAGCCACACCACGCCGAGGCCGAGCGCGGCCTCCACGAGCGCGACCAGCGCGCGTTCCTCGCGCGCCGCCTCCTCGGGTCGTCCGCCTCCCGACGCGACCCAGGCGACGTGGCCCGGGACCGGACCGCGCAGAGCGGGCGGCGGCGTGGTCGGCACGGACCGAAATTACTCCTGGCAGTTCCCGCGCCGGGTCACTGCCGCTCCCCTTCCCGTCGCTCCCCCGCAGGGATGCCGGCACTTCCCGTCGCTCCTCGGCAGGGATGCCGGTAAGGTCGTGCGGGGACGCCGGGCGCACCGTCCGGCCTGCCACCAGGCACGGAAGGGAACCATGACTGCGCCGGAGCTCGAGCCCAGCGACGAGGAGTGGCGGGCGCGCCTCACGCCTGACCAGTACGAGGTGCTGCGCAAGGCTGGCACCGAGCCCGCATGGTCGGGCAAGTACCTGCACGTCGACGGGGACGGCGTCTTCCGCTGCGCCGGCTGTGATCTGCCGCTCTTCTCCACCGGCGCGAAGTTCGACTCCGGGTCGGGTTGGCCGAGCTTCGACCGGGCGATCGCCGCGGGGACCGTCGAGGAGCGCCCCGACCACAGCCACGGCATGCTGCGGACCGAGATCGTGTGCAGCGGCTGCGGTGGCCATCTCGGTCACGTCTTCGCCGACGGCCCCACGGAGACCGGGCTCCGTTACTGCGTCAACTCCCTCGCGATCGAGTTCGAGGAGTCAGGGGACTGACTCGGGGGCTGCGTCGCCGCGCGAGCCCCGCCTCGAGGACCTCGAAGGCGGCGGCGACCCGGATGGCCTCGTCCGGCTCGCCCGACCGGATCAGGGCGCATTCTGCTCGCGCGAGGACCTCGCAGAGCTCGAAGACGTCGTCTTTCGAGTAGGAGGCCCGGGCGGGGATCCGGAGCGGTGCAGGCCGAGCATGCAGGCCACCACCGCCGTCGCCACCGCCACCGCGACGGTCGCCATCACGGCCGCCACCCCCGCGGCGGGCGGCGGCCACGAGGTGAGCGGCACGAGGACCGGGAGCCAGGCCACCGCTCATGCGTCCGCCGGCTCGAGCGTGGCCGGGTCCTGGGCGGCCTCGGCGCGCTCCTGGCGGTGCACCTCGGCCGTCGCGAACCGAAGGCTCGGTCCGATGTCGTCCGCGACGATCTCCACCTTCGTGCGCCGCTCGCCGAGCTCGGTCTCCCAGCTGCGCTGCTCGAGCCGCCCTGCGACCATCACGCGCATGCCCTTCACCAGGCTCATCGCGGCGTGCTCGGCGAGGTCTCGCCAGCAGACGACGTCGAAGAAGGAGGTGGACTCCTCCCATTCGTGGGTCTCCCGGTCCTGCCACCTGCGATTGACGGCGATGCCGAGGAGGACGCTCGCCTGCCCGTCCCTCGTGTAGCGGATCTCGGGGTCGCGGGTCAGGTTCCCCGTGACGGTGGTGTACGTGCTCATCTGGCGCTCCCTTGCTCGTCGTGCCGGACGAGCGTCCGGCACCGACAGGATGCGCCCCGCGCTTTGCTGCCGACCTTGCTGCCGACCTTGCTGCCGACCTTGCTGCCGACCTTGCTGTCGACCTTGCTGCCGACCTTGCTGATCGCCGCGACGGCGCGGCGGCGCGCACGCACCTGAGCAGTCCGACGAGCCGCACCGAGAGCTGGCGGCCGGGCGCCGTCGTCCGCTGCCGCGCCGGGACGACCGGGCGCCGTCGCAGCCCCCGACGAGCGGCAAGCGAGCGTCCGAGGGAGCTCAGACGTCCAGGAAGCGGCTGATCGCGATCGCGGATCCGCCCGTGCCGATCAGCACGCCGATCACGACCACGACGACGTCGGTGACGAACACCTCCCACCCGGTCATGCGCATCTGCGCGAGGACCGAGCCCGATGTGCTCGAGCCGATCCGGTCGAGGATCACGTGCAGCCCGTAGACGACGGCCGCCGCGACGCCGGACCCGAGGAGGCCCTGGACCAGGCCCTCCGACATGAACGGGAGGCGAATGAACCAGTTCGTCGCGCCCACGAGCTTCATCACCGACACCTCGCGCCGCCGGGCGAAGATGGCCATGCGGATGGTGTTCAGGATCAGCACGGCCGCAGACACCAACAGGACGAGCGCGACGAGGAGGAACACCCACTGGAGGATCTCGATGACGTGCTGCTCGGTGCGGATCTGGGTGAGCGGCGCGCTCACGACCAAGACTCCCGGCTGCCCCTGGAACTCCCGGATCACCGCGGTCGCGTCCTGCGGATGGACCGGGGTGCACCGCCACGACGTCGGGGTCTCCTTCGGGGTGACGCCCGCCTCCCCCCAGACGGACCCCACGAGGCGCTTCGCCTCCAAGAAGTCGTACATGTGTGTCCTGAAGGTGCACGGCTGGTCGACGTAGGGGAGCGCGCCGAGCTGCTTGCCCACCGCGCCGATCTCGTTCGTGCTCGCTGTGGGCTTCATCCACACCATCACCTCGGTGCCGCGTTGCCACTCGGCCTCGGCGCGGGTGGCACCCTGCTTGAGCAGGAGCGCCGCTCCCACGAGCGAGAGCGAGACCGCGACCGTGAGGACCGCGGCGACCGTCATGAGGCGGTTGCGCCAGAGGTTGGACGCCGTCTCCCTCGCCACGTACTCGGCGGAGACCGGCATCAGGCGCGCTCCTGCCCACGAGCGCGACGCGCGCCGGCGACCGCGGGCACCCTGCCGCTCGGCGATCCAACGGTCGAAGCTGCGGCCGCGGGACCCGCGGCGGCCGGCGGGGTGAGCGTGGCCGCCGGGCTCGCCGTAGGCAGCGGGCTCGGCGTGGCCGCCGGGCTCAGCGTGGCCGCCGGGCTCAGCGTGGCCGCCGGGCTGCCCTCGATCCCGTAGACGCCCCGGGCCTGGTCACGGACGATGGTGCCACGGTCGAGCTCGATCACCCGGCGCCGCATCCAGTTCACGAGCACCTCGTCGTGGGTCGCCACGACGACCGTGGTGCCGGTCCGGTTGATGCGGTCGAGCAGCTGCATGATGCCCTGGCTCGTGCTCGGGTCGAGGTTCCCGGTCGGTTCGTCGGCGAGCAGGATCAGGGGACGGTTCACGAAGGCCCGCGCGACGGCCACGCGCTGCTGCTCGCCACCAGAGAGCTCGCTCGGGAGGTTGTCCCGCTTCTTGGCGAGCCCGACGAGCTCGAGCACCTGGGGGACCTGGTTGGCGACGACGTGCTTCGGGCGTCCGATCACCTCGAGCGCGAAGGCGACGTTCTCGAAGACGGTCTTGTTCGGGAGGAGCCGGAAGTCTTGAAAGACGCAGCCGATGTTCCGCCGAAGGTAGGGGACGCGCCATTTCGGAAGGTGGACGATGTCGCGGCCGGCCTCCCAGATCCGTCCCGAATCAGGGAGCTCCTCGCGCAGCAGGAGGCGGATGAGCGTCGTCTTGCCCGAGCCCGAAGCCCCGACGAGGAAGACGAACTCCTGCTTCTCGATCTCGATCGACACGTCGCGCAACGCGACGGTGCCGTTCTTGTAGGTCTTCGTGACGTTTTGAAATCGGATCATCTGGGGATGTCTCCGTCCGGCATCGATGGCGTGGCGAGCGCCCGTCTGTGGAGAAGCCGCGGACGTGGGATCGGCCGAAAGCCTATCCAGCCCCGTCACCGAGGTCACATGACCGGCGCAAATGTCGCCATGACCTGCATCTGGGGAGCTAGGTGCCCCGGATCCGCCGCAGCTCGGCCTCCATGAACGCGTCCAGGTCGCCGTCCAGGACGGCGTCCACGTTCCCGGTCTCGACCCCCGTGCGGAGGTCCTTCACGAGCTGGTACGGCGCGAGCACGTAGGAGCGGATCTGGTTGCCCCATGCGTTCTCGGTCCGCTCCCCGCCGAGCGACTCGAGCTCGGCCTGACGCTCCGCGCGGGCGAGCTCGGCGAGCTTCGCGGCGAGGATCTGCAACGCCTTCGCCTTGTTCTGGTGCTGGCTGCGCTCGTTCTGCACCGCGACCACGATGCCGGTCGGCAGATGGGTGACGCGGACGGCGGAGTCGGTCTTGTTCACGTGCTGGCCACCGGCGCCCGACGAGCGGTAGGTGTCGACGCGGAGGTCCTTCTCGTCGATCTCCACATCCGACACGCCCTCGAGGAACGGCACGACGTCGAGGGACGCGAAGCTCGTCTGGCGACGACGCTGGGAATCGAAGGGCGACATTCGCACGAGACGGTGGACCCCTCGCTCGGTGCTGAGGAGGCCGTAGGCGTGCCGGCCGTGCACGATGAACGTCGCCGACAGGAGCCCCGCCTCCTGACCCGGGGTCGCTTCTTCGACCTCCACGGCGAAGCCGCGGCGTTCCGCCCACCGCTGGTACATGCGCAGCAGCATCTCCGTCCAGTCCTGCGCGTCGGTGCCACCCGCGCCGGCGTGGACCTCGCACACCGCGTCCCGGTCGTCGTACTCTCCCGAGAAGAGCGATTCGAGCTCGAGCTGCCCGACGCGCGTGCCGAGCGTGTCGACGGTGGCGACGAGCTCCTTGGCGAGGCCCTCGTCGGGGGCCCCGCCCTGCGCCGCCTCGGCGACGAGCTCGGCGAGCACCCGCGCGTCGTCCAGCGCCGACGAGAGCGCGTCGAAGCGCTCGAGGTCGTCGGTGACCCTCCCGAGCGTGGTCGTGACCGAACGGGCGCGCTCGGGATCGTCCCAGAGGCTGGGAGCCGCCGCCTCTTCCAGGAGCTCGGCGCGGCGTGCCCGCATCGGCTCGATGCCGAGGTACTCCCTCGCTTCGCTCACCCGCGCCGCGAGCGCCTCGATCTCAGCGGCGGGGTCGCGTGCCTCAGGCTGCGCCATGGCAGAGCTTGTACTTCTTGCCGCTCCCGCACCAGCACGGGTCGTTGCGCCCGAGCTTCCGGCCCTGACCCGGGCCTGCACCGCCTCCCGCCTGCCCATTGCCGCGCACGGCGTCGGGTCCCGCTCGCTGCGAGGACGCTGCGGCCGGCTGAGCCTCGCCGCCGCGGGCGGGCGCGTCCCGGCCAGGCGCGGTCGGGCCCGGCCCGCGCGCGCCGCTCGAGCCGAGGGTGCGGACCGCCGACCCTGCGCGGACCGCCGCCCCTCCGCCGACGGCCGCGGCCCGCCGTTCGGCGGCCTCCAGCGCCGCGACGTCGACGCCCTGGTCCGCGAGGAGCCGCGAGGCGAGCGCGACGGTCCCGGCGACGGGGTCCTCGGCCGCCTCGTAGACCGCACGGTCGAGGTCCGGCTCCGCCGCGGGCTCTGCGACCGCCTCGACGTGCAGCACGAAGCGGAGGTAGTCGTCTTCGATCGCGTCCATCAGCTGGCCGAACATCTCGAAGCCGTCGCGCTGCCACGCGACGAGCGGATCCTGCTGGCCCATCGCCCGCAGGTTGATGCCGTCGCGCAGGTAGTCCATCTCGGCGAGGTGCTCGCGCCAGCGACGGTCGATCACGTGCAGCATCACCTCGCGCTCGACCTGGCGGGCCTGCTCTTCCCCGCCGGGGAGCGACGCCGAGTGCCGCTCGTAGTACCCGAGCGCCTCGGCCACGACGCTCTCGGCGACCTGCGCCGCGCTCGTCCCCTGCAAGAGGTCGTCGACGGCGAACTCGGTCGGGTAGTACTGCACGAGCTCCTTCAAGAGCCGCTCGAGGTCCCACTCCTCGGGGAAGTCGCTCGGGCAGGCCGCCTGCACGAGCGCCTCGATCGTGCCGACGAGCAGCTCGCGGGTGTGCTCCTCCAGGTCTTCCCCGTCGATCACCTGGAGGCGCCGCGCGTAGATCACCTTGCGCTGCTCGTTCATCACCTCGTCGTACTTCAGGACCTCCTTTCGGATCTCGGAGTTCCTGGCTTCCACCGTCGTCTGCGCCCGCTCGATGGCCTTCGTGACCATCTTCGCCTCGATCGGCATGTCCTCGGGCAGCGTCCTGCCCATCACCCAGCTCATCGCGCCCGTGGCGAAGAGCCGCATGAGGTCGTCCTCCAGCGAGAGGTAGAACCGGCTCTCGCCCGGGTCCCCCTGTCGGCCGGAGCGCCCGCGAAGCTGGTTGTCGATCCGCCGGCTCTCGTGCCGCTCGCTGCCCAGGACGTAGAGCCCGCCCGCCTCGATCACCGACTTCGCGTCGGCCGAGCAGGAAGCGTCGATCTCGGCGCGCAGCCGCGCGTACGCGTCGCGGCCATCGTCGGTCTCGAGATCGAGCCCGTCGGCGGCGGCCTGGTGCGCGGCCAGGAGCTCGGGGTTCCCGCCCAAGATGATGTCGACGCCGCGGCCGGCCATGTTCGTCGCCACCGTCACCGTGGACGGCCTTCCCGCCTGCGCGACGATCTCCGCCTCGCGGAAGTGCTGCTTCGCGTTCAGGACGTTGTGCGGGATCCCCCGCTTCTCCAAGAGGCGCGACAACAGCTCGGACTTCACGACCGACGCGGTGCCGACCAGCACCGGCTGCCCACGCTCGTGGCGCTCCACGATGTCGTCGACGACCGCGTTGAACTTCGCGCTCTCCGTCTTGAAGATGAGGTCGGGCTCGTCGATCCGGACCATCGGCATGTTCGTGGGGATCGGGACGACGGGCAAGTTGTAGGTGTTGGCGAACTCGGCCGCCTCGGTCTCGGCCGTGCCGGTCATGCCGGCGAGCTTCTCGTAGAGGCGGAAGTAGTTCTGGAGGGTGACGGTCGCCCAGGTGTGGTTCTCCTCTTTGATCCGCACCCTCTCTTTCGCCTCGACCGCCTGGTGGAGCCCGTCCGACCAGCGGCGCCCCTCGAGCGTGCGGCCGGTGAACTCGTCGATGATCTTCACCTCGCCCTCGTCGACGAGGTACTCCTTGTCGCGGTGGTACAGCTCCTTGGCTTCGAGCGCCTTGATGAGCTGGTGGACGTAGTTGACCGAGACGGAGTCGTAGAGGTTCTCCGCCCCCACGGCGCGCTCGACCTTCTCGATCCCCGACTCGAGGGGGACGACGTGGCGCTTCTCCTCGTCGACCTCGTAGTCGAGGTCGCGCTCCAACGTCCGGGCGATGCTCGCGAACTGGTAGTAGAGCCGCGCCGCCTCGTCGGCGGGCCCCGAGATGATGAGGGGGGTCCTCGCCTCGTCGATCAGGATCGAGTCGACCTCGTCCACGATCGCGAAGACGTGGCCCCGCTGGACCATTGTGTCGCGCGAGATCTGCATGTTGTCGCGCAGGTAGTCGAAGCCGAGCTCCGTGTTCGTGCCGTACGTGACGTCTGCGAGGTACGCCGCCCGCTTCTCCCTGGGGTCGGTGATGTCGGGCCCGACCCTCCCCACCGTGAGCCCGAGCCATCGGTAGACGCGGCCCATCCACTCCGCGTCGCGGGTCGCCAGGTAGTCGTTCACGGTGACGACGTGGACGCCTCTTCCTGCGAGCGCGTTCAGGTACACCGGCAGCGTCGAGACGAGGGTCTTCCCCTCCCCGGTCTTCATCTCGGCGATCCAGCCGAAGTGCAGGGACATCCCGCCCATCAGCTGGACGTCGAAGTGGCGCTGCCCGAGCACCCGCCAGGAGGCCTCGCGCACGACGGCGAAGGCTTCGACGAGGAGGTCGTCGAGTGTCTCCTCCCGAGCGAGGCGCTCGCGGAACTCGACCGTCTTTCCCCTGAGCTCGTCGTCGGACAGGGCCTCGAGCTCCGGCTCGAGCCCGTTCACGAGCGGGACCAGCTCCGCGAGGCGGCGGACCTTCTTGCCCTCGCCGGCGCGCAGGACCCTGGTGAACACGGACATGGTCTTTCAATGGTACCGGCCCGAGCACGCCGCCGGCCGGGCACCGTTGCCGGGCGATCCGACGCGGGCCGAGAGGGCACCACAGGGCTGCGTGCGGCTGACCTGGTCTTTGGCCCCACACTCGCCTGCTGCAGGGGTGGCGGCCCGGCGCCGGCGACCGTCTGAGTCCGGCGGCGTCGTCTACGGCACGCATCCCCCCGTCGCCGCCCTCCCCCGCGGATCGGGAGAACCGGGCGGGCAGGGCTTACTCCTAAGCCGCACCATGCTCGGCAACCACGAGTTGCCTTACGTGGGTCGTTTCGCCTGCGGCTGGCATCGACTTGCAACCACAGACCCGCACGCAGCCCGCACGCAGCCTACGCGCCACCTACGCGCCACCATTGCCGGGTCCGCCGGTCTCCCCCCGGCGGCGGAGCGCCTCCTCTGCGAGGGCCATCCCGAGCCGCACCCCCAGCACGGCGGCGGCCGCGGGGAGCGCCAGCCGCTCGGCGCCCCGGGCGCGGCGCGCCTCGAAGCGCAGTGCCGAGCGGTGGTGCGCGACGAGCATCCGGTAGGGGTGCCGGCGGCGCGAGACGCCGTGGACGTGGGTGACCGCCGCGTGGGGCTCGACGCCCACGCCCCAGCCGGCCTGGTGCGCGCGCCAGCACAGATCGATGTCCTCGGCGAACATGAAGTAGGCCTCGTCGAAGCCGCCCAGCTCCTCGAGCGCGGTCCGGCGCGCGCAGAAGCAGGCACCCGACACCCAGTCCACCCTGCGCACCTCCTCTCCGACCCGGTCGCGGTAGCGCCGGGTGAACCGGTTGTCCGGCCGGAAGAGGGCGAGCAGCGCGTGGCCGGCGGCATCGGTCATCGAGGGGAACCTCCTCACCGAGGGGTACTCCTCGCCGGCCGGGTCGACGATGCGCGGACCCACGATCGCCCAGTCGGCGTGCGCGTCGAGGGCGGCGGTGAGCCGCTCGACCGCGCCCGGGTGGACGCGCAGGTCCGGGTTGCACACGAGCACGTACTCCGAGTCGCCGCTCGCAGCGATCCCCCGGTTCGCACCTGCGCCGTACCCGAGGTTCCGTCCGGTGACGACCAGCGGGACGGTCAACCCGTCGAGCGCGCGCCGCGCCGCGGAGGCCTCGCCGTTCTCCACTACGACCACGTCCCGCACGCCGTCGTCGAGGAGCGAGCGCACGCACGCGCCCAGCAGCTCTCCCGCGTCGTAGTCGACGACGACTGCTGCGACGCGCGACGCCGCGCGGCCTGCGACCGACGCGCTCACGCGGTGCCGAGGCGCTCGCGGAACCACGACACCGTGCGCCTGAGCCCTTCGTCGAGCGGCACCGTGGGCTCCCAGCCGAGCGCCCGGCGTGCGAGCGAGATGTCGGGGCAGCGACGGCGCGGGTCGTCGACGGGCAGCGGGCCGTGCTCGACGGTCGAGCACGACCCGGTGAGCGACAGCACCGTCTCGGCGAGCTCTCCGACCGTCCGCTCGTCGGGGTTGCCGATGTTCACCGGGCCGGTCACGGGTGCGCCGAGGAGCGCGAGCAGCCCGTCGACCTGGTCGTCCACGTAGCAGAGGCTGCGAGTCTGCGTGCCGTCCCCGTGCACGGTCAGCGGCTGGCCGCTGAGCGCCTGCACGCAGAAGTTCGAGACCACGCGCCCGTCGCCCGGAGCCAGCCGCGGGCCGTAGGTGTTGAAGATCCGCGCGATGCCGACGTCGACGCCGAGCGCCCGGTGCGCCGCCATCGTGAGGGCCTCGGCGAAGCGCTTCGCCTCGTCGTAGACGCTGCGGGGACCGACGGGATCGACGTTGCCGCGGTAGCTTTCGGGCTGCGGGTGGACCTCGGGGTCGCCGTACACCTCGCTCGTGGAGGCCAGCACGACCCGCGCGCCGCACCGTGCCGCCAGCTCGAGCAGCCGGCGCGTCCCCGCGCTCCCGGCGGCGAGGGTCTCCATGGGCCGAGCGAGGTATGCAATCGGGGACGCGGGGCTCGCCAGGTGGAAGACGGCGTCCACGGGGCCTTCGACCGGGACCTGTTCGCTCACGTCGGCGACGACCAGCGTGAACCCCGCCGCGCCGCTCAGGTGGGACAGGTTCTCCTCGGTGCCGGTGGAGAGGTCGTCCAGGCAGACGACCTCGTCACCGCGACCGACGAGCCGCTCGCAGAGGTGGGAGCCGAGAAAGCCCGCTCCGCCGGCGACGACGACCCTCGCCATCAGCCGGCGCCGGCCGGCGAGCACGCGGTCACGGGCGTCCCACGCCTGCGTAGGTGAAGCCGTTGCGGCGCAGCGCAGCCGGGTCGAGCAGGTTCCGGGCGTCGACGAGCGCGGCCGATGCCATGACGTCGTGCACCTTCACGAAGTCGAGGCCGCGGAACTCTTCCCACTCGGTGAGGAGCGCAACCGCGCTCGCCCCCCGGCAGGCGTCGTAGGCGTCCGCGCACAGGACCGTCCCGGAGAGGTCCTGCGGCGAGGGGCCGGGCGGCACCGTCGGATCGTACGCGCGGACCGTCGCGCCGAGCTCCACGAGCCGCCGGGCGATCGCGACCGCCGGCGAGCTGCGACGGTCGTCGGTTCCCGCCTTGAAGGTGAGCCCCCAGACGCCCACGGTCCGGCCGGCGAGCTCGCCCCCTGCCAGTTCCTCCACCTTCCGCACCACGCGCGCGTGCGCCTCGTGGTTGGCGGCGATGGCTGCACGCAGGAGCGCGAAGTCGTACCCGGCGTCCTCGGCGATCCGCACCAGCGCGGCCGTGTCCTTCGGGAAGCACGATCCTCCCCATCCAGGACCGGGCCGCAGGAAGTCGAACCCGATGCGGCGGTCGTAGCCGAGGCCCAGGACGACGTCGCGGACGTCCGCGCCGATGGGCTCGCACAGCGCGGCGAGCGCGTTCACGAAGCTGAGCTTCATCGCCAAGAACGCGTTGGACGCGTACTTGATCGTCTCGGCCGTCACGGTGTCGGTCACGATGAGGGGCGCACCCGTCTCCGAGAAGAGCTCCCCCACCCTTCTCGCCGCCCGCCGGTCGTCGGCGCCGACCACGACGCGGTCCGGGTGGAGGCTGTCGCCCACGGCGGTGCCCTCTCGCAGGAATTCGGGGTTCGACACGACCGTCGCGCCCGTGATCCGCTCGAGCTCCGCCGCGGTGCCCACCGGTACCGTCGACTTGTTGACCACGATCGCACCGGGTTCGAGCGCGCCGGCGATCTCCGCCGCCACCTCCTCCACGAACGACAGGTCGGCGGCGCCGTCGCCGCGCTCGGGAGTCCCGACGCACACGAAGACGAACTCGGCGCCGCGCACGGCCTCTGCCGCGCGTCGCACGAAGCGGAGCTTCCCGCTCGCGACGACCTGCGCGAGCAGCCCGTCGAGACCGTCCTCGAGGAAGGGCACCCTGCCCGACGCGAGCGCGGCGAGCCGGGCCTCGTCCCGCTCGGCGCACACCACGGCGTGGCCGAACGTCGCGAGCGCTGCGGCGGTCGGGAGCCCGACGTAGCCGGCCCCGACGACGGCGACCCGGGCGCCCGGGGTCACGTGCAGACCTCGACGAGCCGCGCCAGGCCGTCGCGCCAATCGGGAAGGAGCGGCATGCCGCCCAGCCTCAGGGCTGCGTTGTCGAGCACCGAGTTGGCAGGGCGCGGCGCGGCGCGGGGCGGGTCGAGATCGGCGGTCGAGATCGGCTCGACCCGTCCGGCATCGTGCCCGGCCGCCTCGAGGACGGCCCGGACGAAGCCGAACCACGTGGTCTCCCCGGCGTTCGTGACGTGGTAGGTCCCGGGCCGGCGATCCAGCCCGAGCGTCACGATCGCCGCCGCCAGGTCCGCGGTGAACGTCGGGGAGCCGTGCTGGTCGTCGACGAACCGAAGCGGGCCGTCACGGTCGGCCAGCGCCAGCGCGGTCTTCACCATGTTCGCGCCCGTCGCCCCGCACACCCACGACGTGCGCACGACGGTCGCGTCCGGCGGGCACTCGAGCTCCCCGCCGAGCTTGCTCCGGCCGTACACCGAGAGCGGGCACGGCGGGTCCCACTCGACGTACGGACGGGCTGACCTCCCGTCGAAGACGTAGTCCGTCGACACGTACACGAGGTGGGCGCCGACCATCCCCGCAGCCTCGGCGACGTGGCGGGTGCCCAGCGCGTTCACGCGAAAGGCCCGATCGGGATCGCCCTCGCACGCGTCGACCGCCGTCCACGCCCCGGCGTGCACCACGACGTCGGGCCGGAGCCCGGCGACCGCCTCGAGCACCGCCGCGCGGTCCTCGACCGGGAGGGACGCGCGGTCCGCCCCCGTGACGTCGACTCCCGCGCCGCCCCCCTCGGGTCCGAGCAGCGAACGGCGACGGCCGGCGGGGGGCACCTCCCCTGCGAGCGCGATCACCAGGTCGTGGCCGAGCTGGCCTCCCGCCCCGGTGACGAGGACCCGCACGTTCAGCCCGTCCAGGCGGTCTCGACGACCGGGGCCCTCCCGCGCAGCGGCTCCCACCAGGCCCGGTTCGCGGCGTACCACGCCACGGTCTCTTCGATCCCACGGTCGAAGCCGACGAGGGGCCGCCAGCCGAGCTCACGCCGGATCTTCGCCGTGTCGAGCAGGTACCTCCGATCGTGGCCGGGCCGGTCGGGCACGATCTCCTTCAAGGACGCGGGCTTCCCGAGGCACGTGAGGACCGCGTCCGCGATCTGCTCGATGTTCGCCTCGAAGCCGCTGCCCACGTGGTAGGTCTCGCCCACCCTTCCGCGCCGGAGGACCGCGTCGATCGCCCGGCAGTGGTCGAGCACGTGCAGCCACTCCCTGCGGTTCTGGGTCGAGGCGTACATCGGGAGCCGCTGGTCACAGAGCGCGAGCGTGGTGAACAGGGGGATCACCTTCTCGGGGAACTGGTACGGACCGTAGTTGTTCGAGCAGTTCGTGATCGTGACCGGGAGCCCGAAGGTCTCGGCGTACGCGCGCACGGCATGGTCCGCCCCGGCCTTCGACGCGTTGTAGGGCGTACGGGGACGGTAGGGGCTGTCCTCGGTGAACGACTCGTCCGAGTCGAGGTCGAGGTCGCCGTAGACCTCGCACGTCGAGATGTGGTGGAACCTCGAGACGCCGTGGCGCCGGGCCGCCTCGAGCATGGTCTGGGTCCCCACGACGTTCGTGCGGAAGAAGCGCGCAGGGTCGAGGACGGCGAGCGAGTTGTGGGACTCCGCCGCGAAGTGGACGACCGTGTCGATCTGCTCTCGCTCGAGCGTCGCGGCGGCGAGCTCGAGGTCGCAGACGTCGCCCTGGACGAACCCGACGTCCAGGCCCTCGACGTTGGACCGTGTCCCGGCATAGGTGAGCGCGTCGTAGACGACGACCCGGTCGCCGGGGTGCTCCTTCACCCAGTAGCGGACGAAATTCGACCCGATGAACCCGGCAGCGCCGGTTGCGAGCACGCGCATGGCGGGCGCAGCCTACCTGCCCCCATCGCTGGTTCAAGTCTGCGCAGCCCCACCGCGACGTCCCGTCTCGGAGTCGGTGCTCCGGGCTTCCACGGATGGAAGTCCACTGCGTCTCGAACGAGCGACTCTTGTCGAACGGCCGGCGCACGCCCGGTCGGTGCCGGCCTTCGGGCAGCACGTCGCGGCCTACGCCGAGGAGCACCCCCTGTCGCCTCACGTCGAGCCCTCCGGGGAGGCCGAGTCGTTGCCTCACCGAGAGCCTCCGGATGCCGGGAAGCGTTGGAGGCTCGGTCGACCCGGCGCCTTACCGGCACGGCCGCTCCCCGCCGGCGTCACGCCGTGGGCGACTCCCTCGCTCCCGCCGTCGGGCGCCGCCGGTGCGCAGCGTCCCAGTTCCGCTCCAGGTTGGCGATGAGACCCGGGCTGTAGAGGCAACGGGCCTGCTCGCGTGCGTACATGCCCATGTAGAGCCGAAACCGGTCGAGCGGCTCGTCGACGAGGCGCAGCATCCTTCGGTTGCTGCGCAGCGCCGTCATCCCGACCTTCGTCAGCATCTCCGCGGCCCGCTCGATCACCGGGCCGACCGCCTCGGCGTCGACCACCTCGTCGACCACGAGGCGGCCCTCCGGCTCGTCCACAGGGAACCTGCGGTCGAAGAGGATGGCCTGGCGCGCGAGCCGTCCACCCACGAGGCGCGGCAATCGGAGCGCTCCGCAACCGGGGATGATGCCCTCTTTGTTCGCCGGCAGGTTGAAATAGGACCCTTTCTCGGCGACGACGTGATCCATCACGAGCAGCCACTGGCAGGCGCCACCGATCGCGAAGGTCTCGAGAGCGGCGATCCAGGGCTTCTCCCCGCCCGGCTCGAGCATCCCGTCCTCCTCGGAGACGACGCGGTGACCCCGATACATCTTGTTGAGGGCGCCCAGCTCTCGCTCGATCATGAACTCGACGAGCGAGATCTGGCCGTGGTAGAGGCTCGTCAGGTTGATCCCGCTGCCGAGGATGCGCCGTCCCGCGTACTTCGGGTGCGTCGCGATCCCACCCCGCAGCACGCCCACATCGATGCGGTCGTCGAGCAGGACGAGGTCGACCGCCGTCTCGAGCGCGGCGACGGAGACGTCGTCCTCGGCGTTGAGCACCGCCAGGTTCTGGATCGTCACGCGCCCGAGCGCGCCGTCCCGGTCGACGCGTACCGGCCCGAGGTCGACGCTGCCGGCCCTCTCGAACTCCTCGCGGCGCGCGAGCGCGGCGGCGGTCGGGAGCGACATCGCGTGCAGCAGGTGGAGACCCGTCGTCCGCTCGGCGAGCACGCGTGCGACGAAGTCGCCCTGGGCGATCTCGAGGCCGGCCTTGTCCTTCTGGAGCAGCGTGCGCTCGGCGTCGACCTCGGCGCGCGTCGGCACGAGTCCGGGGAAGCGCTCCGCCGCGGCGTAGACGAGCTCACCGACGCGGAGGTACCGCGTACGGCCGTCGGTCAGCTCGTCATAGATGCGGACGACGTCGTGGTCGCCCGAGGTCGACTCCACTTCCATTCCCGCCACGCTAGGCCTCGAACAATCGCAGGAGGACGACCTCGCGGAGCCAGATGACGGTCCCGGGGTCTGGCCGGTGTTTCGAGCAGATCAGCCCGGACGGTTGACCGAGCTCCGGCGACTTTCAGATGAACCGCGACGCGGCTCCTTGCTCAGCCTGCTCGGCTTGCTCAGCCTGCTCGGCTTGCTCAGCTTGCTCAGCCTGCTCGGCTTGGACGGCTTGCACGACGTGCTCGGCGTGCGAAGCGGCAGGCGGTGCAGGCCGCAGGTGCACGACGTCGCCCGCGGCGACGGCCACGTCGCCCGCGCCGGTCGCCACGACCAGCCTCCCGTCTCCGTCCAGGTCTCGGGCGACGCCGACGACGGTTCCGGCCGAGGACTCCACCCGCACGGTCCGCCCGAGCGTCACGCAGCGGCGCCGGAGCTCTGCGAGCGTCGCCCTCCGGCCCGCCCCGGTGTCGAGAAGCCCCACGCGCGCGGCGACACCGCCGAGCATCGCCTCGAGCAGCTCGTCACGGCCCACCGGAGCCTTGGCGTGCGCCGCGAGCGAGGTCGCGCCCGGCGGATGCCAGTCGAGGTTGCACCCGATGCCGACGACGACCGCGACGCTGCCGGGCCGCCCGCCCGGCGCCGCCCCGTCGGACTCAGCCAGGACGCCTGCCACCTTCTCGTCGCCGATCACGAGGTCGTTCGGCCACTTCACACCTGGTTCGACGCCGGTCAGGAGCCGGCATGCGTCCGAGGTCGCAAGGGCGACGGCGGCCGTGCACGTGAACAGCTCGGCGAGCGGGGCGACCGGTCGCAGGAGCACCGAGACGAGCAGGCAGCGCCCCGGGGGCGCATCCCACCGACGCCCCATGCGGCCCCGCCCCGCGCTCTGGTGGTCGGCGACTGCGACGATCCCCGCAGGCGCTCCGTCCTGGGCGCGCTCGAGGAGCCAGTCGTTCGTCGAGGGCAGGCTGGCGAAGCGTCGGACGTCCCAGTTCGCCGCCGTCATGGCGACAACCCTACGCGGCGTGCAAGTGTTGGCCCGTGCTCGACAAGGTGCTCGTCGCCAACCGCGGGGAGATCGCGGTGCGAGTGGTGCGCGCCTGCCGCGAGATGGGCGTCGCGACCGTCGCCGTGTACTCCGACCTCGACCGCGAGGCGATGCACGTGCGGATGGCCGACGAGGCGTACGCGCTCGGAGGCCAGAGCGCAGCGGAGAGCTACCTGAACACCGAGGCGATCCTCGACGCGCTGCGCCGCAGCGGCGCGGACGCGGTCCATCCCGGCTACGGCTTCTTCTCCGAGAACGCCGAGTTCGCACGCGCCGTCACCTCCCTCGGGGTCACGTTCGTCGGCCCTCCCCCCGAGGCGATGGAGGTCATGGGGGACAAGATCAGCTCGAGGCTCGCGGCGGAGCGGGCCGGCGTCGCCGGGGTGCCTGGCCGCTCGGAGCCGATCGCCGACCCCGCCGAGGTGGTGGAATTCGCCGCGGAGCACGGCTGGCCGGTCGCCATCAAGGCCGCGTTCGGCGGCGGCGGGCGCGGGATGAAGGTGGTGCGCTCGGCCGAGGAGGCGGCCGAGGCGTTCGAGTCCGCCCAGCGCGAGGCACGGGCCTACTTCGGCCGGCCCGAGGTCTACCTCGAGCGGTACCTGTCGTGGCCGCGCCACGTCGAGATGCAGGTGCTCGCCGACATGCACGGCCACGTCCTGTGGCTCGGCGAGCGCGACTGCTCCGCGCAGCGGCGCCACCAGAAGCTCATCGAGGAGTCTCCTGCGCCCGACTTCCCCGACGAGCTGCGCCAGGCGATGGGCGCGGCGGCCGTCGAGGTCTCCCGGGCGTGCGGTTACGTGAACGCCGGCACGGTCGAGTTCCTCTACCAGGACGGCGCCTTCTACTTCCTCGAGATGAACACGCGTCTGCAGGTCGAGCACCCCGTGACCGAGCTGGTGACCGGCCTCGACCTCGTCGCGTGGCAGCTTCGGATCGCCGACGGCGAGGCCCTGGACTTCGAACAGGACGACGTCGTGCGCCGCGGGCACGCGATCGAGGTACGGATCAACGCCGAGGACCCCGCCGGCGGCCGTTTCACCCCCTCTCCGGGCACGATCACGGCATTCGACGCCCCGGCGGGGCCGGGAGTGCGGCTCGACGCCGGGTACGCGGCGGGGGACACGGTCAGCCAGCACTACGACAACCTCGTCGCGAAGCTCGTCGTGTGGGCCGCCGACCGCGAGACGGCGCGGCGGCGCATGCTGCGCGCGCTGGCAGAGACGCGCCTCGCCGGGATCGCCACGACGGTCCCCGCCGACATCGCCATCCTCGAGCACCCGGACTTCGTCGGAGCCCGCCACTCCACGAACTGGGTCGAGGAGCGTCTCGACCTCTCCGCCCTGGCGACGCAGGAACCCGCCGCAGCGGCGCCACCGCCGGAGACGGCCGGACAGCTCGTCGGCCGTGAGGTCACCGCCGAGGTGGACGGCCGGCGGTACCGGTTGAAGCTGTGGGTCCCGGCCAGCCCCCCCGCCTCGGGCGCTGAGGGCCCGTCAGACCCCCCGAACGCTGCGCGTGCCCGCCAGCCGGCGCGGCCGCGTCCCGTGGCCGCGCGCCCGTCGTCGGCGCGAGCCGGGTCCGGCACGGTCACCGTCCCCATGCAGGGCACCATCGTGAAGCTGCTCGTCGCCCCCGGGGACAAGGTCCAGGCCGGCCAGGCGGTCTGCATCCTGGAGGCCATGAAGATGGAGAACGCCATCAGCGCCGAGCGGGATGGCCTGGTGAAGGAGGTCCGGGTCGCAGCCGGGGAGTCGGTGGGCGCCGGCGACGTGGTCGCGGTCATCGAATGACGGGCGCACCGGCGTAGCGCCGTCGTGGACGCCGCCGTGGATGCCGCCGTGGACGCCAAGCAGCACGCGGCGTCGGTCGTCGACCGGCGCATCGGTGACCTCGTCGCCCTCAGCCACGACCTCCACGCCCATCCCGAGACCGCGTTCGAGGAGCACCGGTCCGCGGCGGCGGTCGCGCAGATGCTGGAGGGCTTCGACGTCGCGGCCGGCGCGTACGGGCTGCCCACTGCCTTCTCCGCGCGCGCCGGGTCCGGGCCGCTCGTGGTGGCAATCTGCGCGGAGTACGACGCGTTGCCCGACGTCGGGCACGCGTGCGGGCACAACGTCATCGCCGCCGCGGCGGTGGGTGCCGGGCTCGCGCTCGCAGAGGTCGCCGACACCGTCGGGCTCACCGTCCTCGTGCTCGGGACGCCCGCCGAGGAGGGTGGTGGCGGCAAGATCCTCATGCTCGCACGCGGCGCGTTCGAGGGCGTCCACGCCGCGATGATGGTCCACCCCTGGCCCGAGGAGCGCCTCGCCGGGCGGTGCCTCGCGGTCTCGCACTTCGACGCGACGTTCTCAGGGCGCGAAGCCCACGCGTCGGCAGCGCCCTGGGAAGGCGTGAACGCGCTCGACGCGATGACGGTCTCGCAGGTGGCGATCGGCCTCCTCCGCCAGCAGCTCCGCCCAGGCGACCAGGTGCACGGCGTCGTCCTGGAGGGCGGCGTCGCCGCGAACGTCATCCCCGAGCACGTGCGCGGCCGCTTCATGTGCCGAACGACGACGATCGCCGACCTCGAGCGGCTCGAAGCGCGTGTACGCGGCTGCTTCGACGCCGGAGCCCGTGCCACGGGTGCAGCCGTGTCCTTCGAGGAGCTCTCTCCCGCCTACTCGCACATGGAGACCGACTCGCCGCTCCTCGCCGCGTACCGCGCGAACGCAGAGGCGCTCGGGCGCCGTTTCACGCTCGACGACGACGGCGAGCCGCTCCCGACGCTCTCGACCGACATGGCCAACGTGTCTCTCGCGCTGCCCTCGATCCACCCGCTGATCGGGATCGAGTCGGGCGGCGCGGTCAACCACCAGCACGCGTTCGCGGCGGCGTGCGTGACGCCGGCTGCGGACGCCGCAGTGCGGGATGGCGCGCTGGCGATGGCGTGGACTGCGATCGACGCCGCGGCGCACCAGGACCTGCGCGACCACCTGCTCGCCGGCCGGTCCGGTCAGCCTCCAGGCCGGTAGACGCCCCACACCTCGCGCAGCGCGTCGGACACCTCCCCGAGGGTGGCCATCCGCCGGAGCGCCTCTTTCATCGGGACGAGCAGGTTCCCCGTGCCGCGCGCAGCCGACCGCACGTCCTCCAAGGCTGCGCTGACGGCGTTCGTGTCTCGCTCGGCGCGGACACGTTCGACCCGCTCCACCTGCGCGCGCTGCAGCTCGGGATCGATGGGGAAGACGTCTGCAGGCTCGACCTCCTCGTCGACGAACCGGTTGACCCCGACGACGACCTTTCCCCCGTCGTCGACCGCCTTCGCGTAGGCGTACGCAGCGGCCTCGATCTCCTCCTGAAGGTACCGGGCCTCGATCGCTGCCACCGCGCCCCCCAGCTCGTCGATGCGCTCCAAGTACCCGAGGGCGGCGCGCTCCACCTCGTCCGTGAGGGTCTCGACGTAGTAGGAGCCGCCGAGGGGGTCGACGGTGTCGGTGACGCCCGACTCGCAGCCGACGATCTGCTGGGTGCGCAGCGCGAGCTTCGCGGCACGCTCCGTCGGGAGCCCGAGCGCCTCGTCGAACCCGTTCGTGTGCAGGCTCTGGGTCCCTCCCAGGGCGGCTGCGAGCGCCTGGACGGTCACCCGGACGATGTTGTTCTCCGGCTGCTGCGCCGTGAGCGTCGAGCCGCCGGTCTGCGCGTGGAACCGGAGCACCTTGGACCGGTCGTCCATGGCGCCGAAGCGCTCCGTCATGATCCGCGCCCACATCCGCCGGGCCGCACGGAACTTCGCGACCTCCTCGAAGAGGTTGTTGTGCGCGTTGAAGAAGAACGACAGCCTCGGGGCGAACTCGTCGACTGCGAGGCCGGCCGCGAGCGCGGCGTCCACGTACGCGATCCCGTCGGCCAGGGTGAACGCCACCTCCTGGACGGCGGTCGCCCCCGCCTCGCGGATGTGGTACCCGGAGATCGAGATGGTGTTCCAGTTCGGCAGGTGCTCGTGGCAGTAGGCGAACGTGTCGACGACCAGGCGCATCGACGGCCGGGGCGGATAGATGTAGGTGCCCCTGGCGACGTACTCCTTCAGGATGTCGTTCTGGACGGTCCCACCGAGCTCGTCCCCGCGCACCCCCTGCTCCTCGGCGACCAGCTGGTAGAGGAGGAGCAGGATGGCCGCCGTCGCGTTGATGGTCATCGACGTGGTGACCGAGTCGAGCGGGATCCCCTCGAGCAGCAGGCGCATGTCCGCGAGGGAGTCGATCGCGACGCCGACCTTCCCCACCTCCCCCTCGGCGCGGGGGTGGTCGGAGTCGTATCCCATCTGCGTCGGCAGGTCGAACGCGCACGACAGGCCCGTCTGGCCGTGCTGCAGGAGGAACTTGAACCGCGCGTTGGTCGCCTCGGCGGTGCCGAAGCCTGCGTACTGGCGCATGGTCCACAACCTGCGCCGGTACATCTCTGCGTGCACCCCGCGCGTGTAGGGGTAGCGGCCCGGCTCGCCGAGCTGACCTGCCGGGTCCCAGCCTCGCAGGTCGCCGGGCCCGTACACGGTCTTGACCTCGATCCCCGAGTCGGTCCGGCGAACGGTCTCGTCAACCCCTGGCACAGGACCAGGCTACGGCGGGCTCCGCGTTCGGGCCACGTGCGGGCGCGACCGCGCCGAGAGGACGGTCCGCTACGGTCCGCCCCGTGGGACGGCGAGGAGCGGGACCCGCTCGAGGGGACGGCGCCGTGGGACGGCGAGGAGCGGGACCCGCTCGACGGAGCCGCACCGGCCGCCACCGCCTCGCCGGGGCCGCTGCCGTGGGGACGGCAGTCGCGGTCCTGGCCGTCCTGGCCCTCCTGGCGCCCGCGGCCGCCGCGGTCGGCAAGCACCGCTCGACCAGCCCCACGGGTCCCTACTACGTCGCGCTCGGCGCATCCGAGTCCGTCGGGCTCCAGCCCGTTCCCTGGGAAGGCCGTGCCGTGCGGACCGACCAGGGCTATGCCGACGTCCTGAGGAGGATGGAGCAGCGCCGCTGGCCAGGCCTCCGCCTCGCGGACTTCGGCTGCCCCGGCATCACGGCCCAAGGCGCGCTCGACGGCACAGGAGCCTGCCAGTACCCGAACGGGTCGCAGATCGCCACAGCCACGAGCTTCGTGAGTGCCCATCCCGGTGCGGTCGCCTTCGTCACCGTCGACCTCGGCTTCAACGACGTCGCGCCCTGCCTCGCCGGCGAGGTCGTCGACCAGAGCTGCGTCGACGCTGCTCTCCGTCACATCGCCTCGGCTGTCCCCGTGGTGGTAGCCGACCTTCGTGCTGCGAGCCAAGGCCTGCTCGTCGTCGGGCTCCAGCACGCCGACCCCTACGTCGCCGACGCGCTCTTCGGGAAGGCGGAATTCGCCAGGAGGACGGTCGAGGTGTTCGATCGGATGAACGCCGTCCTCGCCTCCGCCTACGACGCGGCCGGCGCGGTCGTCGCCCGCGTGCCCTCGTCGACAGGGCCGGCTTCTTCGCCTCGCGCAGTCGAAGCGGCGTGCACGAGCACCTGGATGTGCACCGACCACAACATCCACCCGACGGCCGCCGGCTACCGCGCCATCGCGGACGCAGTCGCCGAAGCCATCGCCGCCGCGGCCGCGGCCACGGCCACGGCCGC
>JAJZMD010000002.1 GCA_021803085.1 Actinomycetes bacterium
GCCCGGGCTCGCCGAGCCGGGCGGCTCCCCGACGCCCGGCTGCAGGACGGCCACTGGGTCATCCCGCTCGCGGATCTCGTGGCTGCCGGCCTCTACCGGCCGGCGCAGCCCGGCGATGTCCTGACGTCGGAGGCGCCAGCGGATGATCCGCTGGCCGAGATCGAGCACCCTGCTCTGCAGCTGGCCCGAGCCGAGGCCCGCATCGCGGGCCTGGAGGCCCTCGTCGCCCGCCAGGACGACGAGCTGCGTTTCCTGCGCCTGACGGTCGAGACCCTCGCCAAGCGAGGGGCGGCCTGATGGGCCGGCCGCTCACCGGGTCGCTGCGCGCCTACCAGGGCCTGTGGTGGGTGAGCGTCCCCGAGGCCCGCGGCTCGTCGCGCCGCCGCCACGAGTCCTTCGTCGCCGGAGACGACGCCCGCTCCTGGCAGGCCCAGGCCGTCGCCGCCCTCCGCCAGGACCGACCCCTGCCCGACCCCGACCGGTTCCGCACGATCAAGCGGACCCAGCGCAAGCCAGCAGCACGGCCAAAGGCGGCCAAGATCCAGCCGGATGTCGCCTCGGTCGCCCGGGCGTGGATGAACGCCGCCTACGAGGACCTCCGCCGTGGCGGCCCGGAGCGAGCCGAACGGGTCCGGCGCATCGTCGAGGGCTACCTCGTCCCGTGGTTCGCGCCCCGCACCACCACCATCTCCGACCTCTCCTACCTGATGGCCCACGACTGGCTGCTCCACCTCGTCGGCCGGGACCGGTCCCGCACCACCGGCCGGTCCGCATTGGTGGTGCCGTCGCTCGGCGTCCTCGACGACCACGCAGAGCTGAGCCTGGCCCAGGCTGCCGAAGCCGCCGGCGTCAGCCTTCCCACCGTGCGCAGGCGCTGGCGGGCCGGCCAGCTCCCCGGCGCCTGGCGCGACCACACCGGCCAGGTACGGGTCCCCGCCGCGGCGGTCGCCACCATCTCGGTCAAACGCAAGGCCCCGAACGGCCTCTCCCAGGGGTACGTCACCGACGCCCTGTGGGTGCTGCGCCGGGTCCTCGCCTTCGCCCGGGCCAACGGCCTGTTCCCGCCCGGCTTCGACCCCACCGAAGGCCTCGACGCCCCCCTCGCCGACAAGGCCGACCGCCGCCGCCCGGACCGAGGCGGACAGCCCCGGCCGCTCACCCTCGCCGAGTGCGCCCGCCTCGCCTCCCACCTCCACCCCGTCCACCAGCTCGCCTTCTGGCTTCAGCGGATCATGGGCCTGCGCATCTCCGAAGCCTTCGGCATCGTCGTCTCCGACGTCGTCGACCTCGGCGCCACCGGGCTCCTCGCCGTCCAAGGCCAAGGCGGCCGCACCTTCACCGTCCGCGACGACCACGGCCAGATCGTCGCCGTCCCCCACAAACAGACCACCAAGACCGCGGCCGGCTCGCGGGTCCTCGTCGTCCCCGACAAGCTCATGGACCTCATCCGGGTCGCCGTCGACGCCTTCCACACCGACCCCGACACCGGGAAGGTCGACACCGCGGCCCGCCTCGTCCCCGGGCTCCAGACCCGCGACCGCTCCGGCCAGCACGCCTACCGCCACGCCTTCGACGAAGCCGCCATCGCCGAACAGCTCTCGGCCGACCACCTCGGCTTTTCCGTCTCCACCCACCTCCTGCGGAAGAGCTGCGCCACCGACCTCGCCTGGTCCGCCGGCATCGAAGACGCCGTGCGCCGCCGGTTCATGGGGCACCGCGCCGGCGACGACGTCTACGGGCGCATCTACACCCTCGACCACCCCGACGTCGCCCCCCTGCGAAAGGTCGCCGAGATCCTCGACCACCACGTCGCCATGTCCATCGGCACCCTCCTCACCCCGACGCTGCGGCGCGTCCAGTGGGGGAGCGGCAACCCGATCCTCGCCCGCGCCGACCACGTCGAGGCCACCCTGGCCGCGGCGGGCTGGCTCGTCGACCCCGGCACCGAAGACGACCCCCTCTGCGACGCCCGACGCGTCGCCGCCGAGCTCGACATCTACCCGACCACCGCCCGCCGCTGGATGACCGACGGCACCCTCCCCACCGTCACCCTCCCCGACGCCACCGGGGTCTCCCGCCGCTACGCCCGGCTCTCCGACGTCTGGTCGCATCGTGACCGCCTCGCCGGGCGGATCCTCCTCCCCGACCTGGCAGAAGAGCTCGGCATCGCCTACCACGAGGCCTACCACGCCCTCCGCCGGCTCGGGCTCGCCGCCGAGCAGCACCCCACCAGCCGCCAGTATCACCTCACCCACGACGCCGCCGAGGCGCTACGAGCCGAGCACCAACGCATCCAAGACCTGCACCGCCGCTCCATGAAGCTCGCCGCCGCCGCCCGCCAGCTCAAGGTCGCCCTCAGCACCGCCGCCCTCCTCTCCCGCACCGGCCAGCTCGACGTCGACCCCGAGACCGACTCCTCAGGGGCCCGCTTCGTCACCCGCACGTCGGTCCAGCAGTACTGGCTTGACCGGCGGCGCCTCACGACCCGGGTCCGGTGACGACGGGCAGGTTGCCTATGGCGACAGGAGCATTGGCGAGACGAGTGGGCGCTCGATGTTCATGTCCGAGCCGGGGGGTCGGCGTAGACTCCATCGGTGTTGCACAAGGCAAGCACGGCCGGCGGTCTCGGATTTTGCCATCCGGCCCTCCCGGGGCTCCTGCCATCCGGTCATCATGGCCCGCTTGTCGTCGCACTCGACTCGAACATCCTGATCGATCTGCAGCAGCATGGATCCGAGTTGCTGGATGAAGGTTCGTTGACCTTCGAGGGTGATGCGACTGGCGGCTATCTCGCCGAGCTTGCTGCCCTGGCAGACCTGCTCAACTTGTGGCTCCTGCGCGACATCCGCTTCGTTGTGACGCCTGCCTCGAAGACGGACGCCAAGAAGGCAGCCGAGCGGATGGTTGCGAAGAGGCAGAGGGCGATCGACGCTCTGGCCAACAGCCTCGCCTTCCAGCTCGGCGACTGGGGCATGCTCGCGCCGTCTGAACGCCCTGCTCCGGTGCCCATCGGGGACGAAACGGGCCTTCCGCCGGGCCCGGATCGCGATCTCGTCCTCGAGGCTCAAGCTGTCGGAGCGCACGTCTTCCTGACTCGGGACGAAGAGGTTCTCAGCAAGACCGTCCTGACCGGTCCTTTCATGGCGGTCCGCTCGCCGAGCGCCCTGATGGCCGAGCTGTCCTCAGCCGACGTCCAGCCGTTCTTCGGGGGCACGTGCGGTGGAGCTGGGTGCCCGTACGAAGACTGGGCCTGCCTCGCCCCGGACCTTGGGAAGTTGGACGGCCTCCTCTCGATACTCGACGAGAGCGGCTCGATGTGAACGTTGGAGCATTGGAATTGACCGGTCCATTGCGCGGGGCGTTACGCGGCCACGCTCACCGTCCATCGACGAGGGTGTCGTTCGGGCAGGCGCCGACGCCCGACCGCTGGCGTTCCACGCCCTGTCCACCTGCGGCACCTATGGTGACCCTGACATGGCCGCTGGACTGGATCTGCTCGAATGGCTCCGCGCCCAGTGCGCGGAGTTCGTCTTCTTACCCGCCGGCGTCTATGTCGAGCAGGGCGAGCACGACTGGCCGCTCGTCGCGACAGGCCCGGCCGATCTCACCGCCAAGCTCGACGAGGGCGGCCACCTCGCAGCCCTGCCGAAGGAGTCGGCGGCGCTCGCCAACGTCATCGAGGTGGCCCTCGTCGACTTCCTCTTGGAGCGGCTCGACCAGACCCCCGGGGCGACCGGCCGGCGCGGCGAGGAGCGCAGCTACCCCGACC
>JAJZMD010000216.1 GCA_021803085.1 Actinomycetes bacterium
CACGGCCTGTCGGCGGAGCACGGCCGGTCGGCGGAGCACGGCCGGGGACCCGGCCACAGGGCGCCGCTCGAGGCACTGCTGGAGCTCCAGGACCTCGACACCGGGATCGCACAGCTCCAGCACCGCAGAGCTGCGCTGCCGGAGCGCCAGGAGCTCGCCAGCGTGACGGCTGCCCTCGGCGACACGAACCGGCGCGCTGCGGAGATCCAGGGATCCCGGGCGGAGCTCGTGGAGCGCCAGCAGGCGCTCGAGTCGGACATCGGCGCAGCCGCGGCCCGGCGCGAGGCGCTCGAGCAGCGCATGTACGCGGCGCGCGGCATGCCGGCGCGTGACCTGCAGGCCATGGACGAAGAGATCCGGCACCTCCGCCAGCGCCGGGACCAGCTGGAAGACGCCGAGCTCGAGGTGATGGTCGCGCTCGAGCCCCTGGACGCGGAGCTCGCGTCGCTGGACGCAGACGGTGCCCGGTTGCGCGCGCGGGCGGGCCAGGTGCGTGCCGCGCTGGAAGAAGTGGAGCGGGAGCTCGACGAGGAGCTGGCCGTCCAGGTGGACGCGCGCGCCGCCGTCGCGAGCTCCCTACCCGAGGAGCTCCGCAGCCGTTACGAGTCCTTGCGGGCGCGGCTCGGCGGGACCGGCGCCGCGCGCCTCGTCGGGAGCCGGTGCAGCGGGTGCCACCTCGAGCTGCCGGCGATGGAGGTGGACCGGATACGTCACCTCCCCTCCGGAACGGTCGTCACCTGCGAGCAGTGCGGAAGGATCCTGGTGCCGACGGCCGGTTCCCCCGCGGCCTGAAGGCTGCCCCGCTGGAGAGACCACCCCGGGGTGTGCGCGCCGGGGTGCGCGCCGGGGTGCGCGCCGGGGTGCGCGCCGGGGTGCGCGCCGGGGTGCGCGCCGGGGTGCGCGCCGGTGTGCGCCGGGGTGTGTGCGCCGGGCCGGAGCCGCCTGCTTACGCGCCGAGCAACGCTCGCAGCGTCCGGGCCACGACGCGCCGCGCCGCGGCGCCGCTGAGGCCCTGTGCGCGACGGAGCCGGTCCCACGTCTCCCAGGAGGATGCCACCTCTACGGCGGCGAGCAGGTCTCGCCGCCCGCCGCCGGCTGCCTGCAGCTCGTCTGCGAACGTCTCTTCGAGCCGGTCGCGAAGGAGCTTGTCGGTGAGATCCAAGCTCTGCGCGATGCCCTGGTGGCGCACGGCGAGCAGGAAGGCTTGGCGCCGCACCGGAGCGACCGCGTCGAAGAGCCTCGCCCGCTGGAGGACGGTCCGATCGATGCGCTGCCCGAGAGTGAGGTCGTCAGGGACGGGCCGGAGCCCGCGCCAGTGGCGGTCGAACTGCGCACGCGCGACTGCGCGGTGCAGCGCGTCCATGTCCTCGAAGTGGTGGAACACGAGCCGAACGGACACGCCGGCCCGGGCTGCCACCTCCTTGGCGGTAGGCGGCAGCGTGTTCTCGGTCATGAGATCGATGAGCGCGTCGGCGATCCTGGCGCGGGTCTGCTCGCCCCGCTGCCGCGGGCTCTCGCCCTTGCGCATCCTTCCGGGGCTTGCTCGTGGGACGTCCTTGCGGGCAGCGTCAGAGGCCGGGCGCCCGCCTTTCGGGCTGTCGGATCCTGCGACGTCGCGGCGTGCCGGGTCGCGGCGTGCCGGGTCGCGGCGTGCCGGGTCGCGGCGTGCCGGGTCGCGGCGTGCCGGGTCGCGGCGTGCCGATACCGCAGAAGCGGAGCGGGGTGCGGAACTTCGTGGGGTCATGTCTCGTCCTTCGGTGGTGCCAGGCGATTGGGTGTGCTCGGAGGGCGGAGCGTTGCCAGAAGCGAGCGCCCGTCACGCGGCCCGTGTGCGCGTGTGCAGGCGTTCACACGAGTCGGGCGGGAACGTCAGGCGCGACGGTACCGCCCTGCCCGTGTGTCCGGGCGACCTGCCCATTGTCCATGACGACCACGTGGTCGAGGTGCTCGAGATCGCTCGCACGATGCGTGACGACGATGACACTGCTGCCGCGCGTGCTTGCGTCGTCCACGACGCCTGCGACGAGGCGCGCGCCGCCATCCAGGTCCAGTCCGGCCGTGGGCTCGTCGAGCACGAGCACCGGTGCGTTGACGAGCAGGGCACGCGCCAGGGCAAGCCGGCGTCGCTGGCCGCCGGAGACCTGCGCCCCGTCCTCCCCGACCTGAGTGTCCATCCCGTCGGGTAGCGTAGCGACCCAGTCCGCGAGCTGCGCCCTGGCAAGTGCGTCGTGCACCTCTGCGTCGCTCGCCGTCGGGCGCCCGAGTGCGACGTTCTGACGGATGGTTCCGGCGAAGACGTGCGCATCCTGGTCCACGAGCGCGATCGCGCGGCGCACGACTCCTTGGGGGAGCGCGTCGAGCGTGACGCCCCCAAGCGACGCCGAACCTCCTTGCAACGGCCAGAACCGCAACAGCGCGTGCACGAGGCTGCTCTTGCCCGCGCCGCTCGCGCCGACGAGGCCGACGCGTGCACCGGGCGTGACCTCGAGGTCCATGCCGTCGAGCGCCCAGGGGAGCTCGGGGCCGTAGCGAAGGCGGGCGCCGTGCACCGCGATCTCCGGGCAGCCCTGCGGCAGCGCGGCAGGGCGGTCGGGGTCGGTGACGGGCACGGGGATGGACGAGAGGTCGAGCAGCCGGCGTCCGGCCGCGACGACGTCGGAGGCGCGGACCGCCGCAGCGGCGACGGCCGGCACCGTCTCGAACGCGCCGACCGCCGCGAGGGGGAGCACCCCGAGCATCACCGGTCGGATCTCGTGGGCGTGGACCGCGGCGATCCCCAGGGCGAGGACTCCCGTCACCGCGGCGCCGAGGCACACGGTGACGATCGCCCCCGATACGCCGGTTGACCAGGCGCGGCGCCGGGCGATCGTGGTCAGCTCACGGTCCGTTGCCTCCACCGCCTCGAGCGCTTCCGTGTCGCGGCCGAACGCGATCAGCTCCTGCGCCGCACGAAGCAGGTCGACGACTTCGGCGGCGAGGCGTCCGCGCAGCTCGGCCTCGCGACCGCGTGACGTGCTGGTCACGACCGCGACGGCGGGCGCAGCGACAACCGCGACGAGCAGCGACGCCGCGAGCACGGCACCGGCGAGCGGGAGCACCGCCGCAACGAGAGCCACCGAGACCGTTGCGGCCGCGGCGGTGACTCCCACCGGCAGGAGGCACCTCAGATAAAGGTCCTGGAGGGTGTCGACGTCGTCGGTGACCCGCGCGAGGAGATCGCCGCTGCGCCACCCCCGCAGCCCGGCCGGCGCGAGTGGCTCGAGGCGGTCGTAGAGCCACACCCGCCAACGAACGAGCGAGTGAAAGGCCGCGTCGTGCGCGACCAGCCTCTCGCCATAGCGGAGTGGTCCGCGCAGGAATGCGAGCACCTCCACCCCGGCGAGGACGCCGGCGATCGCGCCGAGCCCGGGGCGGAAGGCGGCCCGGTCGACGACGTAGCCCGAGCCGGCGAGGAGCCCAACGGTCGCAAGGGCGCCGAGGACGCCGAGGAATACCGCGAGCGCGAGCTTGCGCCATGGCGGCGCGCCGATACGAAGGAGGGTCCGCACCACCGAGGCGGGGGAGAGGGCGGCGGCGCTCACGGGCGGGCTCCGTCGACGTCTGTGCTGCCAACGTCTGTGCCAGCGTCTGTGTCGACGTCTGTGCCTCCGAACCTTCCGCCGTCTCCTCCGAGGTCCGTCGCGATACCGTCCCCGACACCGTGCTCCTGCGCGGCCGGCGCGGCCGGCGCGGCCGGCGCGGCCGGCGCGGCCGGCGCGGCCGG
>JAJZMD010000288.1 GCA_021803085.1 Actinomycetes bacterium
GAACAAGATGGCGCCGGACATCATCGGCGACACCCGCGGCTTCGACCTGGCCATGGCGGCCGTCATGGGCGCGGTGGGCGCCGGCTCCTGACCGGCCGGGTAGTAGCGGGTCCCGGTAACGCCGGCCGGGGCCCGGTGGGCATCACCGGGATCGCGCCCCGAGGAGGCGCACGGGGTAGCGGTCAGGTTGCGGTGGGGTCGCCGCCCGGGGGGCGGGGAAGGCCGTGCATGGACACGTCGAATCGGCCGGTGGCCACGCCGGCGCGGACCACGTCGGCAGTGACCGCCGACCCGAGTGCCGACGAGTCGACCACGTGGGTCTCGTAGGGCCCGAGATCGGCGAAGGCGTCGTACATCACCTCGACAGGAGCGCGAATGGTCAGGTCGTGCCCTCCGGTGCGGCTGACGGCCCGCCGGACAGCGACCTCCCGGCTGGGGCGCAGCACCACGTAGCGGAGGATTCCCGCCGAGGACCCGGCGGCGCGGCACAACCGGTCGAGGAACCACGGGCCCACGATCCCGTCGACCACGACCTCGTAGCCACCCTCGGCGAAGCGGCCTGCGGCGGCGCCAACCGCATCGATGACTGTTGCGTTCTGGCCCTCCGCGTCGGGGCTCCAAGGCGGCACGAAACCGGACACGACCCAGCGGAAGCACTGGTCGGCGACTAGGTGGACACCGAGGGGACTCGACCGGGCCAGCGCGGCGGCGACGGTGCTCTTGCCCGCGCCGGGCGGGCCGGTGACGATGGTGATGGGCACGCGCTCCTGCTCCTCTCGGGGGGACGACGGGACTCGACGGTTCTCGTCAGGAGCGCACGCGCCGATGCTATTCGAGAGCGGCCCGGCCCGGCGTGCGAACGTCCGATCCACCTGATTGCGCGGGTACCGTCATCGGTGGCGGCGAGCCCAGCGGCAAGGAGCAACGCATGGCCACGTTGATCTACGTGTCGAACGTGTCACTCGACGGGTACATCGAGGATGCGGACGGCAGCTTCAATTGGTCGGAGCCCGGCGACGACGTCTTCGCGTTCATCACCGAGCTCGTCCGGCCGATCGGCACCCACCTGTACGGGCGGCGCATGTACGAGACGATGGCCGTGTGGGAGACGGACCCGACCCTGGCCGCCGGCTCGGAGCTCCTGTCCGACTTCGCCCGCGTGTGGCAGGCGGCGGACAAGGTCGTCCACTCCTCGACCCTGGAGGCGCCCTCGACGGCCAGGACCCGCCTCGAACGCCGCTTTGACCCCGAAGCCGTCCGCCGGTTGAAGGACGGTGCCGACGGCGACCTGACGGTCGGCGGCCCGAACCTGGCGGCCCACGCCTTCCGTGCCGGGCTGGTCGACGAGTGCCATCTCTTCATCCACCCCGTCGTCCTCGGCGGCGGTACCCCGTCGCTGCCCGGCGGCGTACGGGCGCAGCTCGAGTTGCTCGACGAGCGACGCTTCGACAGCGGCGTGGTCTACGTGCGCCACCGCATCGTGGGCTGACGCACCGGAAGCTGGCATGGTCCACCACGGGCTCGCGCACCGCTCGCGGTCCACCCGGGGCGCCTTGCGTACACACACATGTTGGTATCGCGTACACTTGATGGCATGGAGATCGGGGTCCGGGAGCTGCGGGGTCGCCTGAGCGAGTACCTGGCACGAGTAAGCGAGGGTGACGAGGTGGTCGTCACCGAGCGAGGAGTGGCGGTGGCCCGGATCATCCCGATCACCGGAGGTCGTGCACTGGACCGGGCTGTGGCAGAGGGGCTCGTGACACCGGCGCCCCGGCGATCGAGGTCGAGGCCGGAACGGCGTACCCGCAGCCGGGGACCCGTCAGCGGCCTGGTGGTCGACCAGCGTCGGTGATCGTCTATTTCGACACGTCGGCGATCGTTCCCGTCGTCATCGAGGAGGCGCAGAGCGCCACCGCCTGCCGGCTCTGGGACGACGCCGACCGTGTGGTCTCGTCCCGCCTGGCATACGCAGAGGCACGGGCTGCTCTGGCGATGGCACGCCGGGTGGGCCGGCTCGACGGCATCGGGCTGAGAACCGCCGTCATCGACTTCGAGTCACTCCACGAGCAACTCGACATCGTCGAGGTGACCCCCGAGCTCGTCCGCACCGCCGGTTCGTTGGCTGAGCGGTTCGGCCTCCGAGGCTACGACGCGGTCCATCTGGCGTCAGCCTGGCTCGTCCAGGACGGCGACGTGGTCCTCGCCGCCGGCGACTTCGACCTTCTGGAGGCCGCCCAGGCGCTGGGGATGGCCACATCGAACCTCCACCATCCCGGCTGACCAGCGAAATTCGGGAGCCACGTCCGCCACCACCCGGCTCTGCGAGGACCTGCGAGGACCTGCGATCGGGCAGCGTGTGCCACATGAGATGGCGCACTGGAACGGTTCGGCACGTCCTCGAGCCAGGGAGGACGACCGCCATCGACACCGAGCTCACCGCAGCTCGAACAGCCAAAGCCCCGTGTCAGGTACTTCGGAGCTGACCTCGTTCACCACCTGCACGAGTCGGTGGACGGTCCGGGATGGCTGTGGTGACCGCGAGATCGCCGAATCCCGCGAGGCGCCCAGGCACGCCCTGGGCGTTCAGTAGGAGCGCGGGCGGATCATCCGGCGTCCGGCCCCAGCTCCTGATCCAGGATCGCAGGCCAGCCGTCGTTCGCGAGGCCGCCGTTGACGAGCACGTCCCGCCAGTCGATCTTCGCCAGGGCCAGCTCGGCTCGAAGCCGTTCAATGTTGCCGCTGGCCGTAAACACGATCGCTGCTTGAACACGCTCGGTGTCCGAGGCCTCCGCCAGTAGACGCAGGATCTCAGGGGCGCTTCCAGGTTCGGGAAAGTCCCGGCGAACCCGTGCAGCCAGGCGCTCGTTCACGTGCCCTACGGTTAGTACCTCCGACACGGCGGCCGAAGCAATGACGCGAGAACCTTCGCCACCTTCGAGTACGTCGCCGACCATGATGACATCCTCCCAGAACCGCGGGACCCCGAGCCGAAGCCAGCCGCCGCCCTCCTCGCCCGGCCCCAGGGCGTCATCCAACTCCACATTTGCATCGATCCAGTCCAGTTTCCGATCGTTCCGCCACTGACACCCGTAACCTGACTGGATACCCCGCTGACGACCGCCGCACCTCGTGACTACCAGCCACAAGCGAACCCGAAGCCGGGCAGGACGGGGGGAACCCACTCGTACATACCGTCCGACCTGGGATCGCGGAGGGGAGGGGTCCGCCACCTCGAATTTGGGCGCAGATCGGCGCTTCGGGGCGCGACGCCCGCGACATAGGTGACCTGAAGACGCTGAACGGCCGCCACGGGCGGTGGACCTGCGTGCCGGCTCGGGGCCCAACCCATGGCAACGGGCGGCGCCTCCGCACGAGTTCCGGAGCACCCGACCAGGACACCGGCAGGCACCTGGCTGTCCCCGGGTCACCCGGGTCGCCCCGGGTATCAGCTCAGATCCGCTCGATGATGGTGCCGGTGGCCAGCGCGCCCCCGCAGCACATGGTCACGAGGGCCAGGTTCGAGTCCGAGCGCTCCAGCTCGTGGAGGGCGGTGGTGATCAACCGTGCACCGGTGGCACCGACGGGGTGGCCGAGGGCGATGGCGCCGCCGTTCACGTTCACCTTGTCCCAGTCGGCCTCGTGGACCTTGCCCCACGACAGCACGACGGAGGCGAACGCCTCGTTCACCTCGAAGAGGTCGATGTCGCCCATGGTCATCCCCGCCTTGTCCAGCACCTTGGCCGTGGCCGCGATGGGACCGT
>JAJZMD010000030.1 GCA_021803085.1 Actinomycetes bacterium
CAAGGAGGGCCCGTGTGCCGATCCCGAGGCCGCCTTCGGGCATCGGCGCGGCGATGGCCCGGGCCAGCGCGACGAGCTCTTCTTCGGCTACTACGCCTCGGTGATGACGATGGTGAGAAGCGAGCACGGAGGCGCCGTCCCCGAGCTCATCCGGCGCGTGCAGCTCGCCTCGTGTCGCCACGACCCGGTGCCGGGCTTTGTCGCCGTCGTCACGCGCAGCGCCGCGTCGGGTGTCGTCGTCCACGAGGTGCTCGCCGACTCCGGCTAGGCCTACAAGGTCCCCGAGCACTTCGCTCTCCCGCTTCGCCGGGTCGGCGCGCGCCTCGTCATCGACCTGCACCCCGCTGACCGGGGGATGAAGGGCACCTTCGCCGGCGCGATCTGCGCCAACGGCAACCTGTACTGCCCCGCCACGCCGAAGGCGCTGCTCGGCATCGGACCGCTCGCCCGGGGCGCCAGCGAGGACGAGGTGGCCGCGCACGACGAGAAGAGCGCGGAGCTGTCGCGCTACAAGCTCTCCCGGCTCACGAGTGACGACGCCGACGGCTATCACCGCGTGGGCTGTCCGGCGGTGATCGGCAAGTGCCGCTGCCCCCTGCGGCCGCCCTCGATGGCGCGCCCGAGCCACCTGCCGGAGATCCTCGAGCCGCCACCGCTCCCGCCGACCTGCTGCACCAAGCAGAGCCTGACCATCCCACCGCAGGTGAACGCGAAGACCGCCCAGGCCCACGACTACCCGTCTTCGGCCTGGCGCTCCTCCTACGCACGGCGCAGCGCCGTCGAGCGCTCCAACTCTCGCCTCAAGGACCCGGCGGGGATCAACCTCGACGTCCGCGGCTGGTGCAAGCTCATGGGCCTCACCCCGCTCGCCCTGTTCGTCGCGTGTGCCTGCGTGGTCGTGAACCTCGGCCTCGTCGACGCCTTCGAGGCCCACGAGCTCGAGGAGGCCCGGCGAAGCACACCACGCCAGCCGAGACCGCGAACACGTCGGCGGCGGACCCTTGCCGAGCTCGCCCGCACCACAGCGAACGCACCGCCGTAGTCACGCCCGCGTTCGGAGGTCGTCTGGCCGCCACGGACTCGACGCGCCCCGGACGCGACGAACGGCCCACCGAGGGGCCGCCCGCAGGGTGTCACACCCAAATGTGAGGATGGGGCGAGGTCAAACGTTAAGACCTCTCCGAGCCCGAGGTGGGATTTGAACCCACGACCTGCGCATTACGAGTGCTCCTGACAGCACGCTGATGACCAGCCACGGAGAACAAATCTAGGGCGTGACCTGCTCCGTTGTCATCCGTGGTTTCTCGTCACCGATGGCCATTGAGCGTCGTTAGCGGAGCCGATGGGGGCGCAATGGGGGCGCAGCTCGGCTGCCCGTGCCGAACGCGCCGATCCGCCGACCCGCGCAATCTTGATGCGCGTTGGTCGGCAGACCCGCGCAACGCTGCTCAGGCCCAGCCCGGGACGACTACCGGCCAAACCATGTCTCTGGACGTGAACAAGGTCGATACCGGCGAGGAGCAGGGCGATGAGGAACGACGTGCTCGTCGGGCGGCAACTCCACGACTAGGGACGCGCTGTTCGGTCGCCGCTCCGGTCCCGGACGCGCATTCGCCTGTGGGAGTGGCAAGAGCGGGCAACGCCTGCTTCGACGGAAAGAAGAGACGCCCTCCATCACCAGCCGAACGCGGTCGGCACGAGCTGTCCCCGACGGGCGAAGCCGACGTAGGCGCGCTCGAAGGCCATCTTGGCGAGCAGCCACCGGCGGCCTTCGGAGACGGCCGGGATCCGGTTGCGCGGCGGGCGGACCGGCTCGACGGCAAGGTAGGCGGCGCGATCGCCCATGTCGAGGATGCACCGGGCCGACAGCTCGGCGGTCGGAGCTTCCCGGCCCTCAAGGCGCGCCGCGAGGTCGACGGCGGCGATGCGGGCCATCTGCTCGGTCATGTGCCCGGTCTTCGGGAAGTTGACCGGGACGGGGGTCTCGCCGACCGGGGGCAGGGCGACGGCCACCCCGACGGCGTAGACGCCGTCTGCGGCCTGGTGGCGGTAGTGGTCGTCGACGGGGACGAAGCCCTTCGGGTTCGAGAGTCCCGGGCTCGTGGCGACGGCCTCGACGCCGGCGAGAGGTGGGATGACGATCGAGCACACCGAGGCGGTCGGACCTCCATCGGCCACCTCGACGGTCTCCTCGGTGATCCTCGTGATGACGACGCTGGTGCGGTAGGCGATGTCCCGCTCTTCGAGGGCACCCTCGAGGAGCTGGCGGATGGTGCCGGCGCCGCCCATGCCCATGTGGCCGAGGAACGGCTCGGGGGTGAGGACGGTGATCGGGACCTGGTGGCGGAGCCTGCGTTGCCGGAGCAGGTGGTCGAGCTCGAAGGCGAGCTCGTAGACCGGACCGATGCAGCTCGCCCCGGGGGCGGCGCCGACGACGACGGGGCCCGGGTCTGCGAGCAGGCCCCGGATCGCTTGGGCGAGCTCCTGGGTCTCCTTTGCCGACATGGGCGAGTGGCCGGGCCCGTCGAAGGGGCCGAGGCCGGAGACGGCCTCGTTGGCGCTGCGGTGCCCGGTGGCGACGACGAGGAAGTCGTAGGGGTGCTCGGCGCGTGTGGTCGTGACGACCTAGGCGTCGGTGTCGATGTCGGTGACGGTCTCCTGAGCGAAGGCGACCTGCTTCTTCGCGAGGGGAGCGGCGAGGGGAAAGGAGATCTGCTCGAGGCTGCGCCGCCCCATCGCCACCCAGGGAAAGGACGGAACGAAGCTGAAGCGCTCGTCCTTGGCGAGAAGGGTGATCTCGGCCCGTTCGGGGGAGAGGTGTCGGCGCAGCTCGTAGGCGGTGGTCAGCCCGCCGAAGGAGCCGCCGAGGATGACGATGCGCACGCGGGCGCTCAAAACGTCACCACCTTGTCCGCCCAGATCGTCCAGTCCGTGGCCTCCTCCAAGGTGGAGCGTCGAGCGCCGTCGACGAGCAGCTCGTCGGAGAGGCCCCGGGCGTCCATGCAGGTGCCGCAGCAGCCGACCTCGCCGCCGTGGCGGAGCACGGCGGTGACCATGCGGTCGAGGTGGTAGTAGCCGTCGGGGACCTTCTGGTTCCCGATCGCGCAGCCGACGGCGTCGCCGAAGAGGAACACGCGCACCTCGACACCCTCGCGCTTGGAGAGCGCGCCGGCGAGGCGCAGTCCGTTGTAGGAGCGTTCGGTGCCATAGGGCGGGTCGTTCAAGACGACGAGGACCTTCATCGGGGCATTCCTCTGGTTGCGCTGGTCGGTGAGGGGTTCGTGGAAGAGAGCGCCGCATGCGCGCGGGCCAGCAGCTCGACGGCCGTGCCGACCTCCACCGGGGTGGTGTCTCGGCCGAGCGAGAGCCGCACGGCGCCGAGTGCCACCTGCGGTTCCATGCCCATGGCGAGGAGGGTGGCATTCGGGGTGTGCTCGCCGGCGTGGCAGGCAGACCCGGTGGATGCCGCGATCTGCGGCACCCGGGCGAGGAGGTCGCCGCCGAGGACGCCGGGGAACGAGACGAGCAGCGTGTTCGGTAGGCAGGCGTCGTCGGGGGTGTGGCGGCGGAGCCCGTCCACCTTCGCCGACAGTGCCGCCCACAGCTCGTCGCGGAGCTGGGCGATCCGAGTGGCGTCGTTCGCGAGGTGGTCCATGGCGAGGCGGGCGGCTGCGCCGAGGCCGACGATGCCGGCCACGTTCTCCGTGCCCGGCCGAAGCCCGCCCTCTTGGCCGGCCCCGACGACGACGGGCGAAAGGG
>JAJZMD010000065.1 GCA_021803085.1 Actinomycetes bacterium
CGCCCCCACGTCGAGAAGGCCGAGGTACCTCGCGCGCATGTGATGCGACTTTAGGTGGACGGCGGGGTTATGTGCCCTGTCGGGGTGTTTTACCTGGTGGCGGGCGTGTCGGTGGCGCGTTCGGGCGCATAATCCCGGTGGTCGGGGTCACGGTGCCAACGATTCGAGCCAGCTGATCAAGGAGCTGTCCACGGTCCAGTCGGGCAGGACGTCTGGCGTGAGTGGCTCGTAGGCATTCTCGATTGCTTTGCGCTTGGTCTCCGCGTCGGCGCGGGCGTAGATCTCGGTGGTGGACACGTCGGCGTGGCCGAGCAGGTCGCGGATGTAGATCAGGTTGACGCCGGCCTGGATCAGGTGCATCGCCCGGCTCCGTCGGAGCGTATGGGGCGTGACCGCCAGGCCAGGAGCCCAGCTGGGGTCGCGGGCCCGGACGGCCCGCACGTGGCGGCTCAGGAGCTTGGCGATCCCGGACCGGGTCAACCTGGAGTGGTTCGGTCCGCGAAACAGTGGGTCCGCGTCAGCGCCGAGGCCAAGGTGCGGCTGGCGGTGTTCGAGATAGTCGGCGACGAGCTCGGCGGTTGGGCCCATCACGGGTACGTATCGGATCTTGGACCCCTTCCCGCGGATTGCCACGGTCATCGGGTTCGTGCGGCGGATGTCGGCGACGTCGAGGTCGCAGAGCTCTTGGACGCGCGCCGCGCTATCATAGGCCAGAGCGAGCAAGGCGGTGTCCCTGGCGGCGCGTGGTGTGGCCGAGCCGGGTTCGGCGAGCAGCGCCTTCACCTCGTCACCGCTCAGGTGCCCCAGGTCTGGCGCCGGGGCGTTCTTCTGCCGGATCGCGAGGACTTGGGTGACCTGCTCGAGCCTTTCGGGCTGCTCGACGGCGCTGTAGCGGCAAAAGGACTTGATCACCGCGAGGCGTTGGTTGCGGGTGGATACCGAACAGCGTCGCTCGGTTTCCAACCAGTCCAGGAACCGCAGCACCCGGGGCCGGTCGATGTCGGCGAGGCGCAGCTTCTCGGGCGGTATGCGCTCTGCGTCCTTGAACCAGATGAGAAGCAGTTTCATCGCGTCTCGGTAGGAGGCCATGGTCCTCGGTGAGGCGGCGCGCTCGCCGGCCAGGTGGTCGGTGAAGAACTTCGACAGGAAGCGCCCGGCGAGATCCGCAGGCGGGCTGGGGCGGGGGGTCACGACTCGTCCTTTTGCGGTGCGGGGATGACGTAACCGAAGCGGACCTGGGCTTTGGCTATCACCTCGGGGTAGGCGTCCGCGGTCAGCCGCAGGTAGTACTGGGTGCCGCGAAGATCCGCGTGGCCCATGTAGCACGCCAGGTAGGGCAACATCGCGGCCAGGTCCGCGCCGCCTGCGGCGAAGCGTCGCAGATTGGCGACGGCGAAGCCGTGGCGTAGCGAGTGGGGATGGGGACCACCGGCGAAGTGGGGGATGCCGGCTTCGGCCAGGTAGCCGCGAAAGCGCGTGTAGACGGTCGCCTGGTTGATCGGCCTGCCCACCGCCCTGGTATAGAAGACGTGGTCGCTTGGCTCGGGGGCAAGGTGCGCGGCCGCGAGGTAGGCGTCCAGGGTCGCAGCGAGCCGGCCGGTGATCGGGATGGTCCTGCCCGCACCGTTCTTCGAGTCACGGATCCGAAGCGTCCGAGCACGGCCGTCGAGGTCAGCCAGGGTCAGCTTGAGCGCCTCGGAGACCCTCAAGCCGGTGCCGTAGAGCACCCTGAACAGGACCGGGTCGACCAGCGCCTTGTTCGAGTACAAGGACATGGCCTGCGAGTCGATCGCGCCGAAGAGGCGGGCCACCTCGTCGTCGGTGAGCACATAGGGCGGCTGGTGGCGAACACGGACGCGGGTTGTCGCGGCTGGGCTGTAGGCGGCCCAGCCGACACCTTGGGCGTGCTCGGCCAGTTGACGCAGCGCCAACTCGTTGCGCCGGATCGTGGAAGACCGCAGATGGCGGCCGTAGAGGAACCCGTCGACCGCCTCTTTGGTGATCGACCCGTCTGAGTAGCCCTCCCGCCTGCAGTGGCCCGCGAATTGGCGTAGGACCCGCTCTTGGACTTTGAACCGGTACCCGCCGGCGTGGCGCAAGGCGACCAGGTCGGCGACTAGGTCGAAAAGCGTCGTCTCACGCATCGCGCTCACCTGCCCCGGAGGTGTCGATGACGTCTTCGACGTCCAACGCGCAACAGCGCAGCCGCTCGGTGTCGAAGCGCAGGTAGTAGGCCTGGGTCGTATCGACAGAGGCGTGTCCCAACACGGCCGACACCACCGGTATCGATGCGCCGCCGCCGATCATGGCCACGGCCAGCGCGCCGCGCAGGGAGTGCATTCCGCAGACCTCACCGGGCGCGAACTCGATCCCGGCGCGCGCCGCGTGGCGCGACAGGCGGGAGGCGACCGACGAGGCGGACCCGAACGCGTCGAAGGGGTGACGGTGCTTGATGAACACCTTCGGGCAGGCCGTCTCGGGGCGACCGTTCCGGATGTAGTCGATGATCGCCCAGCCGACGTCGTCGAGAAGCGGAAGGCTGAGCGGCTGACCCGTCTTGTGCTGGACGATCGTGATCCTCTTCGCCCGCCAGTCGAGGTCGCCCAGCTCGAGCTGGCGCAGATCCGAGATCCGCAGGCCCAGGCGGGCGGTCGAAAGGATCATCGCGTAGTCGCGTTTGCCGGCGACGGACTGACGGTCGATGACGGCGAGGACCTTGCGGATCTCCTCCGCACTCCAAAGGTGCGGCTCGGACTCGTGGCGGACGTGGCGGTGCGGCGGCAGCCGGTCCGCCAGGCTGGAGGGCGTCCGACCCGAGCTGGCCAAGAAGGCTAGGAAGTCGGCCAGGCACGATCTCATGGAGGCCACGGTCTTGCGTCGCAGCCGACGTTGGCGCAGCAAGAAGCCCGACAGGTCTCCCACGTCGAGCATCGCGAGATCGTCGACGCCCACCTCGACTAGGTAGCCGAAGAACCGGCTGACCACCTTGTCCTTGGTGACCACCGTCGCCTCGGCATTGTGCCGCTCACGACACGAAGCGAGGTAGTCGTCCCTGAGCGGGCGGAACCGGACGGGGCAGTTGTCTTTCGCCGGGACCACCGACCGGTCAACCTCGATCGCCCGACCGGACAGCACGTCCGCCATCAACACCACCGGCCGACGAACCGCTTGGACATCTCTGTCCGTGAGCGACTCTCGCAACGACCCCAACCTCACCCCGGTCTGGTGCGCGATGAAGTCGATGCACACCCGATCGTTCGCGCTGCGAAGGCCGCGCCCAGCCAAGAAGGTGGCGAACCGGTCCAGCACGGCCTGGTGGCGCCGGAGCGTTTCCTCAGCCCTCCCGGCGTCGCGCAACACTGCCATGACGCTCTCGACGGCGTCGTTGATGTCTGCCTGTCCCACGAGAATCACCTCTGCATTCGGTAGGGGAATGAACAGGCAAGACGATGCTTCGAAATGGGGCAGCCCGCCGTGGTGATGCGAGCAGGCCCGCGCCGTCATGGGCTTGGCTCGCTGGCCCGGTGACACCGACGGCCAGGATTATGCGGACAAAATCCCTACCGACACGCCCGCCACCAGGTAAAACACCCCGACAGGGCACATAACCCCGCCGTCCACCTAATGTCTCTTATGCGGACTTCCGCATAAGCGACTCACCTTCGACGATGGGCTCCTGACATCCTCCCCACGGCTAAAGCCGGGGGGTTCCCCTTGCACTACGCCGCTGCCGATGGCGGTTGCCC
>JAJZMD010000123.1 GCA_021803085.1 Actinomycetes bacterium
TGTCGGCGGTCACCGAAATTCGCGATTCGTAGTCACCGAAACTCGCGCATGAGCTGAGCTTTCGGACCTCCTCCGAGGACCATCCACCACGGTCGGTGGTGGCCCCTCCAGTCTCGGGACTGCCAAGTCCCCGAGCTGGAGGAAGCCGCCGACCATGTTGACCCAGGAGGAGTACATGGACGTCATCGCGTTGCGCCGCCAAGGCTGGACGATCAATCAGATCGCCGATGCCGTCGGCGCGCACCCAGCCACGATCTCGTCGTGGCTGAAAAAAGGCGGTCCGCCGTCAAAGCGCCAGCCCCCGGCTGGCCACGTCCCGGTGATCGACGAGCGCTGGGCGACGCGCGTGAGTGCGCTGCTTGAGGCGAATCCCGAGCTGCTCGGCACCTCGATCGAGCGGATCATCCGCGCCGAGGGCTTCGCCGGCTCCTATGAGAGCCTCGTCCGCCACCTGCGAGAGGTGCGGGGCGTGCGACGGCGTCACTCGCCCGGTGTCAGCGTGCCGATCGAGACCGATCCCGGCGCGGAGTTCCAGTTCGACTGGTCCGACTGCTGCGACTGGGGGGAGACCTGGGGGCTCGGTGACCTGCACTGCTTCGGCGCGGTGCTCTGCTACTCGCGCCGGCGGTCATGGTGGTTTGCACCGTCGATCGATCGTGCCCACACCTTCGAAGGTCTCGTGCGCTTTTTCGAGGACGTCGGCGGCGTCGCGGCGATCGGTCGCACGGATCGCATGGGAGCTCTCGGGGTGACCCGCGGCGGGATCTTCCGCTTCTGTCCCGAGGCAATCGACTTCGCGAGCTATCACGGCTTTGCTCTCAAGGCATGCCGGGCGAGGGACGCGAAGCGCAAGGGCAAGACCGAGCGTCCCTTCGGGGAGCTGAACGCCTCGTTCATGCAGGAGATGGCCCTCGACCCGCCGTCTTCGATCAGAGAGCTGAACACCCGATCGGACGCGTGGCTCTCGACCTATGTCCATCCCCGGCCGCACCGGGCCACCGGCGAGGCGCCGGAGGCACGGCTGTCTTGTGAGGCGCCCCTTCTCGGGCCCCTCCCACGCCGCCGCTATGACACCGCCCGGCGAGAGCCGCGGGTCGCGAGCGCCCCCCTTCCCTTGATCGAGGTCGACACGGTGCCCTACTCGGTGCCGCCCGAGCTCGTCGGGGCGACGCTCGAGATCCGCATCCCGGTCGACGCCGGTGTCCTCGAGATCTGGCACCGTGGCGAGCTCGTCGTCGCCCACACCCTCGCTGAAGCGGGGTCGGGCCCGGTGTGGGACCCGGCGCACCGCAAGGCGGCCGAAGCGATCGCCCTCTCCCCGCATCGCCGCCACCTCCAGCTCGTCCCGGGCGCTCAACAGCGCTCCGTCCCTGTCGGGACCCCGAGCCGCCTCGATCTCGGCGGCGACTACGACGTGGAGGAGATCGACCTCGCCCGCTACGAGCTCGGGTGTGGTTGCAACGGAGCCGGACGGTGAGCGCCCATCCCGGCGGCATCTACGAAGCGGTGAAGGACGACCTCGGCTACCTCAAGCTCACAAAGGCCGCCGAGGTCTTCGCCGCCCTTGGCGAGCAGGCGAGCGCCGAGGGTTGGAGTCACGTCGAGTATCTGGCGGCGATCGCCGCCGCCGAGGCCGCCCACAGTCGGGACCGACGCCTTGCCGCCCGGCTGCGCTTCTCGCACCTGCCCCGGCGCGCGAGCGTCTCGGACTTCGACTTCGCGTTCCAGCCCTCGGTCGATCGAAAGCTCATCGAGGACCTGGCGAGCTGTCGTTTTGTTGCCGAAGGCCGCCCGGTCATGCTGCTCGGCCAGCCCGGCACGGGAAAGACGATGCTCGCGAGCATCCTGCTCGGCGCCGCCGTCGAAGCCGGCTACCGCGGTTTTTTCACCTCGGCCGGCGACCTTGTCGCGAACATGGCGGCTGCGTACGCAGACGGCACCTTCGCGACCCGAATGCGCGCCTACAGCGGGCCATCGCTCCTTGTCATCGACGACCTCGGCCTCGTCGGCTTCGACCGCGCCCAGGCAAATGCTCTGTTCCAGGTGATCAACCGCCGCTACGAGCGGGGCTCGTCCACGATCGTCACGACCAACCGGTCGCTGAGTGGCTGGGCCGAGCTCTTTGGCGGGGACGCAGTCGTCGCAGCTGCAGTTCTCGACCGGCTCTTGCACCGGGCGGTCGTGATCAACATCAAGGGACCGTCGTTCCGCCTGCGCGAGCACCAGGCCCTCACCGAGGCGCACCGCTGAACGCGTTGGTCTGCATTCTCGCCCTCGTGGTGCTCGTGCGCGCCCTCTGCGGCCGGTCTGTCAACGGGCACGTCAGCGCGCCCGTCCGCCCACCGGCACCGCCGGCGGCAGGTGTCAGCCACGAGCAAGCGCGCTGCCGGGGACCGCCGGAGAAGGCGCCAGACCGGCCTGACGCCAGTGACCGGCTCCGCCCGCGCCGAGCACCACCGCCGGCCTTGGATGCGTCCCACCCGTCCACTCACCAGTTTCCCGTGTTTCGACCCTACGTCTCCCCGCCGTCAGGCCGATCGAGGTGCGCGTCCTTGACGCCACCGCTTCGACCCTGCAAACGTCACGCCCAGGAGTTCCGAACACTCTGAGTCATCGCGACATTCGCTGACCAAAGAACGCGAGATTCGGGTGACTGCTGACACCCGTGCCGAGGCCCGTGACTTTTTGACCACCCGCCGCGCCCGCATCACCTCGGACCAGGTCGGCTTGGCGACCTACGGGGAGAAGCGCCGCGTCGCGGGGCTGCGCCGGGCCGAGGTCGCGATGCTGGCCGGAATGAGCGTGGAGTACTACACCCACTTGGAGCGCGGGAACCTGGCCGGTGCCTCCGAATCGATGCTCGAGGCGCTCTCTCGGGCGCTGCAATTGGACGAGGCCGAACGGGCACACCTGTTCGATCTGGCCTGGGCGACAAGCACCTCTGCTCGCGGCGGCCGTAAGGGCGCTCGTCCCAGAATCAGGCCGAGCATTTACGGCGTCCTGGACGCCCTGACCACTCCCGCCTACCTGCGTAATAGCCGAATGGACATCCTCGCGGCCAACCAGATGTGCTTCGCCCTCTACGCCGACATCCTCAGCTCACGGACCCTGCCTTTGAACCTCGCCCGATTCGTTTTTCTCGACCCGCGTGCCGGTGAGTTCTTTCTCGACTGGAGTAGCGTCGCCGACGACACCGCCGCGACGCTGCGGACCGAGGCTGGCCGCAATCCGCTCGATCGCGCGCTCAGCGACCTTGTCGGTGAGCTCGCCACCCGCAGCGAGGCATTCCGTTCTCGCTGGGCCCGTCACAACGTGCGACTCCACCGGAGCGCGCCCAAACGTATCCACCATAAAATCGTGGGCAAACTCGAGCTCACCGGCGACGCCCTTGAGCTCCCCCGTGACGGGCTCACTCTTATCGCCTACACCGCCGCCGCCAAAAGTCACGCCCAGGAGCAGCTGGGATTCCTTGCCAGCTGGAGCCAGAGCCCTGCCCAGGTCGACGACGACAGCGCCACCAAGGGCCGGGCGGCGACGGGCGATGACCCGCAACCAGGAATGCACCGTTCCAACCTCAAATAGGGCTGACTCGGCGCTGGAAAGGTCTCGCCAGGGACTCAAGCCTCCGACGCCACAAAAAAGCCCATTCGGCCGGCTCTCTCAACACGAATGCGCGGTGCCTGGTCCGGCGTTGCGTCGCCATCTGCATCGTCTTGAAGACGGCGGACCCCACAGACGGGTCCTG
>JAJZMD010000242.1 GCA_021803085.1 Actinomycetes bacterium
TGCAACTTGTGCCATCAATGCGAGCAGGACGATCGAGCCTTGCCAGAAGGGTGAACGGCACAGCAACACCGCAGCAGGACGCAACCGCGGATCTTGAACGCGCCGTTTCACTCGTCCGATCTTCAGGCAGAAGTGTGTTTACATGCTTGGGCGATTACACATCGCGTGTCGCACGGAAAGGTTGTGCGGCCCGCTCAAGTGGACCGACCACACCCAACATCGAGCGGCCGGCGCCGTCCAGCGCAGCTCGTTGACGCTGATCGCAGTGGAGCGGCATGATGCCTCGCCGTACAGCAAGAGGGGCCGTAGCCTGTCGCCGCATAGGATGCCCAATGTGGCGCCTCCCCTCGAGCCGAGTGAATTTGGGTACCTCGATGCCGGTGACGGCCACCTTGTGTATTGGGAGACCGTCGGCTGCTCAGATGGGTTGCCAGCCGTTTGGCTTCACGGCGGTCCTGGCGCGCCGCCGTCTCCTCACACCAGGGGGAACGTGGACCCCTCCCGCTACCGGCTGGTCATCTTCGACCAACGGGGCTGCGGTCGCAGCCGGCCCCTCGCCAGTGAACCGGACGCTGATCTCGCAACGAACACCACCGACCACCTGGTCGCTGACATCGAGCGATTGCGGGCACATCTCGGCATCGACCGGTGGGTCGTGATCGGCGGCTCCTGGGGCGTCACACTCGGCCTCGTGTACGCGCAGCGCTACCCCGAGCGGGTTCTCGGGTTGGTGCTCGGCGCGGTCACGTCGGGACGTTGGAGAGAGACCCAATGGATCACCCGCGACATGGGCCGCATCTTTCCCCGAGAGTGGGATCGCTTCGTGGAGTTCGTCCCCGAAACGGAGCGGGCCGGTGATCTCGCCGCCGCTTACGCGCGCCTCCTTGCGAACCCAGATCAGGCGGTACGCGAGGAAGCGGCTCGACGATGGTGCAAATGGGAAGACACCCACATGTCACTCGCACCGGGGTTCGAGCCGCATCTCAGCGTCAGGGAGCTTTCCTGGCAACTCGTCTTCGCTCGCTTGGTCACGCACTACTGGGGGCACGGCTGCTTTTTGGCCGACAATGAAGTGCAGGCCAATATGGAAAAGATCGCCCAGATCCCGGCCACGCTCGTCCACGGGGCCTACGACGTCTCAGGCCCTCTCGACACGGCCTGGGAGTTGCATAAGGCATGGCCGGCCAGCCGGCTGGTCGTGGTTGACGATGCCGGCCACTTCGGCGGGAGCATGGGTGAGAGGTTCACCGCTGCCATCAATGCCATGGCCGAGCAGCTCCAGGCGACCTAGGCACGCCCATCGGCAAGCGTGAAGCGCACGATGTCGACCGTCGGCGTCAAGCGACCCGTACGCCCGAACAGGCCGTGGCCGTCCTAGCTATGTAAGGAAACGGTATTGGATCGGGACTAGTACGCACGAGGGCTTCCGCACGTCTGTCTCGTCGAGCTGCGCGCCCGGGTCGTTCGGGCCGCCTGGTGGCGTTCTTCAACACCCAGCTGCTCGCGCTCGCGAAGCGCGCCGGAGCTCACCGACGGGGGGCGGCGCGCGAGCCCGCGCTGGCTGCGCTGGGGGCCTAGGGCGGCCGGCGGCTCCCCGACGCCACAGCCGGCGCCGAGCACGACCCGGTGCGGCGGGATCCAGTGTGGACCCTGACAGCCCGCACCCTGGCCCGCGGCAGGGGCCGCATCGATTCGGCGGTCAACGTGCAAGTCGACGACACGTGGTAGTACCCCTCCCACGGGAGCACGGTCGCGCGCCGTGGTGCCCATCCCGAGCGTCAGGCCTCGGTGAAGATCGAACATGACGCACTGGAGTCACTACGCGAAAGCGAGCATCCAAGAGGTCGTTTCCGACGCCCGTGCCATCACCGGCGGCGACCGCCGGACGGCGCTGCGAGCCCTCAGCGCCGACCAGTGACGCGGCGGCGCTCCATGTGTCGGAACTGCGCGGCCACGTCCCGCCTTCCGATCGCGTCCCGCCATGCAATGGCATTCCACGTTGCGTCCTGCCGCGGGGTCCGCCCTGCCGTGTGTGTGAGGGGTTTGGCGTCCCCCGCGGTGACGCGACGCCACGGGGCAAGGCCGAGGTCGCTACGGCGATGCCCATGGTCCACGGCAGGGGTCCCACGGGCCTCGCCGCGTTCTGTGCACCGCTCGCTCCTCGACGGCTCCCCCCGGAGCGTCTTCGTTGCCGGAAAGCCCCTGGACGTTGCGCGCACCAACCCGCACGCCGTCGCCGACGCGTTCCGCACCGTAGGATCGGTCTCGCTATGGCGCCCAGAAGGGATGGATCGCTGGCAGCCATCTCGGCGTCACCTCGTCGGCGTCGCGCCGACCTTCCGAACCCGGACGGCCGGGAGACCCGGCCGTGACCGGCGACGCCTCGAGCCTTGGCGGCCTCGTGGTCCTCGGCCTCGAAGCAGACGACCCTCGCATCGAGACGGATCTCTATCCCCTCCTTCGCCAGTTGCGCCCCCACCTCACCCCGCGTTTGTTCGACGCGCTCATCGCAGAGGGGTATCCCCAGGGGCTGCGCTATCTCGTCGCCTACCGCGGCCACCACGCACCGCAAGCTGCGGCCGGGTACCGCGTGATCGCCACCAGCCGCGGACGGATCCTCTTCCTCGATGACCTGGTCACCGACCCCGGTGCTCGCTCGGGAGGGATCGGCGCCGCCCTGCTCGACGCCGTCGAAACCATCGGACAGGAATCGGGCTGCACCGCCATCGAGCTCGACTCCGGACTGACCAACGCCGCCGCCCACCGCTTCTACTTCGCCCAGCGCATGACCGTCACCGCCTTCCACTTCGCCGCCTCCCTCGCCGGTCCGGAATGACCGCTTCCGGGCGAAGCATGCAGGCGAGGCCGGACACGACACTCCCGGCGACGATGCGAGCGGCCTACGTCACCGGACCAGGCCCCGCCGAGTCCATCCGCTACGGAGAGCTGCCTGTGCCCGTGCCCGGGCCGACCGACTACCTGGTGCGGGTCGCCGCGGTTGCCGCCAACCCGGTCGACACCTTCGTCCGCTCCGGCGCCTACCAAACCCCGATGCCGTCTCCCTTCGTCACCGGCCGGGACCTCGTGGGCGAGGTCGTCGCCGCGGGACCGGGCGCCACCGCCTACAGCCCGGGACGCAAGGTGTGGACCAACAGCCTCGGCCACGCCGGCCGCCAGGGATCGTTCTGCGAGTACGCGGTCGTCCCCGCCGACCGGCTCTATCCGCTACCGCCGGACCTCGACCCAACCGACCTTGTCGCCGCCGCCCATCCGGCGGCGTCCGCCTGGCTGGCCCTGTTCCGCCACGGCCGGCTCCGCTACGGCGACACCGTCTACGTCGGCGGCGGCGCGGGAAACGTCGGATCGGCTGGCGTGGCGCTGGCAGCGGCTGCCGGGGCACGGGTGGTCGCCACCGCCCGAGCAGACGACCTCGACTTCGTCGCCTCGCTCGGCGCGACAGAGGTCATCGACTACGCGTCGAGCGACGCCGTCCGACGAGTCGGCCGGTCGGCGCCCGACGGATACGACCTTTACCTCGACACCTCGGGGACGGCCGACCCTGCGGTCTCTATCGACCAGCTCGCCCACGGGGGCCGCCTCGTGGTCATGGTCGGGTTGCATGCGACGCCCGCCGTGCCCATCGGCCGGCTCTACACCCGAGACGCCAGCATCGTCGGCTTCGCCATCAGCAACGCCTCCGTCGCAGACCTCGCCGACGCCGCCCGCGGCGTC
>JAJZMD010000026.1 GCA_021803085.1 Actinomycetes bacterium
CACCGACCGGACGAAGGACGTCATCAAGTCCGGCGGAGAGTGGATCTCCTCGGTCGCCCTCGAAAATGAGGTCATGGCCCACCCCGACGTCTACGAGGCCGCCGTCGTGGCGGTGCCGGACGCCCGATGGCAGGAGCGCCCGCTCGTCGTGGTGGTCCCTGCCCCCGGCGCGTCGCCCCGCGCGCAGGACCTGGTCGACTTCCTCCACGGCCGCGTGGCGCGGTGGTGGCTCCCCGAGCGTTGGGCGTTCGCCAAGGAGATCCCGAAGACCTCGGTCGGCAAGTTCGACAAGAAGGTGCTGCGTGCAGAGCATGCCGCAGGCACCCTCGACGTCATCGAGGTGGAGATCCCCCCGGAGCGCTGACGCCGCCGCGGCGACGCACCTCTCAGGCGCGGCCGCTCACGCGGGCGTCATCGTCCACGAGGTGATCGTGAGGGTCTTCGCGCGGATGGTGGTCCGCACGGCCAACGCGTAGCGCCCCGGCCGGGTGCCGCCCGACACCGTCACGGTGACGCTCAGTGTCACCGAGGTCGCCCCCGCACCCGACGCGTGCTCGATGACGTTCATCGGCGTGAGGTAGCCGGGATTGTGGGCGCCGACGAGGGCGGCCGGCGGCGCGACGTGCGGGGCGATCGCCTGCCACCAGTCGAGACGGTTCTCGGTGAGGGACTTCACCCCGGCGATGAACGCCTCGATCGCCGACCCGTCGACGAGCAAGGGGCTCGTGGTCTGGGCCCACGCGGGATTCGGCGATCCCGCCAGAGTGAACGTGCCCATCGGCAGCGAGTACGTGGAGAGTGTCACCCCCTGCTGGGCGAGCTGGGAGGGGACTGGCACCGAGGGCGGGGGAGTGGCCGTCAGGTAGTGAGCCGTGCTCGCGCCGGTCGGACCCTTGGACACCTCGGTCGCCGTCACGAGGTAGCGGTCCGGCGTGAACCACAAGGCGTCGGTGGGCCAGCACGTCACGAGGGTCATGCTGGGTGTCGTCGTGTTGTAGACGGGTGACCCCTGGGTCACGATGGCGTGGCCCGCCACGTGGAACACGTAGGTGGTGCACGGCGTGACGTAGCGGATCGTGGCACCCGGTGACAGCTCAGAGATCGTGGCGAAGTAGCTCACGTCGTGCGCCATGAGCACCGCGTTCCCCGCCTCGCCGGGCCAGACCGAGTGCGGGTCGTGGCCGACCGCGACCGCGAGCTGCGCGTCGCCGATGCCCTGCTCCACGGGCGCGACGACCCCGATCGAGGGGATCTCGAGGAGGCCGTGGACCGCTGTGCGGGCACCTGCGCCGCTCTTGCACGCGGCCAGGGTGGCGGTCGAGGGGGTCGCCGCCGACCCCGCTGGCGTCGTGACCGGTGCGCTCAGCGCGTGGTTCTGCAAGAAGTGGTGGACCAGCGCCTTCCCCGCGTGACTTGCGTGGGTGGTCCACAGCGTGGCGTAGAGCTGCCAAGCCCCGACAGCTGCCACCAAGAGCAGCCCAACGACGATGAACACCCAGGGAGTCCGGGCCCTCCGACGGCTGCGCCGTGCTTCTCGTGCACGCCGCCTGCGAGACCCTTCCCGCGGTCCTCCCGTGGACGGGTGCTCGAGTGTCATGGGCGTCGTCGAACGATCATCCCGCCGTGAGCCAGACGTGGCCCTCGGTGTAGCTGAGGATCGCTGCGCCGTACGCGAAGAGGGCGTCGGCCCCGAGGATTCCTTGTAGGCCGCTGTTCACGGTCCCCGCGATCGGCATCGAGACGAGGGCTGCGTCACGAAGGGACACCCCCCCGAACGCCCAGGCGCCACTGGCGAACGAGGTTGCCGTGCCCTTGCAGCCGACGCCCGAGAGTGCGACGTGGCGGCCACCCGGGTGGAGCTTGAGCGACGAGACGACGGCGGGGACGAGCGCCGACTCGGCGGATCCCGAGTCGACGCTCAGTTGCTCCGTATGCCCCCCAACGGTCACCGGGGAAGCCACGATGGTCCCGGTGGGGGTCTCGAACACCCTCAACGGGTTGCTTGCCTTGGTGGCGCCCTTCACGAGTACGGAGGGCGCCACCGCCGTCGCCTGCCCGAGCACGTAGAGGTTGCCCTTCGGGGCTGGTGCTTCGCGTTGGAGCACCGTCAGCTTTCTCGTGTGGTAGTCGATCCCGACGGCGCCGAAACGGCTCAGGACGTCCGAACCGATCACGCCCTTCGGCGGGTGCTTCATCCCTTGGGAAGGAACGCCGGCAGTCAAGACCTCTTGTCCCGCGAGCCGCACGCCGCCCATCGACCAGTACTTCACCTTGACCTGGGGCGTCGTTGCGACGCAGGTGACACCTCGTACCGAGGTCGCCGCGGCCCTCCGGAGCCTGAGCTTTCGTGCCAGCGCCGGCGTGATGACCGAGGATCCCGCTCCGGTCGCGACCAGGAAGGGATACGGACCCTGCCCGTCGATGCACACCTGGACGAGGGGGAGCCTCCCCGCAGAGGTCCCTTCGAGCTGGATGCGTACCGTGCTGGTTCGACTGATGGCACGAGCCGCACAGCCTCCCTTCGCGTGCACAGACGCCCCCGCGCCCGTTGCTGCGGGGACGACAGAGGTCGTCACGGTCAGCACACCGGCCGCGAGCACAGCGACAGCCAATCCGGCAGCAGCCTGCCGCGCGCGCGCTCCTACCGCGTCGATGAACGTTTTCCTTCTCATTGACCCCATCCCATACGGTATCGCCGGAGCGTGACCGGCCGGGACCGGCCACACTCCACGAACGGTGCTACTGAGCCGCCGTCTTCGCCTTGCGGCGACGCCGGATCGACTCGCCGACAACGAGGAAGCCAAGTCCGGCGCCGAGCATGAACAGCTCGACCGGGCGAGAGCCCGCGAACGGCTCACCCGTGTGGGCTGTCGTCGCCTGGGAGATCTTCTGCGGCGGTGTCGGAGTCTTGGGTGGGGCCGGCGGCGGCGGCGCCGTGCTTGTTGTCGCCGCACTGGTCTTCACCAGGACGATGAGCGTGACGATGTTCGTTGTGCAGGTCGCCGTCGTGCAGCCCGGCGTTCCTTCGTTCGTGAACACCGCCACGTTCCTGATCACCTGACCGCTGGTGTCACTCGCGTCGACCACCGACTGGAAGCTGACCGAGATGGCATTCGCGGCACCTGCAGCAACGTTGATCCCGCGCCAGGTGAGCACTCCGCCGCTCTCGGTCACCGAGCAGCCCGGAGCTGTGTTACAGGTGGCCGAACCTGTGACGTACGTGGTTCCGGTCGGCACGGTGTCCGTCAGGGTGACGCCCGTCGCCGCCGCCGTTCCCGAGTCGGTCAGGGTCAGCGTGTAGGTGATCTTGGTCAGCGTTGGCACGATTGTGCCGGACGGCGGTGTCGAGCTCTTCACCACGTTCAGCACGACCACGGGGTTTGTCACAGTCGACGAGCAGGTCGGCGATGTGCAGGGCCCTGTGGTGATGGTCGCAGTGTTGACGACCGTCGTCGTGTCCGTCAACGTCACGATGGCGTCAAACGTCACCTTCGCCGAGTCGCCGTTCGCGAGCGTGACCTTCATGACGAGCTTCGTCCCTGTCACCGTCACCGAGCAGGTGTCGCTCGCAGCGACTGTCTTACAGGTGGGAGTGCCCGACAACGTCACATTCGAAGGCAGCGGGTCTGTCACCGTGGCTGATCCTGACGCTGTCCCCACGTTCTTCACCAGCACCGTGTAGACGATC
>JAJZMD010000226.1 GCA_021803085.1 Actinomycetes bacterium
CGCCTCGACGGCTGCGACCACCTCGTCCCGGCAGGTGTTGCCGGCCACGCTGTCTGCACACGCGCCGGCCACGTTTCTTGAGGCCGAGCCGGCCGGGCTCGTTGCACAGGGGGGTGCCCGGGCGATCGGGAGGCCGACCACAATCAGTCCCGGGTGAGCTCGGCGACGGCCTTCTTCGCGCAGGCGTCGTCGACGAGGTCCTTGTTCTCCGAGGCAGCGGCGATGAGCGCCGCGGTCGCCGCGTTGTTGAGCATCCGGGGCAGGCCGTTCGCCACCCGGTGCAGGCGTGCGATGGCGTCGTCCGCGAAGAGTGGGCTGTCGCGCCCGCACAGGGCGACGTGGTGCCGCAGGTAGGCGGCGGACTCGCCGATGTCCATCGCCTTCAGCGAGAAACGCGTGGCGATGCGCTGGTCGAGAGCCGCGAACGTTCCCATGCGTAGCTGGCGGTTGAGAGTCGGCTGCCCGACGAGCAGTCCAGCGAAAGGAGAGGACGAATCCATGTGCGCGTTGGTCAACAACCGCAGCTCCTCGAGCTGGGCAGGCTCGAGGAGGTGTGCCTCATCACAGACGAGGATCACCTTGCGGTGGCGCTCCTCCTCCTCGGCCGCCAGCAGATCCTGGGCCTGGGCCATCAGCTCGGCCTTCAGGTAGCGGGGCTCGGCCCCGAGCGCGCGGACGATCGTGACGTAGAGCCCCCGGGTGCCAAAGGCGGGATTCGCGATGTAGATCACCTGATGGCGCGTCGGGTCGAGCGTGCTGGTGGCGGCGCGCACCGCGACGGTCTTGCCGGCGCCGACATCACCGGTGATTACGCCGAGGGCTGACTCGAGCACGACGAAGTGGATGCGCGCCACCGCCTCGGCGTGGGACTGGCGGCTGAACAGGTCCTTTGGCGCGATCGCCTTGCCAAAGGGCGTGCGGGAGAGGCCGAAGTGCGAGGCCCACGACGCGGCGCTCACTTGGCCTGTCCCATTGCCTCGTCACCCTCGCTCTGCTCGGCGCGGAACATCTCGAGCTGGGCGAAGTCGATCGGCATCCCGGTGCCTGCCTCCTCCTCGTGTGCCTTCTGCACGAGGGCGAGGTAGTCGATGCCGGTCGCCTCGGGAGCGGGGCGCTCGGCCTGGGGAACGGAGTGGTGAGTGCGGCGCTTCGTCACAAAGGGCGTCGCGATCCCGGCCGGGCGGCCGTCGTAGAAGACGTCGATGCGGGTGAGGTCCGCCGGGTCATAGCGAAGCTCGACGCGGCGTCCGACGAGGGAGGGATCGACCCCATACGCGTTTCCTTCGAGCGGGACCGTCGCCGTCCTCGTGACTTTGCGCGTGAGCGACCACAAGAATGCGTCGTGCAGCTTGTCCTCTGTCGCGCCGCCATGGGGCCCGTCGGCCTCGAAGCGCTCGATCGGAGGCTGCTTGGTCTCGGCGTGGATGCGCCGGTTGGCCACCTGGGCCACCCATGCGGAGAAGGCGTCGTTCAGCTCCTCGAGCGACGCGATGCCACGGTGCATCGCCTCTTCCAAGAATGCTTCTCGGATGTAGCGGTTGGCTCTTTCTTGTTTTCCACGGCCTTCAGGTGAATAGGGCTTGGAGTGAACGAGGCGGACGCCGAGGACAGCGCAGGTGCGCGCCAACCAACTATTGGCGAACGGCGCACCATTATCGGCATACAGGACGCGGGGAAGGCCGCGGTGACAGATGGCGTGGCGCAAAAGGTCCTGGCACGCCCGGGCATTCTCGTGTGCGTAGAAGCGGCCGTCGACGATGAGGCGGCTGTGGTCGTCCACGATCAAGAACAATTTGGCGCGAACTGACGCGCCGCTCTTCGGGAAGGGGACGAAGGGTCCGACGAGGACGTCGGTAATCCAGCGATCGTTCGAGTGCTCTGCCTCGTAGCGGCCGAACGCCTTCTGTTCTGCTGCGAGTGCGCCCCGGTGCAGCCCGGCGCGGCGCAGCTGCTCGCGGATCGTCCGCTCGGCGACACGGACGTGGTGGCGCAGGTAGAGGATCGAGGCGATCTGTGCTGCCGAGCGCGTCGGCAGCTCGAGGCGGAGCGCACAGGCCTCATCGAACAGCTCGGGATGGGCGCGAAGCACCCCGGTGTCCGAGCGCGGCGTCGGTCGGAGTGCGCCGAGCCCGCCTTTGCGCCATGCCCGGATGAAGCGATCGATGCTCGAGCGTGAGTAGCGGCGTTCGGTGCCGTCGGGATGCTGGTGGCTGCGCTTCGCGATGGCGCGCACGATCTCGCCGCGCTCGGCCTTTGTGAGATGCGCGTTCGTCGCCTCGGCGATCACCGAGAAGCGGTGGATCGCGATCTGCTCGGACTGGTCAGGTTCCATCTTCTTGGCTCTCCTCGTCATGGGGAAGTGGGACAGGAGCCATGAAACGCCGCCTGCCGATGACGAGGTAGGGGGAGATGGTGTTGGTGGCGAGCAGCCTGCCGCCGCACACGACCGAACAGAAGCGCCACGCTCCAAGCCCCATCCAGCCCGGGAGCGCGGACGCCGCCACAAACGCCCGACGAAGCGCCCCGACGGCGTTCGCTGGGTCGAGCTGCGGCAGATCGGTCACGACGGCACCGAGGTCGAGCGCGAGGGCGGCAAAGGACATCGCGAGCTCGGCGGAGCGGCCGGCAAATCGACGCAGCCAGCCACGGACCGTTGTGTGCGAGATCCCGAGCGTCCGGGCGACGGGCCGCACGCCGCTTTGGCCCCCGGTCACCGCCTCGATCGCCTCCCCGATCGTCTCGACCACATCCAGGCGCTTCACGAGCGCGAACCCTGGTAACAGGGCGTGGGTGACCCCACAGCTGCGACAACGCGCCCGTCGGACGAAGAGCCGCACGCAACGTCCGAGCACCCGGACCGGGCGCACATAGCCGGACCAGAAGGTCATCGCCGCCGAGCACGAGGGGCAGTCCGGACGCGGGACCTCGACGTTCTTGCCGAGCGATGCGTAGGCGTCGACGGACAGCGTGCAGGGCCATACGATGGCCACAGGTGGCAACACCGCCTTGGACCCCTTCTCGCGTTCAGTCGACAAACAGAGCCGTGAGAAGGGGTCCCTCGCGTTCAGGGACGTCTCATCCTCACCGCGTCGTCTGGCGAACCGCACATTGAGCTCCGCCATGACAACGGCGCCGCCCGAGATGTATAGATAGCGATACAACTACCATGGCCGCACCGGAGCGCATCTTCTACATCACGCCCCACACCGCCGAGGACTCAGAAGCGGTGCTCACCGAGGCCGTCGCCTCGCTCGGTCGCCTACGCCTGCCGCTCGAGTGGCCCGGCAACGGCGCCGCCGAGATCCACCTGCTCACGAGCCTCATCGCCGAGGCCGAGGCACAGCTCGCGAAGTCCGTCGCGCTTGCCCGGGACCAGGGGTGTTCCTGGGCCGAGATCGGAGACCTCCTCGGCACCACCCGAGCTGCTGCCTGGCAGCGCTTTGCCGATCACGCACGCACGACAAAGCGCCGGACGAAGACCGAGCTCCTGGCCAAAGATTGAAACGAGCCGAGCTCCGCGGCCAATGACCGTCGCGGAATGCTCCTCAGGTCTTGGGGGGTGAGCCCAAGTTCGGCCATCTCGCGCGTCGCCGAAGAGCGTGGCCGATCGCGCCGGCCGGGGCGTCATGCAGACCTGCCGCTAACAGGAGATCGCAAGCCTGTTGAAGAAGGCCTTGCGCAAGGAC
>JAJZMD010000047.1 GCA_021803085.1 Actinomycetes bacterium
GGCCTTGGTCCGGTGCCCCGCCTCGTTCAGCCACACCGCGAGCGCCCGGGCGCCGTCTCTGCCGTGGGCGTAGCGGTCGAAGATGACCGGCACGAGCGGCGCCTCGGTTGGGGCCGGGGTGAGGTACCCGGTCTCGGGGTCGACGTCGTAGCCGAAGGGACGCGACCCGCCGCACCAGCCGCCACGGGCGGCCTTTCGCTCCATGCCGGCGATCACCCGGTCGACGATGGTCGCCCGCTCGAACTCGGCGAACACGGCGAGCATCTGGACCATCATCCGCCCGGCCGCCGTCGTGGTGTCGAAGGGCTCGGTCGCCGAGCGGAAGGCGACGCCCGCTGCGTCGAGGTCTTCGAGGAGCTGGGCGAGGCCCCGGACCGAGCGGGAGAACCGGTCGACCCGGTAGACCAAGAGCAGGTCGAAGCGGCCGGCCCGGGCCTCGGCCAAGGCGCGCTTGAGGCCCGGGCGCTCGGTCGTTGCGCCAGACGCCTGGTCGCTGAAGCGCCGGGTGAGCTCCCAGTCAGGCTGGCTCTTCACGTAGGCGCCCAGTCGCTCGGCCTGGGCTTCGAAGGAGTAGGGCTGGTGGTCCTCGTCGGTCGAGATCCGGGTATAGGTGGCGACTCTCACGGGCGGGCTCCTTCTGGACGGGACGGTGACAGGTGGAGGAGACCTCCACGGGCTCGGGCGGTCAAGCGGCCTCCTCCTCTTCGACGGACCGGACGAGGCACGGGGCGAGCAGGTCCGCCAGGGCGGCGACCGCCGCCTCTTCGAGGGCCTGGTCGAGGGTGACGTAGCGGGCTGGCTCCAGGGTCAGGCTCGGCTTCCCGCACGGCCGGCGGCGCGACGAGACGGCGGCGTGCTCGCCGCGGGAACGATGGGGTTGGTGGTGCGCAGGCATGGGTTGTGCCCTGTGCGACCGGAGACAAGCGCCCTTGGGGTCGATATCGATGACTCGGTCGCGGCATGAGGTCAAGGCCTGAGCGAAGATTTCTGACTTCTTCCTCTCGGCCGTTGCCGCCGCACCGTAGCCGTGCTGACCAGCGACGATGCCCTCGTCGCGTACATGCGGGGTAGGGCAGAATCCATCACGTGACGGACTCTTTGGGCCCCACCTGCCAGTGGTGCGGCCGTCCGTCCCCTCCCCCGCGGGGTACCCCTCCCCTTGGGTAGTCGGGACATAGCGACCAGGATTACAAGCGCCCCCCGGCCGGCAGCGGTAGTGGCACTCTCCGATGGAGCCCTCTCGATGTTCGGGGACAGCCGACAGGGGTCACCGCTCGCTTCCGGTGACTCGGCGGTGCGCCAGCCCGTCATCGTCGCTCGACGAGCACGTGGCCAACAACCGTTCTCACGACCCTTTCGATCTCGCTCCGAGGTGGCTGGCCGCCTTCGGCTTGGGCGAACAACAGGTGAGCCGCCCCGATCAAGGTGGGGGCGATGGTGTCGACGTCGGCGTCTACTTCAACCCGGCCGAGGTTGCACTCCGTTGCGAGGTACCGGCCGATCATGGCCACCCCATCTTCGAGGAGCGGCAGTCGGGCGACGCCGGCCTCCCTGAGCCGAGTGCGCAGACCGTCTCGGGAGATGACGAGACCGACGATGGCGACGGCGAGCGGCCCGAAGAGGTCCATGAGTGCGTCCGTGAGGTTCTCGACGACGGTGCCTTTGCCGGCTTGGTCCTCGAGCGAGGCCGCCAACTTGTGCACCCCGTTGACGCGGACGAGCACGAGCGTCGCCAAGAAGTCGTCGAAGTCGGTGAAGTGGCGGTGGAGCACGCCCTTGGAGACGCCGGCTTCGGCGGTCACCGACCGACTGGTCAAGGCGTTGGGGCCATCGCGCCGGAGCACCCGCTCGGCCGCCTCAAACAGACGCTCGGGCGCATCGTGGAGGGCGACTCCGGTGGGCACGGCTCCCTTCTTCCTCGGTGCAGGTTGTTAAGTGGGCGAGCGCCCACTTAGAATGGGCACGTGGTCACTCTACCGCCCGCCAGCTCGGGTCCCGAGCCGCATCGCCTCCGGCAGCTGGCCGAGGGCTTCGGGGCAGATCCCGAGCGTTACGACCGGGCACGACCCGGATACCCGCAGGCATTGGTCGACCAGATCGTCGCGGCGAGCCCCGGACGAGAGGTCCTCGACGTGGGCATCGGCACCGGCATCGCCGCGCAAGCCTTCCAAGCGGCCGGGTGCACGGTCCTTGGGGTCGACCCCGACGAGCGAATGGCCGAGTACGCCCGTCGAAGAGGGTTCCAAGTCGAAGTGGCGAGGTTCGAGGGGTGGGAACCGGCCGACAGAACCTTCGATGCGGTGATCGCCGGGCAGACCTGGCATTGGCTCGATCCGGTGGCCGGCGCAGCCAAAGCGGCACTGGTGCTCCGGCCCGGTGGTCGCCTGGCCGTGTTCTGGAATGCCATGGAGCTCCCTGCGGACCTCGGCGACGCCCTGGCGGACGCCTTCCGCCGGATCGTCCCCGGCGCACGGAGCGCTCGAGCGACGACCGGCGGGTACCAGACGTTCTTCGCCAGCGCTGCCGACGGCATACGACAAGCCCGTGCGCTCAGCGAGCCGGAGCAGTGGCAGGTCGACTGGGAATGCTCCTACACCCGAGACGAGTGGCTGGAGACCATGGCCACCGGCGGTGGGTTCAACCGACTGGACCCAACGCAGCTCGACGCGCTCCTGGCGAATGCTGGCGCAGTCATCCATGCCATGGGTGGCAGCGTCATCGTGAAGTACGCCACGGTCGCCGTGACGGCACTGCGTCTGAGCACGAGCTGATCACCCCAAGCACCCGTCTGCCGCGATTCCCATATTGCGCCGAACAGCGCCCACGGCTGGCGGTGGGTGCGAATCTCTCCCGACGAACGCCGTCAGTACGATTGCCGCTCAGGCCGACTTGGCAGCCTCGTTGTTCGCCCCCAGCAGCCGGGTCTTGCGGCGGCCCTTGACGACGTTCACTTCGAGCTTTGCGCCGAGCGCCTCGACGTACTGTTCGAGTACCTCAATCGTCACGTTGTGCGAGCGTTCGATGGCGGCGACGCGTGGCTGGGAGACGCCCAGGCGCTTCGCGAGCTCGCGCTGGCTGAGCCCAGCGCCTTCACGCAACGCCGTGAGCCGGCTGGCGAGAAGGAGCTCCTGTTCGATCTCGGCCACTCGTTCCTCGGCGCCCTTGGCCGCAAGGACCCGCTTCTCCCAGTCTCGTGCACTCATCGCCCTCTCCTCCGGCTTCTTTCCCTCGGCTGACCTTGCTCGGCGTTAAGCCCTTTGAGGTGAGCGTCGTAGCGCTCATCGGCGATCGGCACGTTCACCTCGTACCACTTCGACCACGCGTTCGACTTGTCGCCCCCGACGAGCAGGATTGCCCGCCTATTCGGATCGAACGCGAAGAGGACTCTCACCTCCGTCCGGCCCGTGGATCCGGGCCGCAGTTCCTTCATGTTCTTGTGCCGACTGCCCTTCACCGAGTCGACAAGCGGGCGGCCGAGCGCCGGACCGTGGTCTCGCAGGACGCGAATGGCAGCCAAGAGCGCCTCGGCGTCGGCCTGATCGAGGTCGTCGGCCCACGTCTCGAATGTCGGATTGAACTGAACCTCCCATGATCGTCCCGGCACACGATAACGATACCATTATCGACTCCCAGGGCGGAACATCGCTGGCACCTGCCCAATAACCCGCTGGCAG
>JAJZMD010000189.1 GCA_021803085.1 Actinomycetes bacterium
TCGGTAGATGGCGTGCTCGTCGCGGACACCGATGGCCACCACGCCCCGGGTATCGCTGCTGATGTCGCCGTAGACAAGCCGAAACCTTCGGGTTGGGCTGTCGGGAAAGTCGAACTTGACGCTGGCCAGGCCCGTCAGGTCACCGCTGACGCGTCGCTCACCGAGTGCCTTTCCGGTTACCCGGCCGTGGGCGAGGTCGTCGAGCGCCGTACGGGCGGCGGCGACTGCCTCTGGCCCGTAGGCGGCCAGCGCCACCAGGTCGTCCGGGACAGCCGGGTGGGCGGCGAGTCGGTAGCGAGCTGGCTTTGCCCGGCGAGTCACTCCTGCCTGGGCTTGGAGGCCTTCTCCTCGGCCTCCGCTAAGGCCGAGTCAAGGTCCTCCTCGCTGAGCCACGGGCGGCGCTCGGCAAGTCGTCGCCGAGCCAGGTCGAGGTCCAGCTCGTCCTCGGCGTAGGCGAGCAGCTTCTCCCAGGTGGCGATGGGCACGAGCACCGCCTGGGCGCGGCGGTGCGAGCCGAAGAAGACCGGCTCGGGGTCGCCCGCGTCGAAGCGCTTGGTGATTTGACCAAGGGCGGCCCGGACCTCGCTCGTGGGGACCACTGTCTCTGCCATGACCTCAGGATAGCAGGAAGTTGTACAACTTTCTGACCGACAGTGCCCGCTTGGCAATCGCCCTGCGGGACGCGTGGTCACGTCCTCATGCCCGGTGGTGGCACGGGAGCGTCCCCGACCTTCGTCAAGGCGATTGGGACCACCTGGTCATGCAGATCGCCGCCGGGGAGGAACACGGCGAGGACGAGGCTGGCGGGGCGCGATGCGCTGGGGGCGATGAGGCCACGCCAGCCGTCGTGCTGGAGTTGTTCACCGACGGCTTGGTAGGGCTGCCATCCACGTCTTCCCGGTCGGGGCACGCTGAGGCCGACCCGGGCGAGTCGAGCGGCATCGGAGAGGTCGGCCACCTCCAGGGCCGTGACCTCACGGCGCCACAAGTCGCGAGGCAGCGCGCTGGCCGGTGGGACGGCTGCTTCGGCGAGGTGGCGGTACCACTCGGCCCAGACGCAGGCTTCGTCTTGAGCGAGGTACAGGGCGTCGACGATCGAGCCGCGTTGTCATCGGTTGTCGCCGGGCGAGCTGGGGCGTCGGAGTGGGTCGACTCCGGCTGGGACATGACGCCACCACCGACCAGTGACCGTCGTCGGGTCGACATCGAGGGCCAACCCGGCGGTCTCAGGCGGCGCCGGGGGATTCGAGGCTGCTGACGAGTCGGGCGACGGCTCTCGCCTCGCCGGCTGCTATCACCTCGATCGGAGTGCGGTCGTCGAGGGCTTCGACCGGTTTGAGCATCCACACCGGGATGTAGCGGGCGTCGATCACCCGAGCGAGGCGGTCGGTGACCTCAGCGAGCTCGGCGAGCCGCCGGGCCCGCTCACCGGTCGGGGAGCTGCGCCGGGCGAGCCAGTCCCGCACCGTGCTCGGCTTGGCCCCGACCGCCTCCGCGATGAGCCTGTCGGGGAGGTGAGCGGCCTCATGGATGCGGATCGCTTCGTCGGTGAAGGCGCTGAGCATGACGTCAGTCTAGCTTCTCCGTCGCTTTTCCGTCGCGAAAACCGTATGACGAAGCGCGGCGGTTGCGGCTGCTGCCGGTGACCGGAGGCCGTCTCCGGGTCGGCCGATCAAGGAGGTGCGCCGCGAGCGCCCTGCTCGTTCGGTACGCCCGTTGCTCCACCGACGCCCAGGACCTGACCGCCCAGCGCGACGCGCTGGCCCGCCTCGGGGTGGCGGCGGAGCGGGTCTACGTCGACTACGGCCTGACCGGTACCAACCGGGAACGGCCCGGGTTGCGTGAGGCGCTCGCCGCGTGCCGGGCCGGGGCCACGCTTGTGGTCACCAAGCTCGATCGTCTCGCCCGCTCCCTGCCCGATGCTCGAGCCATCGCCGACGAGCTCACCGCCCGCTCCGTGCGACTGAGTCTGGGCGGCTCGGTCTACGACCCGACCGACGCGGTCGGGCGGCTGTTGTTCAACGTGTTGGCCATGGTGGCCGAGTTCGAAGCCGACCTGATCCGCCTGCGGACCCGGGAGGCCATGTTGGTGGCCAAGGCGAAGGGGCACCTGCGCGGCGAGCAACCCAAGCTCAACCGCCGCCAGGAAGCCCACCTGGTCTCCCTCATCCAAAGCGGGGAGTACAGCACCGCCGAGGTCGCCGAACTGTTCGGCGTGGCCCGCTCCACCGTCTACCGGGCCATCGAAGGCGAACGAGACCGCTCCCGCGCCGCCACAGCAACACGTCTCGCGGCCGGTTGAAGATCAGGGCGCCAGCGTCCCGCAGAGCACACCCCTGCGGGACGCCGAGCCTACGTCCCCTCCGCCGGGCCGACCATCGCCGCAACAGGTTCGGCCTGTGGGACAACGCCTCGGACCATGAAGTGACCCATGCCCAAACGCCAACAGCAGTATGAGCTTGCTGTCGGCCGTCGACCATGATTGGGGCCATGAGCGCCATCAACGATCTCGGTCAGCCTGTCGGGGACTGCATCCTCGGGTGGTCGCCTCGTCAGGCGCCTCCCAACGAAGTCCTCTCGGGGAAATGGTGCCGCCTGGAACCGTTGGACCCGGCTCGCCACGCCGAGGCTCTGTTCCGGGCCAACGCCAGCGATAAGACCGGACGCATGTGGACCTACCTGCCCTACGGGCCGTTCGCCTCTGCTGCGGCATACCGCGATTGGGTGGAGCAGATGGGCGGTCGTCAAGATCCGCTCTTCTTCGCTGTCGTCGAGGCCGCTGGTGACAGCGCGGTCGGAGTCCTGGCGCTGCAACGCATCGAGGTGGCCTCCGGCAGTGCCGAGGTCGCCCATGTCGCGTTCAGCCCGGCGCTTCAGGGGACCACCGCTGCCACCGAGGCCGTCTTTCTCGTAGCGTCCCTCGTCTTCGACGAGCTCGGCTACCGCCGGTTCGAGTGGAAATGTGACGCCCTCAACGCGCCGTCGAGGAGAGCAGCAGGACGGTTCGGTTTCCTCTACGAGGGCACGTTCCGCCAGGCTGTCGTGGTCAAGGGGCGCAACCGCGACACTGCCTGGTTCTCGATCATTGACTCTGAGTGGCCTCGCCTCAAACGTGCTTACGAGGCTTGGCTGTCACCGGACAACTTCGACCAGGGCGGCCAGCAGCGCATCGCCCTCTCCCAGCTGACCGCGCAGGACCGCACCTGATCTTCGTGCACAGATGCCTCCCACGGATCGTCATCTGGATGTCGCCGCTCGCCGTCGCCGAGGTTGCCGGTGCGTGGGTGGCTGCATGCCTGATCGCCGCGGCCGACTTGTCGTTGGCCCGGAGCGGTCGACGGCCGGAAGTCGCCCTGGGCACGGGGCATGTGGCGGCGGCCATGCGCAGCGAGGCGTGGCTGCGCGACCCGGCCGGACATGACCTGAGCGGCTTCGCTCCGCTGTCGCGGCTGTGGCCGAGCGGCAGCAAAGTGACGCCGGGAGCGCGGTGGCCGCCTCGTCGCCGGTGGCGACCGATCCACTCCCCACGACTGCCGGGGTGGTGCCGCTGCCAGTGGGGTCACCTGGTGAGCTGCCCGCCTCCGGGGTGAAGGTGTTGGACCTGACCCGGGTCATTGCCGGCCCGGTCGGTACCCGCATGCCGGCAGCGCTCGGCGCT
>JAJZMD010000028.1 GCA_021803085.1 Actinomycetes bacterium
GGCCGTTGGTGTTCTCGTTGGTCCCTCGTTGCCAGGGCTAACCGGCCAATCTGGGCCGAGAGTGGTGCCGGGTCGGGAGGGAAGGGTTCGCTCAGCCCCTGGCGCTGCGTCGGAGGGCTCGGATCTCCTCTTCGTGCCGGCGGACCTTGGCGGCGACGGTTTCGAGACCTTGGCGGAGGTGATCGATCTCGACGACCAGGCCGGACAACGTGCGCGCCTCGCGGCTGCCGGTACGTTGTTCCTCAACGACGGCGCGAAGCTCCGGGCGGCGGTAGAGGGTCGCCTTGGCGGTTCCGGCGCGGACAGCGACGGCGGTGAACGTGACCGGTGTGCCGGCCTCGGCCAGCGCGGCGCACGCCGCCTCGACCCGAGCGAGGAGGTCGTCACTCATGCCGAGTGGGCACCCGAGATGAGCCGGTCGAGTCGGTCGACCAGCCGGCGGTGGCGGGCGGCTTCTTCGCCCCAGCCTCGTGCGTGTGCATCGTCCATCAACGACTTCGCATCGGTTCGCTGGGTGAGCAGCGTCGGCAAGAAGGTTGCATCCGTGCGGTAGTTCGGGCAGTGCTCGCAGATGTTCGTGTAGGCACAGGTGCCCTGGGCCAGCGCGCGTACGCAGTAGCCGCCGGCGAGCCGGGCTTTGATGAGCGGCGCGTGGCGCCAGTCGGTGTCGAGCGTCACCGGGGTGGCCTCGGGGAGGACGGGGCCGAGGTGCTCCTTGGCAAGCGTGAGCGCCTTCTCGTAGTCGGCGCGCACCGTGGCGTCGAACAGCCGACCGTAGCGCAGGCTCATCTCAGCAGAGACGTGGCCGAGCATCGCCATGAGCGACTGCAGCGAGCATCCCGAGTTGACGAGGGCGGTGGCGAACGTGTGGCGGAGCTGATGGGGCACGACCGAACCCACACCGGCGGCCTCGGCTGCGCGCTTGAGCTCGTCGCGAAGCGTCCCCGAGGTGACCCGTCGCCCGTGATGGGTGAGGAGGAACTCGACGAGGCGTCCGGTTCTTGGGTGACGCAGCGGCCGGCCGGGCGAGCGATGCTCGACGATCCGGTCGATCAACGAGACGGTCTCGTCGTCGAGGGGCACCATCCGCTCGGTGGCGAGCTTGCCGAGCGGGACCTTCAGCCATGCACCTTGGCCGGGCACCTCGTGGACGCAGTCCAGCTCGAGGTCGCACAGCTCACCGATCCGCACGCCCGTCGCTCGTGCGAGCAACAAGGCGTCGGCGCACAGCCGATTGGGGGACGCTTCGAGCGCGTCGGCCAGGCGCCGGTCCTCGTCGGGTGGCAGGTAGCGCGGCAGCGGTCGCGGCAAGCGCGGGCTGTCCCGGTCGAAGACCAGCCGCCGATCCGGTGCGTCCTCCCAGCCCCACTCGGCCATGGCCTCGAGCATCCGGCCGACCACCTGGATGCGGCAGCGCCGCGTCGAGATGGCGACGGGCTCCCCGGTGCGCTCGTTCACCGCCTTTGCCACGGCGCTCAGGTAGGGCTCGATGTGCCGGCGGCGCTCCAGGTCGGCGAAGGTCTCGAGAGCAGGGTCTGTGGCGGTGAGGAACCGTCCGAAATGCGCCAGATCGCTCGCCGCACCTGCCACCGTGGACCGGGTCAAGGTCGCCGCCATCCGCTCCAGGTAGGCAGCCATCGAGCGCGCCAACGCCTCGTTGACGCCCCCAAAGTGCTGGTGCCAGCTCCATGGCGCGGGAACCGAGCGCTGGGGAACCTCGCTCATGGGAGCGCCGAGATGGTAGAGGACTGCGCGAGAAGCAAAGAGCGCGACGCGGTAATGCTTGTAGTTGCGTCCGTTGCGTCGTTCTCGTTCGGTGATCGCGATCTCGAACACTTGGGCGTCCTCGTCACCGAGGTCGCAGAGGCGACGCCCCGACTCGATGAGCAGCCGGACGGCGACCTGGGACGCCATCCCGAGCCTCGCCCGCTCGGAGTAACCGAGACGCTCGGCGGCACCGAGGAAGGCGGCGAGGTCTCGGCCGAGAGGGCTCACCTCGCCGTCACGCAGCACCGAATGGAGTCGGCGCTCGAGCAGGTAGTCGTAGCCCGGATGCAGATGGCTGTGCAGCATCAAGAAATTGAGGAAGGGACGCGTCTGGGTGCCAAGGGAGAGGCGCTCTTTGAGGGGTTCCTCGGCCCAGCGCTGGGGGTGGGGGAAGCGGGCGAGGAAGCTCCGGGCGCCAGACCGGAACGTCGGGTTGCCCACGCCACGACGCGCCAGCCACTCGAGGTAGGCCTCGTAGAGGTCGACCGGCGCCGATGGCGCCGCCATCTGGAGCATTGCCATCAGCGCGCCGTCTCGTTCGCCCGCTGACGGGCCCGGGCGCCGTCGTAGGCACGCCTCACGTGCTGGGGCGAGAGATGGATGTAGGCGGCAGCCGAGTCGACGTGGTCATGGCCCATGAGTGCCTGCATCACCGATAGGTCCACGCCGGCCTCGGCGAGGGCGGTGCCGAAGCTGTGACGGAGCGCGTGCGGGTGCCCGGCAGGGACGCCGGCGCGCTCGCGGTGATAGCGAAAGATGCGTCGCAATCCCTCGTAGGTGAGGGGCTGGCCACGGTGCGGTCCCTTCGCGACCACGAAGAGCTTGCCTTCGGCCGTCTCGGGACGTTCGGCGAGCAGGTAGGCCTGCACCAACCCGGCGACGTCGGGGTCGATCGGCACCCGGCGCTCCTTGTCTCCCTTTCCCACCACGCGTGCCCAGCCACGACCGATGTCAATGTCGGTGACCTGGAGGCCGAGCACTTCGGCACTGCGCAACCCCGAGAACAGCATGAGACCGGCGATCGCCCGATCGCGGTCGCTGCGCAAGCTCCCGAGGAGCGCCTGGATCTCCTGGCGGTCGAGCCCACGCGGAAGCCGGCGCGGTTCACGGACACGCAGCTGGGAACGGGCGCGAGGCCGGGCCAGGTGGCCAAGCATCCCGGACCGCTCGCCCTTTGCACTTCGGCGCGCCGCTGCACCACGTGGCACCGGGTTGGGAAGCGCCGGATCGCGCATCGCCCGGAAGGTGAACAACCCCGACACCGCCGCCATCCGCCGGTTGACCGTCGCCGGGGCGTAGCCAGCGGAACGCCCACTGCGCAGATCGACCACGTTGCTGCCGTGCTGGCCCGGCAGCAGGGCCCCACGACATGCGGCGAGAAACCGTATGAGGGTGTCGGTGCTGACCGCATCGATCGCCGTGCCGTCGGCCCTCAGCCACCGGCAGAAGTGCAACAGGTCGAAGGCGTAGGCGCGCACGGTGCGTGGGGAGTACCGACGGTCGCTCAGGTAGGCCAGGTAGTCGTTCACGACGCGGAGCCCAGCCTCACCGGGGCCACTGAGAACGAACCCACCGTCAGCTTCGGTCACCGTCAGCGAGTGATCACGATCCCTCTCGGTCATGTGCCATATGTATCACTGTTGACCCAGCCAAGTGGTGGACCACCAGTCCACTTCTCCAGCTGTTCAAGCAGCTCGACCCACTCATCCCTGAAATGATTGGCCGGATAAGGGGGGGCTGTGGGGGTCAGCAAAGAACACGGGGATGCCAGTCTCGACCCTGAAGGCCACATGGGCGGAGAGCTCTTTGCCCCTGTCCCAGGTCAGGGAGCGTCGTAGCTGAGCGGGTAGCGTCGACATC
>JAJZMD010000296.1 GCA_021803085.1 Actinomycetes bacterium
GCTCCCGCCGCCCCGGTCCCCCCGCCCCCGCCCCCGCCCGGGTACGTGCCGAGCTTCGCGGCGGTGCCCGCCTCGCCTTCGGATCCGGCGCCCGGCGCGCAGACCCGGCCAGCTCCCCGTGATGGTGACGGAGCGGCCCGAGCCTTCGACGGCGAGGGCATGCTGCTCTCTCCTGTCGTGCGCAGGCTGCTCACCGAGCACGACATCTCACCCTCGGAGGTCGCCGGCACCGGTCTCGGTGGTCGGATCACGCGCGAGGACGTCCTCGCGCTGATCGACGCCCGCCGCGGGCCCAGCGCCGGTTCGCCTCCCGCGAAGGCGCCAGGCCCGACCGGACCCGCCGCTGCGGTGACCCAGCCTGCGGTCGCTTTCGCCCCTGCCCCGTCGGTGCCGCTCGCTCCTGCCACGCCCGCGGTTCCCCCGGCCCCATCGGCGCCGCTCGCCCCCGCCACGCCCGCGGAGCCCCCGGCCCCGTCTCGCGCAGCCGCCTCTCCCGCCCCGGTTCGCGCCGCCGCCGCGGCCTTTCGGGGGGAGGCAGACCGGGTCGTGCCGTTCTCGAACATGCGCCGGCGGACCGCAGAGCACATGGTCCGCTCGAAGGCGACCTCGCCGCACGCGTACATCGCGTACGAAGTCGACTTCGAGAACGTGGACCGTGTACGCAGTGCGTGGCGCGCGCGGTTCAAGAGCGAGGAGGGGTTCTCGCTCACGTACCTCCCCTTCATCGCCCGGGCCACCGTCGAAGCGCTGCGGGAGTTCCCGAACCTGAACGCGTCCGTTTCGGACGACTCGTTGGTCGTGCACGAGCAGGTCAATCTCGGGGTCGCCGTCGACTTGAACCACGAGGGCCTCATCGTTCCCGTCGTGCACCACGCAGAGGAGATCACGCTGCGCGGGATCGCCCGGCGCATCAGAGACCTCGCCGACCGTGCTCGCAACCGTCAGCTGAGCGCGGACGACATCGCCGGCGGGACGTTCTCCATCACCAACGACGGGCCGTTCGGCACCTACTTCACGGTGCCCATCATCAACCAGCCTCAGGTCGCGATCTTGGCGACCGACGGCGTCCGCCGCAGACCCGTGGTCGTGGAGCTGCCTGACGGCAGCGAGTCGATCGCGATCCACTCGGTGGGGGTGATCGGCCTCAGCTGGGACCACCGCGCCGTCGACGGCGCGTACGTGTCGTCGTTCCTGAAGCGGGTGGCCCAGGGGCTCGCCACTCGAGACTGGGCCTCCGAGCTCTAGCCGTGCTGCGCGTCCGCCGCCTCGGGCTGGTCACCTATGCCGAGGCGCTCGACCTCCAGCACGCCCTGGCACGTCGCGCGACCGACGACTACCTGCTGCTGCTCGAGCACCCGCACGTCTACACGCTCGGAGTGCGTGCCGACCCGGCGCACATCCTTCACGACCCGGCGTCGGTCGGGGCGACCGTGTTCCGTACCGACCGCGGGGGTGACGTCACCTACCACGGTCCGGGGCAGCTGGTCGCCTATCCCATCGTCACCCTCGACCCCAGTCCCGGGGCCGGCCCTCAGCACGTGCGCCGCATCGAGGAGGTCGTGATCGGCGCCCTGCACGACCTGGGAGTGGAGTCGTCGGTACACGAAGGCTATCCCGGGGTGTGGATCGGCGTGGGAGGCCCCGCGCCGCGCAAGATCGCCGCGGTCGGCGTGCGGACCGTGCGCGTGCGCGACGGCCGGCGGAGGACCCTCCACGGCGTCGCGCTGAACGTCGAGTGCGACCTCGCGATGTTCGGCCACATCGTCCCCTGCGGCATCGCCGACTACGACGTCACGTCGCTGCGCGCCGAGGAGGTGGACGTCTCGATGGACGACGTGGCCGAGGCGGTGGCGGCGCGGGCCGCCGAGGCCTGGGGCGTGGGAGGGGTCGACCGGAGGGACGTGCAGGTCGGGCCCGCCAGGCCCCGAGAGCTCTCCGGCGGCGCGGGCTCCGCCACGGCGCCCGGCGGCGAGCGACCGCTGCTCCGGCGGCTTCGCCAAGCAGGTACCGATCCGGACTCCGGGGTGCCGCTCCGCTCGCGCAAGCCTGACTGGCTGCGCGTGCCGGCACGGATGGGGGACGGCTACCTGTCGCTCGGGCGGACGATCCACGATCTCGGGCTCGTCACCGTCTGTGAGGAGGCGGGCTGTCCGAACATCTTCGAGTGCTGGTCCGACGGGACGGCGACCTTCATGGTGAACGGTGCTCGCTGCACCCGCGCGTGCGGGTTCTGCCTGGTCGACACGCGGCACCCGCTGGCGCTCGACCCCACAGAGCCTGAACGCGTCGCGCAGGCCGTCCAACGGATGCGGCTCTCCCATGCGGTGGTCACCTGTGTGGCGCGTGACGACCTCGCCGACGGCGGTGCAGGTGCCATCGCGGCGACCGTCGAAGCCGTTCGGCGGCGCAGCCCGGGCACGGCCGTCGAGGTCCTGATCTCCGATTGCAGGGGAGATCACGCCTCGCTCCGGCTCGTCTTCGACGCAAGGCCCGACATCTTGAACCACAACATCGAAACGGTTCCGCGCCTGCAGCGGGCGGTGCGACCGTCGGCGGGCTATGCGAGGAGCCTCGCGGTGCTCGCGCGCGCTGCAGACGCGGGGCTCGTCGTGAAGTCAGGGCTCATGGTCGGGTTGGGGGAGTCGGAAGACGAGGTGGTCTCGACGCTCGCGGACTTGGCGTCCGCGGGCGTGTCGATCGCGACGATCGGCCAGTACCTCCGTCCGACGGTCGACCACCTGCCAGTCGCTCGCTGGTGGACCCCAGCGGAGCTCGACGCACTGGCCGCGGCCGGGACCGCGCTCGGGCTGTCGCACGTCGAAGCCTCGCCGCTGACGCGTTCGAGCTACCACGCGAAGCAGGCCGCAGATTCAGCGAAGTTCGTGTCACGCGGGGACGGCCCGCGGGGTGCCCAGGCGGCCGGGGCCGCGGGCTCAACTTCGCTGCGCGAAGTGCTGGGTCCAGGCGCTCCCGTCCCAGTACCGCAGCGTGTCGGGGATCCCGTTCGGATCAGGTAGCCAACCCGCGGGCGTGCCCGGCGGCGGCGAGGGTGCGTCCGGTGCAGGCGCGACCGCGACCGGGGCGGGGGACGGCTGGACGTCGAGCCGGTAGGCATCCGCTTGGTACGTGGTGGCCACCCCGCTCCCAGCTGCCCACGGGTCAGACGTCCATGCCGGAGCTGCGCCCTGGGAAGCTTCGCTCGGGGCGTACACGCCCTCCGGTGGCGTGCCCGCACCCGGGGCCGTCAGGTCGAGGGTGTTGGAGGCACCGACCGCCTCTGTGGGGTACGAAGTCGACGCCGGGGCCGTGAAGACCGGGCTCGCCGAGGTCGGGCTCGCCGCCATCGGGTTCGCCGCCGGGGGGCTCGCCGCCATCGGGCTCGCCGCCATCGGGCTCGCCGCCATCGGGCTCGCCGCCATCGGGCTCGCCGCCATCGGGCTCCGCGCCGTTGTCCCGTTGCCGGTCTGCGCCGGCGCAGCTGCGAACCTTCCGAACGGGTCGTGCCTGCCGGAAGGCTGCTGCTGGAGATCGGCGTAGTAGTTCGTCGGCTCGACCGCCGTCTTGGGCGCCGTCGCCTTCTTCCGCCGCCGGCTCGCCACGACGATGCCGATCAGCAACGCCACGATGACCACAGCGATGACCACCTCGACGATGAGCACGCTGCGGTTCAGGGCCGCCAGTTCCGTGTGCATGTCTCCACCCTCCCCTCGATCCCCCAGAGAAGGTAGTGCCCGCCGACTCGAGGGTCAACGAATGGCCGTTCGCGCTGTTTGCCATTCGGGCGGGTCGCCGCTCCCCATTACCATCCGAACGGTGCGCATCTACACCCGCAGGGGCGACGACGGCACGACTGGTCTCCTCTACGGCGACAGGGTGACGAAGGCGAGCCCCCGGATCGAGCTCAACGGTGCGGTTGACGAGGCACAGGCCGCTCTGGGCTCGGCTCGCGCGGAATCGGAGCCGGGCTCGGAGCTCGACGAGCTCCTGGTGGCGCTCGAGAGGGAGCTGTACGTGCTCATGGCGGAGGTCGCGACCGGTGCGGAGCACCGCGGGAAGCTCGTCGCCGGCCAGAGCCTGGTCACCGAGGCGATGGTGGTGGGGCTCGAAGAGTGGATCGACCGCCTCTCCGAGCGGTTCGCGATGCCCGCCGAATTCGTGGTGCCCGGGGCCAACCGGGCCGCGGCCGCGCTCGACGTCGCGCGGACCCTGGTCCGGCGTGCCGAGCGCGTCCTGGCGTCCATGCCGCCGCTCCACCTCGCGCCCGAGCTCTTGCGCCACGAGCCCGACGCGGCGGGGAAGAGCGGAGGGCGCACGGGCCCCGCGCACGGGGGGCGCGAGCCGTCGCTGGTGGGGCCGTACCTGAACCGCCTGTCGGACTTGCTCTGGACGATGGCACGCTGGCAAGAAGGTGAGGTCCATCTGGCCGCGCGCGGCCGGCCCCGCCGACGCGGCGCGGGCTGAACGGCGTCCGGGCACGAGAGCCCGCGACTGCACGAGGAGGTGCGTTGATGTTGGAAGTGGCCGCCGCTGCGACGCTGCCGGACGGTGTCGTTGCCGTCGGGATTCCCGTCGTCGGAAGCGCAGCCGGGGATGGGGACGAGGGCGCGACCGCGTTCGAGTGGCTCGGCCGGCTCGCCGACCTGCCGAAGACGGCCGGCGGCGTGGCCGTGGCGAGCGGGCTCCTCACGGAACCGGACGAGGCGTGGCTCCGCCGCCAGGGCTTCACCGCGGCCAAGGGAACGTCCCTCGCGCTACGCGTCGCGTCCGGTCCGCCGTCGGTCGTGCTCCTCGGCCTCGGCACGCGTGCGGGGCTCGACCTCGAGCGGTGGCGCCTCGCAGGTGCGGCCCTGGTTCGTGCCGCGGGTGACGGAGCCGGGGCTGCCGCCCTGCTCGTCCCCGATGAACCGCCGGGCGGGGACGTCCCGGCGGTCGCCGCCGCGATCGCCGAGGGAGCGACCCTCGGGACGTACCGCTTCGCCGCCTACCGGTCGGTCCCGCGGCCTGAGCGCGTCGATCGGCTCGTGGTCGTCGGTCGAGGCGACTGGTCGGATGGGCTCCGACGAGGTGCGGTCGCGGCCTCGGCTGCCGGGTTCGCCCGGGACCTCGTGAACACGCCGGCTGCCGACATGACGCCGCGCGTGCTCGCCGAGCGGGTGCGTGCGCGCCTGGCCGGGCTCGACGGCACGACGCTCGAGGTGTGGGACGAGGACCGGATCGCCGAGGAGCGCCTGGGGGGCTTGCTGGCCGTGGCGCGAGGGTCTGCGGAGCCGCCTCGGCTCGTCCGCGCGGCCTACGCGCCGCCCGAGTCGGCGGGCGATCGGAGCGTCCCGCATGTCGTGCTCGTCGGCAAGGGGATCACGTTCGACTCGGGCGGGCTCTCGTTGAAGCCGGCCGAGGGGATGATGACCATGAAGACGGACATGAGTGGTGCGGCGGTCGTGCTTTCCGTCGTGTCCGCGTGTGCGGAGCTCCGGGTGCCGGTCAGGGTGACCGCGATCGCGCCGTTGAGCGAGAACATGCCCGGCAGCCGTGCACAGAAGCCCGGCGACGTGTTCACGGCGCGCAACGGTGCGACCGTCGAGGTGTTGAACACCGACGCCGAGGGTCGTCTCGTCCTCGCCGACGCGCTCTCGCTGGCGGCCGAGCTCTCACCCGATGCCATCGTGGACGTGGCGACGCTGACCGGCGCGCAGGTCGTCGCGCTCGGCCGAGGTGTGGCGGCGATGCTCGGGAACGACCCCGCGCTGATGGATGCGCTCAGGGAGGCGGGGGAGCGGGCGGGGGAGCCGTTGTGGCCGCTCCCGCTGCCCGACGACTACCGCGAGCACATCGACTCGGAGATCGCCGACATGAAGAACATCGGCAGGCCCCGGGAAGCCGGGACGATCGCCGCCGCGTTGCTGTTGGCCCGTTTCGTCGGCAAGGTGCCATGGGCACATCTCGACGTCGCGGGACCTGCCAGGTCCGACGAGAGCTCGGGTTACCTGTCGAAGGGTGCGACGGCCTTCGGGGTTCGCGCGCTCTTGGACTTCCTCGTGCGTTACGGGCCGGCGCGCACGGCGGGGTAGAGACGTACTCGAGCACCGTCGCTCCCGTGACCGAAGCGCCGTGCAGGCCCGGGCTTTCGCGCGTCGTCGCGCCCCTTTGCCGGCTGCCGGCCCCCTTGCGCACTCCACGGGCGCTTCGAGGGCCCGTGTAGTGTGTGGCCCGCCGTCGAGAGACGAGACGGTAACGATCACGCGCCCGTAGCTCAGAACGGATAGAGCACCGGACTTGTAATCCGGAGGTCGCCGGTTCAAGTCCGGCCGGGCGTTCCGAGCATCTATCACAGAACGTGCGACTTCTTGGTCGCAGAAGGCCCCATGCGCCCTGGTGGAGAGGCATTCTCAGGGTGGGCACGGCGGCGTCAGTCCGGTCGAGACCCTCCGGGCAGGCACCCGGAGCCGGGGGAACGGCGGGCAGAGCCCTCCCGACTCCAAGGGTCCATAAGTGCACTATCGAATGCACTATGGTGCTCATATGGACCAGAACACCGCCGCGATGGCGTCGGCGATCGGCGATCGGGTGAGACGGGAGCGCCAGTCCCGACGGTGGACGCTCGATCAGCTGGCGGAGGCAGCCGGTGTGAGCCGGCGGATGCTCGTCAAAGTCGAACACGGAGCAGCGAACCCGAGTGTCGGGACCCTCCTTCGACTCAGCGACGCGCTCGGGGTCGGTCTGCCGGCTTTGATCGAGCCGGCGCGCGCCAAGCCGGTAGAGGTCACCCGCAGTGGGGATGGAGCGGAGCTCTGGAGCGGCGAGGCTGGCGGGCGAGGTGTCTTGGTCGCCGGCACGGAGCGGCCGGACGTCGTCGAACTGTGGGAGTGGACGCTCGGTCCCGGAGATCGTCATGCGAGCCCCCCTCACACGGCGGGCACGAAGGAGCTCCTGCAGGTCCACCAGGGCACGATCACGGTCGAGATCGACGACCAGCTGCTGACCCTCGGCGCGGGGGACGCCCTCGCGTTTCCCGGCGACGTGGCTCACGCCTATGCGAATCCCAAGAAGCGGGGGGCGAAGTTCTCGCTCGCTGTCTTCCAGCCGGGGGTCGGGTCGAAATCTCACTCGGAAGGTCTCGATGGCTGAGTTGGCCGCGCTCGAGGCGTTCCTCGCCGGCGCCCGAGTCGACGCGACGGTCTTCGCGCTGCGGCCCGACTATCGAGCCCTGGTGCTCGCAGTCGACGGAATCAACTCCGGGCCGAGCGACGAGGCGAGCGACGAACTGCTCTCCGCTGCCGAGCAATCGGCCCGCGAAGCCCTCGGTGACACGCCGCCGGACGCGCTTCCTCACGTGGCCGCATGGCGAGACGCCTACCGGGCGTTCGGCGCCAAGCCGCAGCGGACGCGCAACAGCCTCGAGGCGCTCTTTCGCCGGGCGTCAGGAAGCCGCCTCCCGCGGGTGAACCGGCTCACCGACATCTACAACGCGATCTCCATTGTCCATCAGCTCCCGGTTGGCGGGGAGGACATCGACCGCTACGTCGGGGCACCGCGTCTGGTCCGTGCGAGTGGCGAGGAGTCCTTCGACACCATGGCGGACGGCACGGCGGTGGTCGAGCTCCCCGAGCCTGGCGAGGTCGTGTGGTGCGACGACGCCGGCGTGACCTGCAGGCGGTGGAACTGGCGCCAGGCACGGCGCACCCAGCTGCGCGAGGACACCACGACCGCGCTGTTCATCCTCGACGCGCTGGAGCCGATGACCGATGAGGAACTTCGGGTCGCAGCCGATGACCTGGTGCTCCACCTGCGACCCCTGTGCCCCGACCTCCGCGCGGCGTGTCGCCTGATCGCCGCTGCGTGACGACTGACAAAGGAGACTGACATGCTCATCCACCCGTGGGACGCGTCACTCGACGACGCCGAGTGGCGGGAGTGGCTGGCGTCCCACGAGCGGTGGGGGGTGCTCGCCGTGAACAACCTCGACTCCACCCGCGCCCCGCTCGTCCTTCCACTCCACTTCGCAATCACGAGCGACGAGCTGCTCATGCATCTGGCCCGGCCGAACCCGGTGTGGCCGCACCTCGAGGCGGCAGCAGAGGTGCGCCTCTCCGTTCACGGCGACTACGCCTACATCCCGTCCTACTGGCGGGCCAAGGCCGGCGGAGCCGGCGAAGACGGCGTGCCGACCAGCTACTACTCCGCCGTCCAGTTCGTCTGCCGTCCGACGATCGTCGACGACGCGCAGGGCAAGGTGGAGATCCTTACGACCCAGTTCGCCCAGTTCCAACCCGAGGGTCGCCACGCCGCCGTGGCCGTCGAAGAACCCCCCTACGGACGGATGCTCGCGGGCATTCGCGGCGTCCGGCTCAACGTGGTGCGGGTGGAGGCCAAGTTCAAGTATGACGACGCCAACCCGATCGAGCACCGCGAGCGCGTCATCGGCTACCTCGACGAGCGCAACCGCGGGCTCGACGCCGGGGCCGCTGCGCAGCAGCGGCGGCGCCTTGCCGCTGTCGGTGAGTGGCGCAGCCCCCGGGAGTGACCACGACCAGGCGGCTCCACGCGCGCGCTGGGCTGCCTAGCTCGCCTGGTACGTGCCCGACGGCAGCTCGGACGGGTCCACGCGCGCACTGCGTTGCTGCCGAGGGGAGGCGAACGGGAACCGCGTCCAGCGCGTTCCACCGTCGGTGGTAATGAACACGGTGTGCGGGTCGGCAGCCCACCACCCGAGCTGGGGCGTCCCGAAGCCGAGTTGTGCGACGGCAACTGTCTCCTCCAGCGGCACGGTGTTGGTGGCAGCCGTGGCCCAGGACTTGCCGCCGTCGGTGGTGACGAGGAGCGTGGCGGTCGCGGTGCCGGATCCCCCTGCCGCTCCGGTGGCCACGGCGATCGTCGACGCGCTCGCAGTCGCGATCTCTCCGAAGTAGCGAGTGGCACCGCTGGGCAACGGCTGGAGCTGCCAGGTGGCGCCTGCGTCGCTCGAGGAGACGAGGTACTGCCCGCCTGTACCGGCACGCTGGGTGCAGATGCCTTCGAGGACGCCGCCGGGGGCGGCGGCGAGCGCACTGAGCACGTGCGGCGTCGGGAGCCGTCCGGCGCAGGGGTCTGCGAGCGTCTCGAACGTGGCGCCTCCGTCGATCGAGCGCGAGATGGTGCTGCGCTGCGTCCCGGCCCCCGAAGCGAGGTTCCCATGGGTCACCACGTACACGTCGGGGCCCGAGACGACGAGGTAGTCGCCGGCGCCGTAGCCGAGGTCGGAGAGGACCGTGTGCCACGCGGTGGACCCGAGCGGTGCCGCCTGGAGCACGGGGTTGCACGGCCCCGGGCAGCCGCCGTGTGCGTAGGTGATGCGGAACCCCTTGCCCACTCCGACGGCGAGGCTTTCGACCCGTGGTCCCGGGAGCTCCTGCCAGCGCTCGCCTCCGTCGGTCGTCATGAACGTCGCCGGGCCGTAGAGGTACCCCACCATGGACGAGGCAAAGGCGATGCCGCTCACCCCAGCCGGGCACGTTGCATCTGTGCAGAACGCAGGGGTCGGTGGGAGCGCGGTCCAGGAGGTGCCCGCGTTCGTCGTTCGGGCCACGACGGCGCATGACCCCTTGTCGCAGGGTCGGCTGGCCAGGGCGAAGCCGTCTTCGGGGCTCACCCAGCTCAGATCGACGAGTGAGGCGTCTGGCAAGCCCCCTGTCCCGCCTGGCTCGAAGGACACCGATGCCGTCGCCGTGGCAGGCCCTGCAGAGACCGGCGTCACGAACTTCTGTGACTCGACTGCTGCGACGACGCACCGGGTCGTGCACACCGTGAGCGGTCGTGTCTCACTGGCACGGGTCGCGGGTTGGGCGACGAAGATCCCGCTCGCGGACCCCGTCGCACTGGTTACGAGCCAGGTGCCCGGGCCGGCGCACCCCGAGCGCCCGATCTCGTGCGCGCTCGGACACTCCGACACCTGCACGCCGACGTGGGCGGGAAACTCACTCAGGACCACGCGGAGCTGCTCGCCGCCGACCAGCCCGGTGCGGGGCGAGACGGAGACCCCGGCGGCCGACGCGACCGGCACTTCACCGGGGGGATGGGAGTTGGAGGTCGGCTGCTCGTGGGAACCAGCCGGGTTGGTCGCCGCGAGCCCGGTGGCGACGCCTGCGGCGATCGCGACCGGTGCGAGCAGCAGCGAGACGACGACGCGGAGGCTCACGGTTCCACCATGGCCACCATGGACCCGAGCACCGCGATCTCCGGCCCCGACGGGCGTCGGGACCACCGGACGGTCCCTTGGACGTGCACTCGCAGGTTCCGCCTCATGACGTCCGGTCAGCGCCCGAATGCGAGTCGCCCGAAGGCCAGCCCATGGCCGAGACCGCCGGACACGACGAGCACGCATCGGCTGGCGCACTGCGCCCGTGTCGTCGTTGTATTGGATGACGCTGCAGCGGACGACGAGACGCTGAACGTGGTGCTGCCCTTCCCCGTGCCGTCGGTCACCACCGCCGGCTGCGCTGTCAGCCCGAGGCCGCACCCGGCTTCGGAGACGGCGGTGTCGCTCGGGCACTCGGAGACGTGGTAGCGACCGTCGGCTCCGAACCCCGAGATGCTCACCTTCACCATCTGGCCGCCGATGAGCCGCTTCGACGGCGACACGGTCACGGTCGGTGTCACGAGCTCTTCTGTGGACGGGAGCGTCTTCACCGTCGCCGGTGTGAGCAACGACCACACGGAGCCGCCGTCGGTCGTGACGTACGTCGACCAGTCCCTCGGCGATGTCTGGACGACCACGAACGCGATGTGGCCCGTCATCGCCTGGAGGAGGATCGGTGTGTTGACCTGGTGGTCGAGAACGCTCGGGACGTGAATGGTCGGGAGGCCCCTTCCAGCCACGTTTGTCCAGGTCTTCCCCGCGTCATGGGTGACTCGGACGGCGATTCTTCCTGTCTTGTTGGGAGCCAGGACCCACCAGTCCTCTGGGGTGGCGACCGCCGCCGCAGGTCCGGCCGCAATCCAGCCGACTGTGCTCCACACCGTCGAGAATCCGGTGACCGCGCTGGTACGGAAGCTGGGACCTGCCACCCAGGTGCTGCCGCCGTCGGTCGTCGTGTCGAAGCCGACCGTCACCGTCGGCTGCTCGCCTGAGGTGAGCTCGGTCGGCTGGGGACCGACGACGAGCGGGAGCACGCCGTACCTTCCGAACATCTTCGGCAGGGCGGGAAAGACCGTGCCCGCGATCGCAGGCCGCGCCGGGAGGGGGACCGGAGCCCACGTCGCTCCGCCGTCGGTCGTCTCGAGGAGCCTGGTGCTCCCTCCGGGCCCGACTGTCCCGCGCAGGAAGCCTACTGCCGGGGTCACGAAGGACGGCCTCGCCCAATCGCCGCTGCTCGGGTCACCTGGAAGTGCTCGCCAGCTCCGACCACCGTCTTCGGTGCGCAAGAGCGTCGACGGAGTGTTCGAGCCGATGTCGCCGGCACCGACCCAGCCCACGGTCGCGCTCATGAACCGGACCCATCCGTAGGCGCCGTTGGCCTCGGCGTGCACCTCCCGCACGAACCGCCACTGCCCTCCGCCGTCGGTCGTCTCGAAGAGGTAGACCCCCGAGCCCGGGGCGACGTCGACCGCCCAGCCGACTGTGGCCGTCGGGAAGGAGACGTCCGAGACGAAGGAGAAGTCGCGGACTGTGCCGGGGAGCGTGGGCGTCGAGATGCGCGTGTAGGTGAGGAAGTCGTGGGTCACGTAGAGGCCGGCCGTGCCGCTCCCAGGACCGCCCGGCGCCTTGTTGACGACGCCCATGAGCGGGGACGACGAGCTGAAGAGCAGGGTGAGCTCGGAGGACGAGCGCGGTGTCGCAGGCTCGCCGGACGGCGTCGTCGGTCCCGTCGTCGTCTTGGCTGTCGCGGTGACCGACGGCGGGGCCGTCCTCGGGGGCGTCCGGCGGGGTGGCGAGCCAGAGGAGATGAGGAGGCCGGCGACGAGCCCTCCCGCTGCCGCGAGTGAGAGCGCGCAGAAGGCCCAGCGACGCCGCTTTCGCCGGCGCGTCTCTTCGATCAGGACCTCGGACTCAAGGGGCGCCCCGGCACCCGCGGGTGACGGAGGCAGGTCGGTCAGGACGCGGTCGCCGTCGCTGACCTTCTGGCTCACGTGCCCCGACTCCCGCCCTCCGTCGACGATCGTGTGGTGATGCTACCGCTCACCATGAGACGGGTTCTCGGTCGGCGCGGGGAACCCGGGCGCGCCGTCGTCGCGACGGCGAACTCGTCCCCGACGCGAGGAGGCTCGGTCATCGACCGGAGCAGCATCCGCGCGGAGCGAACCGTTCCTCGGCTCGTCGAGCTCGCTTGCCGTGCCGAAGGTGCCGCCGACTCCTCGGTGTGGACGTTCGACTGCCGGTGCACTGGCAGGAGCCGTTCGTCATCTACTCGCGCATCTTGGAGGCGACCGAGCGGGAGACGGTCGGCCCGATGGTCACGTACCCGCGCTCGAAGAGGTCGCAGGCTGCATCCGGACCGTCAAGGCCTCGGCCTCAGGCGGCTGACCCCGCAAGGCCGCATCGGTGACGATCATCGCAGTCACGAGGAGCGAGCCGGCGAACCCGCCGCTCGAGACGCGACCCGTCTTCTCGTCTACAAGGAGAAGTAGCTGAGGACGGTGCCGAAGACGACCGTCTGCTCGCGTTTCTTCGGCCCCGCCACCTCGCCCGCGCGCGCCCAGACCGGTCGTCAGATCGGGCCGAAGGTCCCTGCCGACGGTTCGGTCGTTGGCACAGCCTGAAGAGCGGAGAAGGAGGTCATCATGGCGGGAACGGCCGTCGGGACGTTGGCTGAAGCGGTTGGCGTGCAGCCTGCCGGAAACAAGGTCTCGATCATCATGTTCAGCGGAACGGCAGACAAGTTCGTCCCCCTCGGCATCCTCGCTCAGGCTGGCGCCGCCATGGGGATGGAGGTGAACGTCTTCGTCACCGGGTTCGCCCTCCACGCGTTCACGAAGGAGCGGCACGAGCTGCCGTTCCCGGCGGAGTTCGCGCAGTTGGCGCCGCTCGTGGCCCAGGGAATGGGTGCGGCGCACGTCGCACCGTGGGACGAGATGCTCCGTCAGGCAAAGGAGCTCGGCGCCAAGGTCCATGCCTGCTCGACGATGAGCGCGGTCATGAGCCTTCGGCCCGAGGACTTCAACGAGCTCGTGGACGACGTGGTCGGCGCGGCGACCTTCCTCCAGACGGCAGAGGGCGGCGAGACCTTCTTCATCTGAGCGGTCGCCTTCATCTGAGCGGTCGGCGAAAGGAGCCATCATGGCCACAACACAGGCGGTGCGCACCCTGGTGGACTCACGCGGCTCGACTTGCCCGGGCCCGATCACCGACCTCGCCATGGCCTACCGGCGGTCCAAGGTGGGCGACGTCATCGAGCTCTGGGCCACTGACCCAGGGGTGAAGCCAGACACCAAGGCGTGGTCGGAGAAGACCGGGAACCCGATCGTCTCCCTCGAGGATCAAGACGGGAAGATCGTCGTCGTGATCGAGATCAAGAAGCGCTGACGTGGTGATGCGAGCTCTCGTCCTGGGCGGTGGCAGTGGCGGCACCATCGTGGCCAACAGCCTCGGAGCCGCGTTCGAGACCACCGTGGTCAGCCCCACGTCCGAGCACCTGTTCCAGCCCGGCCTCCTCTATGCCGCCTTCAAGGGCGACGAGCGCCGGCTCGTGCGCGACGAGCGCCGGCTGCTCAAGCGTGGCGTCAACTTCCTCCAGGACGCCGCCCGGCGCGTCGACCTCCTCGCGAAGCAGGTCGACACTGCGGGTGGCCAGCGCCTTGCGTACGACCAGCTGGTCGTGGCCACCGGCGTCGGCGCCGATTACTCGCAGATCCCCGGCTTGCCCGAGGTAGCTGCCGAGGTCGGGAACTACCACTCGACGGTGGACAGCGCTCGCAGGCTCTGGCGGACGCTCAACGCGTTTGCCGGCGGCACGATCGCGCTCGGCCAGGCGACGCCGATCTGCAAGTGCCCTCCGTCGCCGCTCGAGGGCATCCTGCTCACCGACGAGCTGCTCCGGGCACGCGGCATCCGGGACAAGTGCCGCCTCGTGTTCTTCACCCCGTACCCGAGGGCGTACCCGGCGGAGCCGATGAGCCGCATCGTGGAGCCGATCCTGAAAGAGCGCGGCATCGAGGTCTTCACCTTCTTCGATCTGGATCGCATCGACCCGGGCACGCGGACGCTGACCTCGATCGAGGGGGACGTGATCGAATGCGACCTCCCGATCGTGGTCCCTGCCTTTGTCGGCGCCGACATCGTCTACGAGCCGGCCGAGACCCTCGACGCGAGCAGCTTCGTCGTCACCGACCCTCGGACGCTCAGGATCAAGGGAGTCGAGTCGGCGTTTGCAATCGGGGACGGAACGAGCCTCTCCACCTCCAAGTCCGGCGTCGGAGCGCACCTCGAGGCCAAGGTGGTCGCAAAGACGCTCAACGGCACTCCGGCGGTCTTCGGGGGACGCACCCATTGCCCGTTCGACGTGGGGGGCGGCCGCGCCACCTTCGTGGCCGGGACGTACGACACCCCGGTGGTCCCGTCGCCTCCCACCCGCCTGAAGCACCTCATGAAGATGGCGTTCGCGCGTGTGTACTGGGCGAGCCTCCGCGGGCTCCTGGACCCGGTGCTCGACGTCTACTTCCGGCTGACCGATCCCGCCAGGGCGACGCGAAGCGGGTCGCGCGAGCTCAGCTGAAGGGATCGCCAGCAGCACCGTGGCTCGCGTGGCCGCAGCCTGAGGAGCGGTGCGGCCGGCGATCAGAGCGCCGAGAGCGCCTCGTCCAGGCGGGTGGCGAGCTCTTCGCCGTCGTCCTCGGCGAAGACGAGCGGGGGGCGGATCTTCAGGACGTTCGACGAGGGCCCAGTCGTCCCGATGAGCACGCCGAGCCGGCGCATGGCGTTCACCACACGGTGGGCCCGATCCGGGTCCGGCGCGCCGTCGCTGTCGACGATCTCGATGCCGAGCAGGAGCCCCCAGCTTCGGACGGCGCCTGCGGCGTCGTGCCGTTTGGAGACCTCGTCCACGAGGCGCCGGAGACGGGCGCCCGAGGCTGCCGCGCGCTCGACGAGGCGCTCCTCTTCGACGACGCGCAGCACGGCGAGCGCAGCAGCGCACGCAAGCGTGTTGCCGCCGAACGTGCTGAAGTAGCCGGTCGACTCGACGAAGTGGTCGACGAGGTCCGCACGACCCAGCACTGCCGCGACAGGGAAGCCGTTGCCCATCGGCTTCCCGAGCGTGAGCAGGTCGGGGTCGATGCCCGAGGCGGTCACGCTCCACAGGCTCACTCCGGTGCGCCCGTAGCCGGCCTGAACCTCGTCGCCGACGAAGATCCCGCCCGCAGCCCGCGTGCTCGAGACCGCGTCGGCGAGCCAGGCGGGCGCGGGGCCGAGGATCCCGTCGCTCGTGAACGCTGGGTCGACGTACAAGGCGGCGGGGGGGTGTCCGACCGACTCCAGGGCGCTCAGCGCGTCGCCAGCCCTGCCCGGTTCCCCTGGGGGTGACAGCAGGCCGACGTTCTCGGGCGCGAACCCCGCGGGCCATTCCTCCGGGGAGAGGTCGGCGGTCGCCTCGGTCACGCCGTGGTAGGCGAAGCGGGTCACGAGCGCGCCGTCGTGGCCGGTCGCGAGGCGGGCGATCCTCCAGGCGACGTCGTTCGCTTCGCTGCCGGAGTTCACGAAGAGGACCCGTTTCAATCCCTTCGGCGCGCGATGGAGCAGCTGCTCGGCCAGCTCGACGCTCGACTCGTGCAAGTAGCGGGTGTTCGTCACGAGGAGCCGGCTCTGTGCGGCGATCGAGTCGGCGACGACGGGATGGCTGTGGCCGGCGACCGGGACGTTGTTGTAGGCGTCGAGATAGCGCCGACCCTCCGAGTCGAAGAGATGGACGCCCTCGCCGCGCACGAGGTGGAGGGGTTCTTCGTAGCTGAGCTCCAGTGCGCCGAGGGTCCGCACCCGGGCACCGCGGAGCTCGCTCGTCGGGCGGGCCCGGTACGAGAGCACGCTCGGCGAGGCTCCCGGCGTGCGGCGCGCAGCCTCCGCGACGGGCTCGGCCAATGCAGCGATGCCCGCGCTCTCGACACGCCGGAGGAACGCAAGCGACGCGTCGGGGAGCTCCTCGGCGTGCCGGTGGTGGAGCCGCCGCCACGTCGTCACGACGACGTCGGTGGCCGCGCGCGCGGCGACCAGGTCCGCGACCAGCGCGACCTCCTCGTCCTCGAGCGGCGTCACGTCGCAGTAGCCGGCGACCATCGGCGACGCCGCGTCGAAGCCGTCGTCCCGTCCGACGAGCACCTCGGCAAGAGCAACGGCGAGGTCGCAGACGAGCGCGGTATGGGTCATGTCCCCGAAGTCGGTGATGCCGACGATCCGCTGTCCCGCGTCGACGAGGACATTGTGAGGGTTCATGTCGTTGTGGACGACTTGGGCGCGCAAGAGCTCGAAGCGCGGGGCGACGCGCGTGTCGAACCGGTCGATCACCGGCTCGACGAACCTTCTCGCCTCCACGTCGAGCAGGTGGAGGCGGTCTCGCAACGAGCTCGTGTGCCGGACGTCCCACTGGATCCGGTACCCGGCCGCCGGGTGGAAGAAGCCGCGCAGCGCCCGTCCCAATCGGGCAGTGACCCGCCCCCACTCGTGCAGCGAAGAGGCGTCGAGGGTCCCGGTGTCAGGGTGGGCGCCGTCGAGGAAGGTGAGGACCTGGACGTCCGAGATGCGGCCGTCGCCGCCCGCGATCGCGGCACGGATGGCCCCGGTGGGGGTGCGCACCACGTCGGGAACGGGGAGACCGGGGTCGACCCGACGGACGTGCGCCATCGCCAGCGTCCGCATCTCGACCACGTCGCCCGAGTCCTCGGGGTGGTGGACCTTCAGCACGTAGCGGCATCCGTCCGTGGCGTCCACGCGGAAGTTCAGGTCACGTTCGCCGTGCAGCTCGGTCAGCGCTCCCGAGATCCCGTAGACGTCGGCGAGCAAGGCCGCGACCAGTTCCGGCGCGACCTCGGGGCGCGGCGCAAGAAGCGGGTCGGGCACAGGCTCCATCCTTGCAGGAGGCGCGCTGCGGACGTCAGCTCGCTCCCGTCCACCCTGGGCTCAGCGGCCCTCCCCCCGCCCGCCCGCGGTCTCTTCGATGAGCACCGCCGCCTGTTCCACACCGCGCCGGGCGCGGATCGCCTGGCCCAGCCGGGCCATCCGGGTGCGCAGGCCGTCGTCGGCGAGCAGGTCGTCCACCGCAGAGATCAAGTCGCCGCCGCGGTGCCCGTACGTCGAGAGGCGTCGACCGAAGCCCGTCTCCGCCAACCGCTGCGCGTTGTCGTGCTGGTCCCAGAAGAGTGGAAGGGCGACCATTGGCTTCCCGAAGTGGAGGGACTCGGTCGTCGTGTTGTTCCCGCCGTGCGTGATGACGAGGTCGACGAGCGCCAGCACCTGGGTCTGGGGCACCTGTGGCGCGCCCCACATGTTGTCGGGGAGCTCGTAGGAGCCTGCGAGCGGGCCCTTGCTCACGATGTAGCGATGGGGCGTGCGGGAGAGGGAGGCGACGAGTCGCTCCATCAGCGCCACGTCCGCCGAGCCGAGCGATCCGAGCGAGAGATAGACGAGCGCGCCCCCCGGCCGCTGGACGAACTCCGAGAGCGAGGGTGTCAAGCTTCCCTCGGTCTCGCGGACGCAGGACTCCAGACGGTGCCATCTGGCGCCGCTCGGAGGAAGGCCCGGGTAGTCGACGACCTCGGGGTACACGTAGAGGTTCAGAACGTCGGACTCGTGGATGAATTCGAGGTCATCCAGCCCGGGAGCCCCGCATGAGCGCACCCACTCGTCGAACTCGCACCACAGGTCCCGGTGCAGGCGCTCGTACTCTGCCCGGAATTCCGGCCAGCGGTCGTCGTCGTCCATCGGATAGCCCGAGTACTTCGGGGGGAGCCCGGCGCCGGCCAGCTCGAGAGGATTGCACGAGACGATCCGGACGAAGGGAGCCCGAGCCGTGAGGAGCGCCGGGAACGCACAGACGTTGTCCTCGACGACGACGTCGGGTCGTTGCCGCTCGATCACCTCCTCGAGCTGCTCCTGGGCGAAGCGTGCCCCATCGCACAGCGCCTGCCAGGTGGGGCGGACGAAGCGCTCCAGCTGTTCGAGCGTCGAGAGCCTGAAGGCGGGCGCCGTCTCCTTCACGAAGTCCGTCCAGAACTGCCCGGCGTCGGCCGGGGCGCCGGCGCCCGCGCCGGGGGGCCCCTCCGAGCCAGGGCTGTCCGTGCCGGGTGCCTGGGCGGGGGGTGCGAGCTCCACGAGGTCCTCTTCGAACCCCAGACGCTCGAGCCGCCCGCGCCACGACGCCTCCGAGGCGAAGACGACGCGATGGCCGCGCCCACGGAGCGCCGCGCCGATGCCGATGCAGTTGTTCGTGGGGCCGTACGCGCTCTCGGGCATGAACAGGACGGTCAACGAGCGCGGCACGGGCGAAACGTAGTCCGCCGCGGAGCGGAGGAAGCGAAGGCACCTCCTCGTGGTCCGGTGGGGGACAATGGGCGACGTGCAAGACGAGCACCCGGCGGACGCGCTCGACATGCCGCCCGACGAGCACCCGGCGGACGCGCTCGGCATGCCGCCCGACGAGATGCGCCGCCTCGCCCACTGGGTCGTGGACAGCGTGCTCGACCACTTCGAGCACGGTCCGCTACAGCCGGTGATCGCCGCGCGGCCTTTCGACGAGCTCATGGGCGTCCTCGGAGGGCCGGTCCCAGAGGAGCCGGGTGACCCGCTCGCCGCGATGTCCTGCCTCGTCGACGTCGCACTCGCCCACATGCAGCACGGGGACCATCCCCGGTACTTCGCTCGGGTGCCGGGGCCGTCCTCGTTCGCAGCCGTCCTCGGCGAGTGGCTCGCGACCGGGTTCAACGCGATCGCCTCATCCTGGGCGGGTGGTGCCGGTCCGACGGCAGTCGAGCTCGTGGTGCTCGACTGGCTTCGGTCGCTGCTCGGGATGCCGGAGGGGGCGGAGGGCGTGCTCACGAGCGGAGGGTCGCTCGCCAACTTGACCGCGCTCGTGGCGGCGCGCCGCGTCGGTGGTCCGGGCGTGGTCTACCTTTCCGACCAGACGCATGCGTCGATCCGGCGGGACCTGGCGGCGACGGGGTTTCCCCCCGAGCACGTGAAGGTCCTCGAGACCGATGACCGGTACTGCATGCCGGTCGAGTCCGTGGCAGCGGCGGTCGAGAGGGACCGCCGAGAGGGGCGCCGTCCGACGGTTGTCGTCGCGACCGCAGGGACCACCAACACCGGCGCGGTCGATCCGCTCCCCGAGCTGGCGGACCTGTGCCGATCGGAGCGGCTGTGGCTGCACGTCGACGGCGCCTACGGTGCGCCGGGTGCGTTGTGCGAGAGGGGCCGGTCACTGCTCGCTGGCATCGAGCTGGCGGACTCCCTCGTCTTGGATCCGCACAAGTGGCTCTTCCAGCCGTACGACGTCGGGGCCCTGCTGGTCCGGCACCCCGGCGCGCTCGAAAGCACGTTCGACATGTCGGCGGAGTACCTCGCGAACGCCACGGCCGGGCCCGGTGAGGTCGACCTGCGCGACCGGAGCCTCGAGCTGAGCAGGCGGGCACGGGCGATCAAGGTGTGGCTCACCTTCCGTGTCTACGGCGTGGGGAGGATGCGTGCGGCGATCGAGCGCGGCATCGAGCTCGCCGAGCATGCAGAACGGGTGCTCGCCGACGACGGGCGATGGCAGGTCGTGACGCCTGCACAGCTGGGGATCGTGACGTTCGCGCGGACGGGCACCGGCCACGAGGACCATGCCCCGGCGGCAGCGCGGGTCAACCACGACGGGTTCGCAGCGGTGACCAGCACGACGCTGCGCGGGCGGTCCGTCCTGCGGTTGTGCACGATCAACCCGCGTACCACCGAATCGGACATCGAGGAGACCATCGAACGGCTCGCAGATCCCGTGTGAGCCCGCAGGGCGTGCGATCGACCACCCGCTCGGCGTGCCGTCCGCGCTCGGATGTCTCTTGACTCTGCTCCATGGGCCGGGTGCCCGGCCGCGAGCCAAGATGTGCCATGACCGGTTTCCGATCCGAGACGACGGCCGCCATCTCCGCGGTCCGCGAAGCCCTGCACCTCGCCGCGTTGGGGACCGGCGAGGTTCATGCGAAGGTCGGTCGTGACGTCGTGACCGACACCGACATCGCGGTCGAAGACCGGCTCCGGCAATTGCTGGCCGGTGCCAGTCCGTGGCCGGTCGTCGGCGAGGAGCGGGGCGGCGACGTGCCCGACGCCACGCCGTACTGGCTCGTCGACCCCATCTGTGGGACCAGGAACTTCGCGTCAGGGATCCCTCTGTTCGCGGTCAACGTCGCGATGGTCGAGGATCGCAGGGTCGCGGTGTCGGTGATCGGGGACGGGTCGAACGGCGACGTCTTGATGGCGGAGGCGGGTCGCGGCGCGTGGAGGGCGCTCGAGGACGGGTGGGAGCCGCTCGCTGCCTCCACCTCCAGCCTGATCGTGGATCTCGGCGCGTGGTCGAAGTCCCCGGCGGCACGCGAGCAGGCGGCCCGGGGCGTGGCCGAGGCGATCCGATCGGATCGTTGGGACGTGCGGTGCTTCTCGACCACCCTGTCCTTGGCGTACGTGGCGACGGGCCAGATCGCCGGCTGCGCGCTGTTCGCCACCCCCGGTCTGGTCCACGTCGCCGCAGGATCCTTGCTCGTCGCAGAGGCGGGAGGACGGGTGACCGACGCGGCCGGCGAGCCGTGGACCCTCGACGCGTCGTCGCTCGTCTGTGCCGCCGACGAGCACCTCCACGAGGAGCTCTGGAAGCTCGTTCGCGGCGACCAGCGGTGAGAAGGTCGGTGCACGTCGACCGGGACCGATCGGAGCCGCCGCGCCGAACCCCGTCAGACCCGCGCGGTGTCCCGCCGGTAGGCGACGACGGCCAGGCGTGCCAGCGCTGCGGCCCAGACGGCGATGACGATCCACGCCTGTGCGGGCGGCCATCCGCCGCCGAACGCCACCACGCGCCCCGACTGCACCAGCCAGTAGGACGGGATGCACTTGACGACGTCGACGAAGTAGCGGCCCTCTGAAAGGGGTCCCCACGCGCCGCTCACGAGCGCGAAGAGCGTCGTCACGCCTCCGACCGCAGGTCCCAGGGAGTCGGGCTTGAGCAGGTGGCCCGCCAAGATCCCGAGCAGCGTGAAGGGCACCAGCCCGACGAGCAGGAGCAACGTCATGATCGTCCATTGCCGGGCGTCGAGCCGAACGCCCAGGGCCGACCCCGCCATGTACATGAGCACGATCGTGGCGAGTGCCATCAGGTAACCCGACAGGACCTTCGCCTCGAAGTAGGTCCTCGTCCGCAGCGGCGTGATGCGCAGCTGGCGCGTCCAGCCGAGCTGCCGCTCGGTGGCGATGCGCGCGCCCGAGGAGATGACGGCGATCATCGTCCCGAACGCCACCATCCCCGTCATGAAGTAGAGGGGGAGCGCGACCGCCTCCACCTTCGAGTGCCGGTTCGCCCCTGCCACGGCGAAGTAGAGGATGAGAGGGAACGCGAGCGAGAAGATGAAGAACCGGCGGTTCCGGAACGTGCGCACCACCTCGCTGCGGAGATAGGTGGCATTGCTCATCGGTTCGGAACCTCCTCGTCGTCCTCGCCCACGAGCAGCAGGAAAGCCTCCTCCAATCCTGCACCGAGCACCTCGATGTCCCGAGCGGCCGGGTACGCGGCGAGGAAGGCCCTCAGCGCGGTATCCGAGTCGCTGCAGGCGAGGACGACCGCCTCGCCGCGGTGTTCGGTGCTCGTCACCCCGGGGAGCGCGTCGGGGGCGTCCAAGCTCGCTCCTGGGAGCGTCGCGCGGATGGTCCGTCCGCCGACCTTCGCCTTGATCTCGGTGGCCGGTCCGTCCGCGACGATGCGGCCCCGCGCCATGAGCACGATCCGATCGGCGTAGGCGTCCGCTTCCTCCAGGTAGTGCGTCGCGAAGATCACGGTCTTTCCGAGTTTCGCGATCGCGCGCATCGTCGACCAGAAGTCGCGGCGGGCCTCGACGTCCAAGGCGGCGGTCGGCTCGTCGAGCACAAGCAGGTCCGGATTGGCCACCAGGGCGAGCGCGAAGCGCACCCGTTGGGTCTGCCCGCCCGAGAGGTCGGTCGTGCGCTGGGCCGCGAACCCCTGAGCGCCGGTCGCCTCGAGCAC
>JAJZMD010000148.1 GCA_021803085.1 Actinomycetes bacterium
CGCGGCTCACCGACGAGGACCGCCGCGAGCTCGCTGCGGCTGCTGCGGATCACCGAAATTCCCCACTGACGATCACTGAAATTCCCCACCCTTGAGCGGGGTGGTGGGCCCGACGCAGGGATCCACCAACCCGGTTGGGGACTCCCCGACGCTGACGGTGCTAGCCACCCAGCGCGAGGAGCCCCCGACCATGTTCTCAAGGAGTGACGACGTGGAAGCAAGTGCCTTGTCCAGGCGGGGATGGTCGATCTCGGCGATCGCCCGCCACCTCGACTGTGACCGCAAGACGGTGCGGGCGTATCTGTCCGGCGAACGAACCGCCGGTGTGCGGCGGTCGTCGGCGCCCGACCCGATGGCTCCCTTCGTCGACTACGTGAAGGCCCGGTTTCAAGACGACCCACACCTTTGGGCGAGCGCGCTGTTCGACGAGGTCGTCCCGCTCGGCTACGACCGCGCCTACCCGAGCTTTGCTCGCCAGCTGCGCCTGGCCGGCCTGCGACCGCACTGCGAGGCGTGCTCGGGGGTGAAGGGCCGCGAGAGCATCGAGATCGAGCACCTCGCGGGCGATGAGATCCAATGGGACTGGGCCGAGCGGCGAAACGCCCCCTGGGGCGGCACGGCCTACGTCCTGCTCGGCACCCTCAGCCATTCGGGGCGGACCCGTGGAGTGCTCGCCGAGTCGATGGACCAGGCACACCTGATCGAGGGGCTGGACGGCGTCCTGCGTCGCCTCGGCGGGACGGCGCGCAAGTGGCGCACCGACCGCCTGGCCACCGTGATCGTGCCCGGAACCGCCGACGTGCAGGCCTCCTTCGCCCCGGTGGCCAAGCACTACGGAGCCGTGATCACGCCGTGTCCTCCTCGTCGGGGCAACCGAAAGGGCGCGGTCGAGTGCGGGGTGAAGTTCATGTGCGGCAGGTGGTGGCGCACGATGACGGCGACGAACCCCGAGGAGGCGCAGGTGAGCCTCGACCAGTTCTGGTCGGGGGCCGGCGACGCTCGGCTGCGCCCGCCAGGGCGCTATCTCGATCCCGAAGAACTGACAGCGGGGAAGCGCCCGGTGTGGCCGAGTGTCGGAGCCCTCGCCGAGAAGGAAGCGCTGATGGCACTGCCGGCGACGGCCTATCCGGCAACCGTCGAGGTGCGCCGCAGCGTGGACGACCGGGCGACGGTGGCATTCCGGGGGAACCGCTACTCGACGGCGCCGGGACTGACCGGTGTCGAGATGACGCTCCGCCACCGCCTTGGCACCGGGACGCTCGACCTCGTGGCGCCCGGTGGGCAGGTGCTCGTCACCCACCGTCTGGCTCCACCGGGAGCCGGCTCGATCGTGCGCACGCCTGAGCACGGCGCTGCTCTCGAGCAGGCCGTGTTGAGCCAGTTCTCGACCGCCCGACCCTGTGACCGAAAGGCTAACAAGCCGCCCGGATCAGCGGCGCTCGAGGCTCGGGCGAGGATCCTCGGCACCCATGGTGAAGAGCCGGTCGTCGACCTCGAGGCGCTCGCTGAGATCGTGCACCTCGCCTTCCCTGGCGCCGTCGAGTGCTCGGACGCCGAGGTGATGCCATGACCCCCGGGTCGGACTACCAGCGCCTCCGGGCCCACCTCGCGTTCCTCAAGATGACCGCGGCGGCCGAGGCGCTGCCGGGGCTCCTCGACGAGGCGGCGAGGGCCAAGCTCACGACCTCGGCATTCTTGGAGCGGCTGCTGTCGGTCGAGGTCGACGCCGTCGACGAGCGCCGCCGGGCGAGCCTCACTCGCTTTGCCTCGCTTCCCTCGCCGTTCACCCTCGCCGACTTCGACTTCTCGGCCCAGCCGTCGGTGGACAAGAAGCTGATCGACGAGCTCGGGACGCTCCGGTTCCTCGAGGACGCCACCAACGTGTTGTTCATCGGACCGCCAGGGGTCGGAAAGACGATGCTGGCGGTCGGCCTCGGCCATGCGGCGGTGGCGGCTGGCATGCGGGTGCACTACACGACGGCCGCCGATCTCGCCGCACGCTGTCACCGCGCCGCGCTCGAGGGACGGTGGGCGACGACGATGCGCTTTTATGCCGGACCCAGGCTCCTCATCGTTGACGAAGTGGGCTACTTACCGCTGCCCGACGAGGCCGCGGCGGCGCTGTTCCAGGTTGTGAGCCAGAGATATTTGAAGGGCTCCATAGCGTTGACGACGAATTTAGGCATCGCGAGCTGGGGAAAGGTCTTCAACGGGGATGTAATGGTGGCAGGGGCGATGTTGGACCGGTTGTTGCACCGGAGCGTCGTGATCGACATCACCGGGGACAGCTACCGCATGCGCAGCCACCGGGCTCGGGCCGAGGCCGCCCGACGGGCGGTGGCGAGCCATGAGTGACTCCTCGCCATCCCCGTCGTATCACGATGGCGTCACGATGACCTGTCCGGTCTGTGAGGGGAGCTTCTCCCGCGTCGGACGCCGGCAGTTCTGCTCGGACGCGTGCAGAGCCGCTGCCTATCGCCGGCGCCGGAACATGGGGCTGCCGGCCCTCGTTCTGCCAAAGAGGCGACCTCGACGGCCGGTGACCGTCTATGAGTGCGACCTCTGCGGAGAGCGGTCCCTCGGCGAGCAGTATTGCGAGCAGTGCCGCACTTTCATGCGCCGCGTCGGGTTCGGGGGAAGTTGTCCATCGTGCGGGGACCCGATCGCCGTGACCGACATCCTCGAGGAGGAGGTGAGCCCTTGACGGCTGTGTAGGCTCACCTCGCGCCCACCACCCCTCTCATCGCCTGGGGAATTTCAGTGATCGAGAGTGGGGAGAGTTCGGTGATCCCTACCACCGCCGCGACGAGGGCGTCGTAGGAGGACAAGAAGCTCGCGAGCGCCTTCGGGCCGAGACGCTTCTTGCCCTTCGCGCGCGCCACATGGCATGCCCTGTTCGTCTCTTTGAGCAGCTCTTGCATCTCCTGTGCCCAGCTTTGGTTCGAACCGGCGCCGGCGGCCTCGAGGTCGCGCAGGATGTGAGCCAGGCAGACGGCGTGGCTGGCGTCGGTGTAGTTGAAGTACATCGCAAGCCGGTCGTGCACCATCGTGCCGGTGAAGCGTCCAAGCACGCCAGCTTCGTCGGGGGCGGCCTTGCCGCGCGTGTCGCTCGCGTAGAGGAACGTGTGGAGGTCGGTCGCGCAGACGTGGAACCACACGGTGCCGGTGCGGACCTGGTCGGGGGTCTCGTCCACATGGACGACTGGGGATGCGACGAGTTGCTCGGCGAGCGCGGTCAAGAATGGGTCCAGTAGCGTGGCCGCCTCTTTCGCCAAGGAGGCGACGAAGCCGGTCGAGACCGGCACCCCGAGCATCTCCGACAGCGCCTGGGTGGTGCGCTCGACCGAGCAGTGCTGCGCATGGAGCAGGTAGAGGGCGGTGGCACGGCGTTCGGGCCTAGGAGACGGGCGCACGGACTTCGGCAGGGAACGCTCCGGCGCTCGCTATCCCGCAGCTGCAGCGCTTCTTTACCGACCGGTGCTCGGTGGGTTGAGCCCCGCGGAGTGGTGTGCGGACCGCCGGTTGCGACAGTCTCCGCATCAACCTGAGCTCACCGCGTTGCTCCGGTCAGCTCCTGTGCATTGATAGTGCGGAAGTTGTTGGATTGCAAGCA
>JAJZMD010000044.1 GCA_021803085.1 Actinomycetes bacterium
ACGGGCAGGGTGAAGATGCCGAGGAGGCTCTCGGCGTGGCCGGTGACGGTGACCGTCGTGGTCGTCGCGGTGCGGGTGGCGGTGATGTCCGAGCCGGTGAGGACGCCGGAGCCGAGCTGGTCGAGGACGCTTCGGGCCTGGTCCTTTCCGGCGGCTGCGGTCTCGCCTTGGAGGCGGCCGACGGCGACGCCTTGCTGGGCGACGGCCGAGGCGATGTGCTCGGCGTGCTGCCAGAGGGCGAACTGGATCACCCCCATGATCAACAGCAGCAGCAGGGGGGTGGCGATGACCAGCTCGGCCGACGCCGCGCCGCGCTCGTCACGGGCGACCGCATGCCGGGCACGGCGGAGGGACGCGGCGCGGCGCGAGGAGCGTCCCGTGCGGGCGGCGTCGTCCATCGGCAGGTTGGTCAGCCGCCGGTGGAGATGTGGTTGGCGGCGGTGACGACCTTGGCCACGATGATCCCCACCGCGGTGAGCGCCAGCGCGGCGAGCAGGGCGGTGACGATGACGGTCTCGGTGGTGTAGCCGGCCTCGGGGTCGGCTCGCAGTGCCCGCCAGCGGTCGCAGAGCACGGTTGCGAGGTGGCGGAGGAGGGTCAGTTCGCTGAGCACGGCGGTCCTTTCGGTCTCATCGGTTGTTCCTTTCTCTTCGGGTGTGAGGTGGGCGGCAGGGCGTTCAGTGGAGACTGGTGAGGACCTTCTCGACGGCCGGGTAGCCGAGGAAGAAGAGGAACCCGGCGAAGAGACACACGACGGGCAGGCTCATGCGCTCCGAGGCGGCCTGGTCGGCGGTCTCGGCTTCTGCGAGGGCGTGGGTGCGCAGCGAGACGGCTTTGGCGGTGAGGCTGGCGCGGACCTTGGCGCCTTCGGTGCCGGCCAAGGCCACCGAGGCGGCGAGCTCGGACAGCTCGGCGATGCCGAGGTCGGCCCCGAGCCGGCCGAGGGTCTCCCAGGGGGCCTGTCGGGCCAGGCGGGCCTGGTCGAGGGCCCGGCGCAGATGGTCGAACGCCCACCCGGAGCCGACCCCGGCCGCGTCGGCGAGGGCGGTCTCGACGCCGCCGCCGCCGGCCAGGGCCACGACGACGAGGTCCAAGAAGCTGGACAGGGCGTGGCGGAAGTCCCGCCGTCTGCGGGCAGCGTCGGAGCGGATGCCGAGGTCGGGCACGACGAACCCGGCGGCCCCGAGCACGAGCGACCCCCACACCGGCACCACCAGCGGCAGGCGGGTACCGCCCACGGCGAGCAGGGCGGTGACGGCGGGGACGAGGAGGAGACCGACGAGGGCGAGGGTGACCTTCTCGGCCAGGTGGCGTTCGACGCCGCGACCGAGCACGGCCAGGTCTCGGCGCACCGGGGAGAGGACGAGCCACGCCCCGCCGGCTCGCAGCAGCCCCGCGGCGAGGGGGCGGCCGGCACGGGCGGCGAACCCGCCCTCGGTCTCGCCTGAGGCTGGGCTGGGCTCGGGAAGGCGGCGCAGCTCGGCGAGGGCCTGGGCGAGCGAGGGCCGCGGCGGGTACAGGCCGCGCACCACCAGCCACAGCCCGGCGCCGAGACCGGCGCCGCAGACCAACGCCAGGATCACCGTCCGACCCCCGTCGCCGACTCGGCCGAGTTGGTCGTAGCCGTGAGGATCCGCTCGGCACTGGCCGGGCGGGTCATCCGGGCCAGCCAGGCGAAGCTCGCCGCGAACAGGGCGCCCACGAGCAGCAGCACGAGCTGGCCGGTGGCGCTGTCGTAGGGGGCGAGGTAGCCGCGGTTGAGGACGGCCAGGCCGAGGACGAGGCCGCCGGTGACCCCCACGATGACCTTGACCGAGGTGCGGGTCCGTGCCCGGCCCGCTTCGACTCGAAGGCGCATGGTGGCCTGGTCGCGTGCTGCCTGGGCGAGGGAGCCGAGCAGCTCGCCGAGGCGCTGGGCCTGGTGCTCGGCGGCGAGGACCAGGGCGGCTACGACGAGGTCGCAGGTGGGGTCGGCGACGTCGTCGGCGAAGGCCCGAAGGGCGGGGGCGAGCCGGCCGTGCTCGATCCGGGCCGCCAGGGTGGCGACCTCGGCGCGGATGGGCAGCGGGGCGACCGTGGCGGTGGCACCGGTGAGCAGGCCCGAGGCGCCCCAGCCGGCCGCTGCGGCCAACACGGCGCCGACGGGCCAGCCGGTGGCTGCCCCGACCACCACCGCCGCGCCGACCGCCAGGGCGAGGCGCAGGTTGACCCGCTCCAGCCTGGGGAGGAGCGGGCGGGCGGCCCGGCGGGGCAGCTCGACGCCGTGCCAGCCGGCCACGACCAAGACCAGGCCGAGGCCGACACCGGCCCCGCACAACCCGGCCAGCGCGCTCACCGCTCCCACCACCCCTGCGGTCGCTCCAGCAGTCCGGGGTCGAAGCCGACGGCGACGAGCTGGTCCATCGTGTCGTTGCGCAACGGGACGCCCGGCACCGCCCGCCCGTCGGGCCCGGGCCGGAAGATCTCGTTGGAGACGACCATCGGCCCCTCGGCGTCGATCACCTCGCGCACCGAGGACACGTACCGGGACTCGCCGTCTTGGGCGAGGTGGACGACGAAGTGCACGGCGTTGGCCACCAGCAGGTTGGTGGCCTCCAGCGGGAGGCGCTCGGGGGCCTGGACGGCGTAGGTGGCGAGCTTGGAGAACGCACCCCGAGAGCTCGACGCGTGCAGGGTGGCCATCGATCCGTCGGTGCCCTGCGACATGGCGTTCAGCAGCGCCAGGACCTCTTCGCCTCTCGCCTCGCCGACGATCACCCGGTCGGGGGACATGCGCAGCGCCCAACGGACCAGCTCGGCCAGGCTGACCCCTCCCTCCCCCTCGAGGTTCGCCTCGCGGGCCTCCAAGGCGACGACGTCGGGATGGAGGTCGCCGAAGCGGTCAAGGCCGAGCTCCAAGGAGTCCTCGATCGTGACGAGCCGCTCGGAGGGTGGGATGTCGGCGGCCATGGCACGCAGCAGGGTGGTCTTTCCCGCCCCGGTCCCGCCGCAGATGATGCAGGACTTCCTCGCCAGCATCGCGGCGCGGACGAACTCGCGAAGCGCCACGTCCACGGTGCCCATGGCGACGAGGTCGTCGGGGGTGATGCGCAGGTAGCGGTGGCGGCGGATCGACAGGCACGGCCGGGCCGCCACCGCCATCAACGCGAACAGCCTCGACCCGTCGGGCAGCTGCAGCGACAGGCGCGGCGAGGCCCGGTCGAAACGTCGCTCCCCGATGCCCACCCTGGCCGCGGCGGTACGCAGCATCTCCTCCATCTCGCCATCCGAGGCGGCGATCGGCTCCACTTGCTCCCGCCGGCCATCGGCGTAGCGGACCCACACCTGGTCGCAGCCGTTGGCGTTGATGTTCTCGATCGACGGGTCGTCCAAGAGGCGCTGGAGACGGCTGAGACGGAACAGGGCGTCGAAGACCGCCCGGGCCAGGTCGTCCTCGGCGCTGGCGGCCATCACCGGCCGGCCGGCGGCGACCGCCTGGCGGGCCCGGCGCTCCAAGGCCTCGGCGATCAGCTGACGGCCGAGCGCCTGCTCGTCGGCTGCAGACAGCGGCCGGCCGGCGGCCGCCAGGGCCTGCTGGCGCTCCGACAGGGCAGCGAGCACCTCG
>JAJZMD010000012.1 GCA_021803085.1 Actinomycetes bacterium
CCGTCTCGATGCCGAGCAGCATCAGGCGGCTCCTCCGACCTGGCCCGCCCATGCGGACGCCACCTCGCCGCGGCGGGCGTCGTCCTCGCCGTGCACGGTGAGGAGCCGCTCGTCGTCGGCTGCGGCTGTGCCCGTGGCGGCGGTGCCCGTGGCGGCGGTGCCCGTGGCGGTAGTGCCCGTGGCGGTACCCGTGGCCGCGGTGCCCACCCGGGTGATGTCGACCGTCCAGGTCACCGGCCCGAGGGCCGGCCGCGCGGCGTCGCCCCATTCGACCAGCGCGACCCCCTCTTCGACGAGGTCGGCGAGCCCCAGGTCCGCGACCTCGGCGAGGCGGTCCAGCCGGTACACGTCGACGTGGACGAGCTGGCCGAGGGCGCAAGAGTACTGGCGGACGAGCGTGAACGTGGGGCTCGTCACCGGTCCCTCGACGCCGAGGCCGCGCGCGAACCCCTGGGCGAACGTGGTCTTCCCTGCGCCGAGGGAACCCTGGAGGACGATCACGTCGCCCCGGCGCGCCACCCCCGCAAGACGCGCGGCCAGGGCCCGAGTGGCGTCGGGGGAGGCAGAGCGCGCCGGCAGCATCCAGGCCATGTCAGGGTCGCACCGTCTCGGTCCACTGCCCTCGAGGACCGGCGGTCATCGGGCCTCGCGCAGGAGCGCCTTGGCGCGCACGAAGTCGGCGCGCATCTCCGCGACGACCTCGCCGCCGCCGCGCAGCGCCGCAGCCGGATGGTACGTCGGCACGAGGTGCACCCCCCGGAACGCAAAGACGCGGCCTCTCAGCTTCGAGATGCCCTCGGTCGTGTCGAGGAGGGTCTTCGTCGCGAAGTTGCCGAGCGTCACGACCACGCCCGGTGCGACGAGGTCGATCTGGCCTTCGAGATAGGGGCGGCACGCGTCGATCTCGGCCGGGAGCGGGTCGCGGTTTCCCGGCGGCCGGCACAGGACCACGTTGGCGATGTAGCACCGGTCGCGCTCGATGCCGATCTCCTGGCGCATCAGCAGGTCCAGCAGCTTCCCCGACCGCCCGACGAACGGCTCGCCCCGCAGGTCCTCGTCCCGACCGGGCCCCTCACCCACGAACATGAGGTCCGCGTCAGGATCGCCCACCCCGAAGACGACCTGGGTGCGCCCCGCCGCGAGCGCGCAGCGCGTGCATCCCGACGCAGCCTCGCGCAGCCTCGCGAGCTCCTCGGCCGCGCTCATCCGACGGACCACCTGCGGATGCTACCGTTATGCCCCGCTTCCTCAAGGGGTCGCTGGCGGGTCACTCGGTCACGAGATCGCACAACGTGCCCGCCCGCTCCAGCATCACCATGTGTCCGCACCCGGGCAGGACGGTGAGCCGTGAACCCCGCACACGATCAGCGATCCCGCGCGCGGCGCGCGGCGGCGTCAGCAGATCCCTGGTCCCGACCACGACGTGCACCGGCAGCGCCAACTCGGCCAGCCGGTCGCGCACGTCGAACGCGAGGAGGTGCCGAGTCAGCTCGGCGAGGGCGCCCGGCGACATCGAGTCGAGCATCTCGCACAGGAGCTCCATCGCGGCGGGAGAAGGAGCGGCGCCGAACGCGACCCGCGACGCCCAGACCGTGGCCGACTTCGGGAACGGCCCGCGCCCCTTCCGCTCGGCGCTCGCCAACGCGCGCGCCGACGCGGCGGCGGCGATCGCCGCGAGCGGTGGGCCGGCGATCGGGCCCGGGGTCGAGGCGACGAGCAGCAGCCTCCGGACGTGGAGGGAGAGGTCTTCGGGCCGGTCCAACGCGAGCAGCTGGGCGACCATCCCCCCCATCGAGTGGCCCACGAGGACCGCGTCGCGGACGTCGAGCTCGCTGAGGACCTCCGCGAGATCCGCGGCCAGCCGTTCGAACGTGTAGCCCTCGCGCCCTGCGCGCGACTGGCCGTGCCCGCGCTGGCTCACTGCGAGCACGCGGCCGGGGAGCGTGCGGAGCTGGGTCGCCCAGGTCGCCGCGCTCAGCGTGACGCCATGCACGAGGACGGAGGTCGGACCCTCTCCCCGCTCGACCACGTGGAGCCGTCCGCCGTCGCTCGTCGTCACGAAGTGGTGCCGGATGTCCGGCGGCAGCGACAGCCCGGCGGCGGCGAGCTCCTCGGCACCCACTCTCCAGCGCCCCGCCGCCGTGCGCTGGAGCAGGTAGGCGAGCCCCGCGCCCCCGGCGACGCCTGCGCCCAGGAAAGAGGCGCGGCGAAGGTTCACCTTGCACCCCCGGTCCGCCGCGAAGCGTGGACCCGCGGCACGCGCGGCCCGATGCCGCACAGCACCTCGTAGGCGATGGTCCCGAGGCGCGCGGCCCAGTCCGCCGCGGTGATCTCCTCGTCACCCTGGCGGCCGACGAGGACCACCTCGTCGCCGGGCGCCACGGTGGCCCCAGGGCCGCAGTCGACCATCAGCTGGTCCATCGTGACGACGCCCGCGAGCGGCCTGCGCCTGCCGCCGACGAGCACCGGGCACCCGGTGTCGAACAGCCGGCGGGGCACCCCGTCGGCGTAGCCGATCGGCACGGTCGCGACCACGCTGCGCTCGGGAAGGGCACGGCGGCGCCCGTAGGAGGGGCGCTCGCCGGCGTCGAGCTCGCGCACCTCGCTCACCCGGGCCTTCAGCGCGAGGACCGGCCGCAGCCTGGCCACGAAGGACGCGACGTCCTCCCCGGCACCGCCGTCGGCCATGGCCGCCGAGGGCGCGTAGCCGTAGATGCCGATGCCGCAGCGCACCAGGTCGTACCGGGCGGAGGGCCACGCGACCGCGCCCGCGGTGTTGGCCGCGTGGACCAGCCGCGGCCGGGCATGCAGCCCGGAGACGACCCGGTCGAAGGTCTCGAGCTGGAGCACGGAGAACATCCGGTCCTCCTCGTCCACCCCGTCCGCCACCGCGAGGTGCGTCCAGACCGCTTCGAGCCCGAGCCCAGGGTCCGCCTCGACGGCCTCGACGAGTGCCGCCGCGTGGTCGGGCGCTGCGCCCGCACGGTGCATGCCAGTGTCCACCTTCACGTGGACGCCGGCTCGGACGCCGATCTTTCGCGCCGCGGCTGCGACCGCCTCCACTCCGGCCCGCGTCGTCACGGTCGCGCTGAGGCCGGCAGCGACCAGCGCCTCGGCGGCGTCGGCCAGGACCTCGGACAGCACCAGGACGGGCGCCGGGACGCCGTGCTCGCGGAGCTCGAGACCCTCGTCGACGAGGGCGACCGCCAACCACGACGCGCCCGACTCGATCGCGGCGCGCGCCACGGGCACGGCGCCGTGGCCGTAAGCGTCGGCCTTCACCACCGCGCACAGCGCGGCCGGCGCGGCGCGGCGCGCGAGGAGGGCGACGTTCGACGCCAGCGCGTCGAGGTCGACCTCCGCCCGGGCTGGCCGCGTCCGTCCCTCAGCCACCGGAACCGTCCCGGTGCCGATCCCGCTGTCCGTCCCGGTGCCGATCCCGCTCCGGCACGCTCCCGAGCCAGCGGGAGAGGCGAGCCGACACCAGCCGCGGCAGGTCGCCCGCCACGAGACCCTCCGCCGGCCCGTCCGACGCCGCGCGGCCGTGGACGTGCGCCGCCAGCGCCGCCGCGTCGAGCGGCGCCATGCCGCGGGCGAGAAAGGCACCGATCACCCCCGAGAGGACGTCGCCGGTGCCGGCGGTCGCGAGGCGCTCGCTCCCCGAGGCGGAGAGCAGGACCTCCCCGGAGCCGGACGCGACGGCGGTGAGGGAGCCCTTCACGAGTGCCACGACCCCGAGCGCGGCCGCGAGGCGCCGCGCGGCCGCGACGCGGTCCGGCCCCGGCTGCTCGCCGAGAAGCCGCTCGTACTCGCCGTCGTGCGGCGTGACCACGACCGGCCGGCGGCCGGCGACGACGGCCCGCGCCGACCCGGCGTCACCCAGTGCGAAGAGCGCGTCGGCGTCGACGACCACCGGCACCTTGGCTCCCGCGATCACGGCACGGACCCCCTCGACCGTGTCGGCTGTCCGGCCGAGGCCGGGTCCGACGACCAGCGCGCGGCAGCGCCCGAGGACGGAGAGGACGTCGCCGGCCCACCCGCGCGGCCCGAGCGGGAGGCGAACCGCCTCGGTCGGCCACGCACACCCGGGCGCCTCGCCGATGCCGGGCACACCGAGCCGGACCATGCCGGCGCCCGAGCGGGCGGCGCCTTCGGCAGAGAGGACTGCGGCGCCCTCCATCCCCGGCGAGCCGGCCACGACGCAGACCGCGGTCGCCCACTTGTGCGTGTCGGCCGGCCGTCGGGGCACCAGGCGGGCGACGTCGGCGTCCTCGACGAGCGAGATCTCGGCGGGGACGTCCCCGAGGCCGATGTCCGCGACCTCGACCTCGCCCGCGAAGCGGGGCCCGTCCCCCTGCAGGAGACCGGGCTTCAGCGCGCCGAACGTCACCGTGCGCGCGGCCGCCATCGGGCGGCCCGGGGCACGCCCAGTGTCCCCGTCGACACCCGAGGGGATGTCCACCGCCAGCACCAGTGCGCCCGGCGGCGGCTCGGGTGCGTCGTACGGGCCGCGCAGGCCGGTGCCGAGCGCCGCGTCGATGACGAGGTCGCAGCCGCCGAGCCTCGAGTCGGGGCCCACCACCGACACCCGCGCGCCCCGGCGCCTCAGCATCTCGGCCGCGACCCGGCCGTCCGCGCCGTTGTTGCCCTTCCCCGCGACGACCACGACGCGCCGTGCGTACGCGCCGCCGAGCATGCGGAGGGCCGAGACGGCGACCGCGGTGCCGGCGCGGCGGACCAGCATCGCTTCTGGGACGGGCGACGCCGCGTCGGCCGCACGCATCTCGGCGACGGTGACGACGGGTCGCACGTTCAGGCCTCGGCCACCACCATGGCGATCGCGACCGTCGCGGTGTGAGTGAGCGACACGTGCCAGCGCGCGACGCCATGGCGGGCGGCCAGCACGGCTGCCGCCGCAGAGAGACGGAGCGTCGGCTCGCCGCTGTCGAGCCGTACCACCTCGACGTCGCGCCAGCCGAAGCTGCCGATCCCGCTCCCGAGGGCTTTCATCGTGGCCTCCTTCGCCGCGAAACGCGCCGCCAGCCGTTGGACGTCGCCCCCGCCGTCTCGCTGCTCACCCGCCGTGAACAGCCGCGTCGCCATCGCCGGACGCCGGCCGAGCGCCTCGCCGAAGCGGGCCACGTCGACCGCGTCGACGCCGACGCCGGCGATCTGCGTCACTCGACCGTCACCGTCTTGGCGAGGTTGCGCGGCCGGTCGACGTCGTTGCCGAGCCGTCGGGCGAGGCTGTACGCCAGGAGCTGGAGCGGCACGACCTCCACCACCGGCGCGAGCACCGGGTCGGCGACGGTCGGCACGCGTAGCACGTGGTCGCCGACGGCGTCCCGATCGCCGTCTGCGGCGATGCTCACCACGGTCGCCCCCCGGGCCGCGGCCTCGGCGACGTTCGACCGCATCTTGTCGCGCAACGGGTCGAGCACGGCGACCACCACCGTCCCCGGCTCGACGAGGGCGAGCGGTCCGTGCTTGAGCTCCCCTGCGGGGTAACCCTCGGCACGGAGGTAGGAGATCTCCTTCAGCTTGAGCGCCCCCTCGAGCGCGACCGGGTAGCCGAGGTTGCGGCCGATGAAGAAGAAGTCGCGGGCGTCGCCGAGCGCGTCCGCGACCTCGTCGACCTCCTTCTTCCGGCCGAGCGCATCCGCGACCGCCTCTGGAAGGCGCTGCATCTCGTCGAGGACCGAGGCGATAGCAGCCGGGCCCATGGTGCCTCGCCACTGCGCGAGCGCGAGCGCGAGCACGTGAAGCGCGACGATCTGCGCGAGGTGGCACTTGGTCGACGCCACGCTCACCTCCGGCCCCGCCCTGGTGTAGACCGCGCCGTCGGCCTCCCGCGCCATGGTCGAGTGGACGACGTTGGAGACGACGACCGTGCGAGCACCCGCCCGGCGCGCCTCGCGGAGCGCCTCGAGCGTGTCGAGCGTCTCGCCCGACTGGCTCACCCCGACGACGAGCGTCCGTTCGTGCAGCACGTGCTCGCGGTGGCGGAGCTCGCTCGCGATCTCGACCTCGGCCGGCAGCCGCGCCCAGCGCTCGACCGCGTACTTGGCCACCATCCCGGCGTGGAAGCTGCTCCCGCACGCGACCAGCACCAGCTTGTCCACCGCCCGGAGGTCGTACGGGGAGAGGTGGAGCTCGTCGAGCACGAGCGACCCGTCGGCGCCGCGCCGGTCGAGGAGGGTGTCGGCGACCGCTCGAGGCTGCTCGTGGAGCTCCTTCGACATGAAGTCGTCGAAGCCGCCCTTCTGCGCCGCGACGACGTCCCACGACGGGTCCACCGTCACGGCGGTCGGGACGACCTCGCGACCTTCGTCGTCGGTGACCCGGAGGCGCCCGGGGCGCACCTCCGCCACCTGGTCGTCTTCGAGCGCGTAGTAGCAGTCGGCCCGACCCAGCAGCGCGGACACGTCCGAGGCGACGAACCCGGCGCCGCCGCCGAACGCCGCCAGGAGCGGGACGGAGCGCCGTCCCGCCACGATCAGCTCGGGATCGGAGGCGGCAAGCGCGACGACGCTGAAGGCGCCCCGCAGCGTTCGGAGCGTCGTGCGCATGGCGTCGCCGAGCCCCGCCCCACCGGCGAGCTCCTCTTCGAGCAGGTGGACGAGGACCTCGGTGTCGGTCTCCGAGGTGAAGACGTGGCCCCGGGCGGCCAGCGACGCGGCGAGCTCCGCATGGTTCTCGATGATCCCGTTGTGGACCAGGGCGATGCGGCCGGTGCAGTCGACGTGGGGGTGCGCGTTCGCGACGGTCGGGCTCCCGTGGGTCGCCCACCGCGTGTGGCCGATCCCGGCGCGCGACGGGGGCGCGTCAGCCGTCGCGGCAGCGAGGTCGGCGACCGAGTGGTTGCCCCCAGCGGCCCGTTCCCGCCAGAGCGCGCCGCCGTCGACGAGCGCCACGCCCGCCGAGTCGTAGCCCCGGTACTCGAGCCGCCGGAGTCCGTCGAGGATCGCGTCCAGCGCCCCGCCATCCCCGGTGAGGCCGATGATCCCGCACATGGGGCCGAGGCTAACCCGAGACGAGGCAGTCCTCGACGACCCGGGAGAGCCGGTTCGCCGCGTCGGCGGCGAGCGCGTGCGTGGGCGCCTCCACCATCACCCGGACGAGCGGTTCGGTGCCGCTCGCCCGGAGCAGCACCCGCCCGCCGTCTCCGAGGTCACCTTCGATCTCCGCCACCGCCTTCCACACGCCGTCGGCCCCGGCGAGGCGGCCGGGGTCGGGCACCGCGACGTTCACGAGGACCTGGGGGACGCGCTCGACGAGCCCCGAGGCAATCTCGGCGAGCGGTCGCCCGGTGCGCGCGACGACGTCGGCGAGCAGCAGGCCGGTGAGCACGCCGTCGCCGGTCGTGGCCCGCCTGCGGAAGACGATGTGCCCCGACTGCTCTCCTCCCAGCGCGAGCCCGGCTTCGTCCAGCGCGGCGAGCACCTGCCGGTCCCCTACGGGGGTCTCGTGCACCGAGATGCCGCGCCGCGCCATCGCGAGACGGAACCCGAGGTTGGTCATCACCGTCACCACGACCGCGTCCCCGACGAGCTCACCCCTCGCCGCGAGGTCGATTGCGAAGATCGCGAGGAGCACGTCGCCGTCGAGCAGCGCGCCGGCGTGGTCGACCGCCACCAGGCGGTCGGCGTCCCCGTCGAGCGCCAGCCCGAGGTCCGCGCCGCGGGCGACGACTTCCTCCGCGAGGCGCTGCGGATGGGTCGACCCGCACGCGTCGTTGATGTTCGTGCCGTCGGGCTCGGCGAACAGGGGCTCGACCGCGGCGCCGAGCTCCGCGAACGCCTTCGGGGCGACGACAGACGCCGCCCCGTTCGCGCAGTCGACGAGGACTCGCAGGCCGTCGAGCCTGCGGCCGTCCAAAGACTCCACCAGATGGCGCTCGTACTCGGCCGCGGCGCCGGGGTCGGAGGTGAGGACGCCCACTCGTGCGGCGCCTCCAGGCCCGTGCGCGTCCGCGTGCGCGTCGAGGGCCGCCTCCACCTCCGCCTCGACGTGCGGCGCGAGCTTCAGGCCGGACTCGTCGAAGAACTTGATCCCGTTGTCGAGGTAGGGGTTGTGCGACGCGGACACCACCGCTGCCGCACGACCGCGGCGCTCCGCCACGTAGGCGACCCCCGACGTGGGAAGGACGCCGAGGTCCACGACGTCCGCTCCTCCCGAGGCGATCCCCGCCGAGAGCGCGGCCTGGAGCATGGTCCCGGACTGGCGAGTGTCGCGACCCACGACGAAGGCCGTCGCGCCGAGCACGCGCGCGGCGGCGCGGCCGAGCTTGGTCGCGAGCTCGGGCGTGAGCTCAGCATTGGCCACCCCGCGCACCCCGTCGGTGCCGAAGCCCGGACGGGCCAACGTGCTACCGCTTGGAGTACTGGGGGGCCTTGCGGGCCTTCTTCAAGCCGTACTTCTTGGACTCCTTCTCCCGCGCGTCGCGCGTGAGGAGCCCCGCACGCTTGAGCGCCGTCCGAAGGTCCGGGTCGAGCGCGCACAGTCCGCGCGCGATGCCGAGCCGCAGTGCCCCTGCTTGGCCCGACATGCCGCCGCCGCCGATCGTCGCGTCGATGTCGTAGGCCTCGGCCTGGCTCGTGACGCGCAGGGGCTCGGCGGCGAGCATGCGGTGCGTCGCCGAGGGGAAGTAGTCCTCGAAGGTGCGGCGGTTGACGGTGATCGCCCCTTGGCCGGGCCGGAACCGGACGCGGGCCACCGCCTCCTTGCGGCGTCCGGTCGTCTGCGAGAGCGGTGCCGGCATGGTCAGCTCGCCCTGCGTGCGAACGGGAGCTCGAGCGGCTCGGGGTTCTGGGCCCCGTGCGGGTGCTCGGGGCCGGCGTAGACCTTGAGCTTGGCGAGCTGCTGGCGGCCGAGGGTGCCCTTCGGCAGCATGCCGCGCACCGCGCGGCGCACGAGCTCCTCGGGGCTTCTCTCGAGCAGCTCTGCGTAGCTCGTCTTCTTGAGTCCGCCTGGGTAGCCACTGTGGCGGTAGGCGAACTTCTCGTCGCCCTTCCCGGCCGTGAGGACGACCTTGGCCGCGTTCACGACGACCACGTGGTCGCCGGTGTCGATGTGGGGGGCGAACGTCGGGCGGTGCTTGCCGCGCAGCCGACGCGCCACCTCGGTCGCGAGGCGGCCGAGCACGAGGCCGTCGGCGTCGACCAGGTGCCAGGCACGCTCGATGTCGCCTGCTCTGGGGGTGTAGGTGCGCAAGAGAGGTCCTCGAAAGGTGGTTGAGACGGGACAGCAGCCTAACGGGGCGCCGTGAGCACGGGCAAGCCGCCCGCGCAGCCCGTGGGCACCGGGCATTCTACCCCAGCGACACCCACATGCAGCCGGGTAGCCCGCTTTCTCGGGCAATTCGACGCGAGTCCCCATCTCCCACCTGGTGGGACGGCGGCGCAGTCATCGGGGCGGCCCCCGGGATCCTACGCACGACCACCTCTTTCCCCACCTTCTGCCCCATCTCCGTAGCCGACCCCGACCAGGCACAGACCGTGCGCGGGCGCTGGCCTGGGGGAGCCCGCCCGGACGCCCGCGGCGAGGAGGGCCATCACGGTGGCAGCGGTGGCCCTGCCCCGCCCCGCGTCGACGAGGACGGCCACGATCGACCGCACCATCTGGTGGCAGAAGGAGCCGGCAACCACGTCGAAGCGGAGCAGCGCGGGGGGCGCGGGGGGCGCGGGGGGCGCGGGGGGCGCCGCCTCGGCCCAGTCCGCTGTGGCGGGTACCGCCCGCCAGCGGGCTCGAGTCACCCTGCGCACGATCGGCTCGGTCGGGGGTCGGTCCGGGGCCCGGCGGCAGAAGGCGCGGAAGTCGTGCTCCCCGAGGAGCGGGTCGGAGGCCGAGGCCATCGCCTTCAGATCGAGCGGTTCGGGGACGTGCCACGCCAGGCCGGCGACGAGCGGGTTGGGCACCGGTGAGTTCCAGACGAGGTACCGGTAGTGCCGGGACGTAGCCGACCGCCGGGCGTCGAAGTCGAGCGGGACGGGCACTGCGGCGCGGACGACGATCTGCGGCGAGAGCTGCCGGTTCACGGCCCGCGCGAGGTCGCCTTCGTAGGTGGCGGGAAGGTCCACGTGGGCAACCTGGCCGACGGCGTGCACGCCGGCGTCGGTGCGGCCGGCGCAGACGACGGTCGGCGGCTCGGCCAGGCGCGCCGATCGGGCGATCGCGTCGGCAAGCTCGCCCGCGACGGTGCGGACCCCCGCTTGTACGGCGAAGCCCCGGAAGCTGCTCCCCTCGTAGGCGAGCAGCAGCCGCCAGCGCCGGGGCTCGGTCAGACGAACTCGATGCGCGCCATCTGCGCGTTGTCGCCCGGGCGCGGACCGAGCTTCAGGATCCGCGTGTAGCCACCCGGGCGGTCCGCGTACCGGGGTGCGATCTCGTGGAACAGCTTGTGGGCCATGTCGCGGTCACGAATCAGCGCGACGACCTGTCGATGCTGATGCACGCCGCCCTTGCGCGCCGCGGTGACGCACTTCTCCGCGACGGGCCGCAGCATCTTGGCCTTCGACTCGGTGGTCACGAGCGACTCCGCGGCGATGAGCGATGCGACCAGGTTGCCCAGCATGGCCTTTTGGTGCGCGGCGTCACCGCCCATGCGGCGGCCCCGCTTCGGCGTCCCCTGCATGTCCCGTCCTCAGTCCTTGCTCCGGAGCGACAGCCCACGCTCGTCGAGGCGCTGGGCGACCTCGTCGAGGGACTTCTGGCCGAAGTTCGTGATGGCGAGGAGCTCGTCGGGGGTGCGCTGGACGAGCTCGCCGATGGTGTTGATCTGCGCACGCTTGAGGCAGTTGCGCGGCCGCTCCGAGAGGTCCAGCTCCTCGATCCGCAGGTCGAGGTCCGGAGAGCCGCCCGACACGCTGCCCACCTCGCCGAGCTCGAGGCCCTGGGGCGATTCCTCCAGGTCGGCGACGAGCCCTACGAGGGCCCGCAGCGTGTCGCCCGCCGAGGCGAGCGCCTCGCGCGGGGTGATCGAGCCGTCCGTCTCGATGTCGAGCACCAGGCGGTCGAAGTCGGTGGACTGCTCGACCCGCACGGGTTCCACCTGGAAGGTGACCCGGCGGACGGGCGAGAAGATCGAGTCGACCGGGATCACGCCGATCACAGAGGACCTCTTGTTCCGGTCCGCGGACACGTAGCCGCGCCCGCGCTCCACCGTGACGTCGAAGGCGAGGTGGCCCTTGGCGTTCAGCGTGGCGAGGTGGAGGTCGGAATTCAGGATCTCGACGTCGGGGCTCGTCTGCAGGTCGCCTGCGACCGCGTCGCCGGGGCCGCGCTTGTCGAAGCGGAGCGTCACCGGCTCGTCCGAGTCCACCCGGACCAGAAGGTCCTTCAGGTTCAAGATGATGTCGGTCACGTCCTCCTTCACTCCCGGCAGGGTGGCGAACTCGTGGAGGGCGTCGTCGAAGCGCACCTGGGTCACGGCCGCGCCGGGGATGGACGAGAGCAGCGTCCGCCGGAGCGCGTTCCCGAGGGTGTGGCCGAACCCTGGCTCGAGCGGGCCGACGGCGAACCGCTGGCGGTCGCCGCCGTCCTCGTCGAGAACTTCGACGTTGGGTCGTTGGATGATCAGCATCGGCGTTGGTTCCTCGATCGTTACCTTGAGTAGTACTCGACGATCAGCTGCTCTTGCACCGGCTCGTCGATGTGGTCGCGCAGCGGCGGGTTCAGCACCTCCACGCTGAAGCCCCCGTCGGACGCCTCGATCCAGGGCGGGCGCCGCCGGTCGAGGGTGTCCATGTTGCGCCGCACCACGAAGATCTCGCGGGACGGCTCCCGGAGCGAGACCCGGTCGCCCTTGCGGACGCGGTAGCTCGGGATCGTGACGCGCTTTTGGTTCACGAGCACATGACCGTGGCGCACGAACTGGCGCGCCTGCGCCCGGCTCGCGCCCCAGCCGGCACGGAAGACGACGTTGTCGAGGCGCATCTCGAGCATCCGCAGCAGGTTCTCGCCGGTGATGCCGGGAAGACGGTCGGCCTCCGCGTAGAGGTTCCGGAACTGCTTCTCGAAGATGCCGTAGATGCGGCGTGCCTTCTGCTTCTCCCGCAGCTGGGCGAGGTACTCCGACCCCTGGCGCATCCGGTCACGGCCGTGCTCCCCGGGCGGGTACGCACGGCTGTGCCGGTCGGTGACCGCCTCGGACACCGGGCACTTGAGCGAGAAGCACCGCTCGCCCTTCAAGAAGAGCTTCGTACGCTCGCGCCGGCAGAGGCGGCAGACGGGTCCCGTATAGCGTGCCATCGCCTACCTCAGACCCGTCGCCGCTTCTTGGGGCGAACGCCGTTGTGCGGGATCGGGGTGACGTCCTTGATCCCGACGACCTCGATGCCCACCGCTGCCAGAGACCTGATCGCCGTCTCCCGCCCGGAGCCCGGCCCGCGCACGAGCACGTCCACCTTGCGGACGCCGTGCTCCATCGCCTTGCGCGCGCAGGCTTCTGCGGCGAGCTGCGCGGCGAACGGCGTCGACTTGCGCGAGCCCTTGAAGCCCACGTTCCCCGCAGACGCCCAGGCGAGCACGTTGCCCTCTGGGTCGGCGATCGAGACAATCGTGTTGTTGAACGAGCTCTTGATGTGAGCCACGCCGTAGCTCACGTTCTTCCGCTCCCGGCGGCGCGGCCTCCGTGAGGCTCCTTGCTGCTTGGTCGGCCTCGGCATCTACTTGCGAACCTTCTTCTTCCCGGCCACGGTCTTCTTCGGGCCCTTTCGCGTGCGGGCGTTCGTGTGCGTGCGCTGCCCGTGAACCGGCAGGCCGCGACGGTGCCGGACTCCTTGGTAGCAGTTGATCTCCATCTTTCGCTTGACGTCCTGGGCGACGTCCCGGCGCAGGTCTCCTTCGACTTCGAGGTTCGAGTCGATGTCGCTGCGCAGGCGGATCACCTCCTCGTCGGTGAGGTCGCGCACCCGGGTGTCCGGGTCCACTCCCGTGCGCGCGAGGATCTCCCGGGCCCGCGTGGGGCCGATCCCGTAGATGTAGGTCAACGAGACCTCCACGCGCTTCTCACGCGGGACGTCCACTCCGGCGATGCGGGCCATCTGCTGCTCTCTCCTGTCCTAGCCTTGCCGCTGCTTGTGCCGGGGGTTCTCGCAGATCACGACCACGCGGCCGTGCCGGCGAATCACCTTGCACTTCTCGCAGATCGGCTTGACGCTGGGTCTCACCTTCATGGCGTTCCTTCCTGCCTGCCTCACTTGTACCGGTAGGTGATCCGACCGCGGTTCAGGTCGTACGGCGTGATCTCGACCTGGACCTTGTCACCCGGCAGGATGCGGATTCGGTGCATGCGCATCTTCCCGGAGCTGTGGGCCAGCACCCTGTGCCCGTTCTCGAGCTCCACGCGGAACATCGCGTTGGGCAGCGGTTCCACCACGGTGCCCTCGAGCACGATGGCGTCTTCCTTCGGCTTCGGCAGGTGACTCTCCTCGACTCGCTCCTCGGCTCCGGACGCAGCTGCGCCGGACCACGAAATGGTGAACGGCCCCGACCAGCCGGGGCAGCGGCGAGGCAGTCAGGAAGTTTACCGCATCGCCGGTGAATTGCCAGCGGGGCAGGCCGCTGGCCCTGGCAGGGCGCCCCGTCGCGCCCCGCTCCCGACCGCAAGGGGCTCACGGCAAGGTGAGGACCTCGGGGCCGTCGTCGGTGACTGCGATCGTGTGCTCGAAGTGGGCGGAGAGGGAGCCGTCCAGCGTGACCACGCTCCAGCCGTCGTCGAGCAGCTTCGTCTCGGGCCCACCCACGTTCACCATCGGCTCGACGGCGAAGACCATGCCGGTCTTCAGGGTCGGCCCGGGGGACCCCGGCCAGTAGTTGGGGACCTGTGGCTGCTCGTGCATCGCGGTGCCGATGGCGTGGCCCACGTACTCGCGGACGACGGAGAACCCCGCCGCCCCGGCCACCTGCTCGACGGCACGGCCCACCTCGTGGAGCCGGTTGCCCTTACGGAGCTGGTCGATGCCGGTCCACAGGCTCCGCTCGGTCACCTCGATCAGGCGTCGGGCGATCGGGGCGACGTCGCCGATCGCCATCGTGAAGGCCGCGTCCCCGTGGTAGCCCTCCACGATCGCCCCGCAGTCGATCGAGAGGACGTCCCCCTCCCGCAGGCGGTAGTCGCCGGGGATGCCGTGGACGATCATGTCGTTCGGCGAGGTGCAGATCACCGCGGGGAACCCGTGGTACCCGAGGAAGTTGGAGGTCGCCCCTCGCCGCTCGAGCACCTCCCGGGCGACGGCGTCGAGCTCGCGGGTGGTGACGCCCGGCCGTGCCGCCGCGCGGGTGACCTCGTGCATCTCAGCGACCACCTTGCCGGCGCGGCGCATCTTCTGCAGCTCCTGCGCGTTGCGCCTCATGGTGCGCCCTCCGTCTCGGTCCCGACCACCTGCGGTCCCCCGCCGGTCACGTCCGGCGCTCGTCGACAGCGTGCACGCAGCGCCTGGCGACTGCGTCCGCGGGGCCCGTGCCGTTCACCCGCGCGAGGAGGCCCGCTGCCTCGTAGCGCTCGAGCAGCGGCGCGGTCGACCGCTCGTAGAGCTCGAGGCGCCGTCGGATGGCCTCTTCGGTGTCGTCCTCGCGCTGGACGACCTCGCCGCCGCAGACGTCGCAGGTCCAGTTCACCGACGGCGGGGAGGATACCGAGTAGTTCGTCCCGCAGTCGACGCACACCCGCCGCGAGGCCAGGCGCTTCAGGACGACGGAGGTCGGCACGTCCAGGTCGACCACGAGGTCGAGGCGTCCCGGGAGGAGGATCTCGTCGAGCTGCTCGGCCTGGGCGACGGTGCGCGGGCAGCCGTCGAGGACGAAGCCTCGCACCCGGGCGTCACGCTCGACCAGGCGTGCCGCGACCATCTCCATGATCAGGTCGTCGGGGATCAGCTCGCCGCCGTCCATCAGCTTCTTGGCCCGAAGTCCAAAGCTCGTCTTGGCCTTCACCTCGCGCCGGAGCATGTCCCCGGTCGAGACGTGCGGCACGACGTAATGGTGCGAGAGCCGCACGCACTGCGTCCCCTTGCCAGCTCCCTGCTTGCCGAGGACCACGAGCCTGACGCCGGGAACCACCCAGGCCCTACTTCAGGAATCCCTCGTAGTTGCGCATCATGAGCTGACTGTCGATCTGGCGCATCGTTGTGAGCGCGACGCCGACCGAGATGAGGAGGGTGATGCCGTAGAAGGGGAACCTGTTGAGGTTCCACAGCGCCATGAGCAGCGACGGAATGACCGCCACCGCGCCGAGGAAGAAGGCCCCGGGGACCGTGATGCGGTTCAGGATGTGGGAGAAGTAGCGCTCGGTGGGCCCGCCGGGGCGGATCCCGGGCACGAACCCACCCTGCTTGCGGATGATGTCCGCCTGCTGGTGGGGATCGAAGGCGACGTACACGTAGAAGAAGGTGAAGGCCAGGATCAGCACGAAATACATGAGAATGTAGAAGAGCGACGTCGGGGTGATGTTGTTCCGGACCCAGTTCTGGAAGCTGCTCGACGGGACCACGTTGCTGAGCAGCACCGGGATGTACAGCACCGAGCTGGCGAAGATGATCGGGATGACGCCGGACTGGTTCACCTTGAGCGGGATGTAGGTGCTCTGTCCGCCGTACATCCTCCGGCCCGCCATGCGCCTCGCGAACGTGACAGGGATCCGCCGCTGCCCCTGTGTCATGAACACGATGCACACCAAGAGCACGACCGACACCGCCATGATGATGCCGAACTTGAAGGCCCCGCCCTCTTCGTAGAGGCCCTTCCCGCCCGAAGGGATCGAGGCGACGACGTTGGCGAAGATCAGGATCGACATGCCCTGACCGATCCCCCGCTGGGTGATCACCTCGGCGAGCCACATGACGAACGCGGTGCCGGCGGTGAGGCACAGGACCATGAACGCCGCGAGCTGGACGGTGAACTTCGGGATGAGGTTGATGCTCGTCCCGATCAGCGCGGAGTCGTGGCCGTGGAAGGCGTAGACCAGACCGGTCGACTGCATGAGGGCGAGCGCGATCGTGAGGTAGCGCGTCGTCTGGGTGATCTTCTTCTGCCCGACTGCGCCCTGGTCCCTCCATTCCTCGAGCTTGGGGATCACCGTGGCGAGCAGCTGGATGATGATCGTGCTCGTGATGTAGGGCATGACGCCGAGCCCGAAGATGGCGAGCCGGACGAGCGCGCCGCCGGAGAACAGGTTCAGGAAGCCGAGCACGCCGGACGACCCTGCGCTCGTCTCCAGCTTCGTGAGCTGGGCCCAGCTCACCCCGGGGACCGGCACGTTCGCGCCGACCTGGTAGAGGGCGATGATCGTCAGGGTGAACAGGACCTTGTTGCGGAGGTCCGCCACCCGGAAGATGTTGCCGAGGCGTGACAGCATCGAGCTAGCGGTTCGTGAGCGCGTTGCCGCGGGCTGGCGGGCGGCCCGAGGCGTAGGGCAGGCCGATGCGCTCGACCGACCCGCCTGCGGCGACGATCGCCGCCTCGGCCGCGGCCGAGAATGCGTGCGCTCGCACGCGTACGGCACGCGGCAGCTCCCCTCGGCCGAGAACCTTCACGAGCGCTCCCTTGCGGACGAGGCCCGCGGCGACGAGCTCCTCGGGCCCGAGCTCGTCGGCCCCGAGCGCCGCCAGGGCGTCGAGGTTCACGGGCGCGTACTCGATGCGGAAGGGGTTCTTGAACCCGCGCAGCTTCGGGATCCGCTGCATGAGGGGCAGCTGGCCGCCCTCGAAGCCAGCGGGCACCGTGTCGCGGGCGCGCTGGCCCTTCGTCCCTCGCCCGGCGGTCTTGCCGCCCTTTCCGCCGATACCGCGCCCCACGCGGCGCTTCGCGCGCCGCGAGCCCGGGGGCGCCGCCAGTTCGTGCAGCTTCATTCCGACACCTCCTCCACCGTCACGAGATGGGGAACCCGAGCGAGCATCCCCCGGATCTCCGGGCGGTCGGGAAGATCGTTCGTCTTGCCGATGCCACGCAGCCCCAGGGCGCGCAGCGTCGAGCGGTGCTTCGGCTTGGCGCCGATCTCCGAGCGCACCTGGGTGACCCGCAGCACGGCCATCGTCAGCGGGCCTCCGCGAAGAGCTCGGTCTCACGGCGGCGCTCGCGGTACGCGCGCAGGACACCGGTCGGGGTCACCTCGTCAGGAGCCTTCCCGCGGAGATTGGCGATCTCGTCGGGCCGGCGCAGCGCCCGAAGGCCGGCGACGGTGGCGTGGGCGACGTTGATCCCGTTGGAAGAGCCCAGCGACTTGGCGAGGATGTCGCGGATGCCTGCCATCTCCAGGATGGCCCGCGCGGCGCCTCCGGCGATGACGCCGGTGCCGGGCGCAGCTGGCTTGAGCAGCACGCGGCCCGCACCGCTCTCGCCGACGACCGGATGCGTGATGGTCGACCCGGCGAGCGGCACCTCGAACAGGTTCTTGCGCGCCTCTTCGATGCCCTTCTGCACCGCGAGGCCCGCCTCCTTCGCCTTGCCGTAGCCGAGCCCCACCTTGCCGTTGCCGTCGCCGATGACCATGAGAGCAGCGAAGGAGAACCTCCGCCCGCCCTTCACGACCTTGGCCACGCGGTTCACGCGGATGGTCCGCTCCTCGAATTGCACCTCGCTCATCAGAACTCCAGTCCCTCGCTACGGGCGGCGTCGGCGAGCGCTGCGACCCGGCCGTGGTACTTGAAGCCTCCCCGGTCGAAGACGACCTTGCTCACCCCGACCGCCTTGGCCCGGGTGGCGACCAGGCGGCCCACCGCCTCGGCGGCGCTCACGTTACCGCCGCTCTTTCCGGCAAGGACGGCGGCGAGCTCGCGGTCGGACGTCGAAGCCGCCGCCAGGGTGCGGCCGCTCGAGTCGTCGATGACCTGGGCCGTGATGTGCCGGAGGCTCCGGTTGACGGCGAGCCTGGGCCGCTCGGGCGTGCCCGACACCTTCCGGCGGACCCGGGTGTGCCGCCGCTGGCGCAGCGCCCTCTCGCGATCGGTTCCCGCCATCACTTGGCCGCCTTCCCTGCCTTGCGCAGCACGCGCTCCCCCGCGTAGCGGACCCCCTTGCCCTTGTAGGGCTCGGGCTTGCGGATCTTGCGGATGTTGGCCGCGACCTGCCCGACGAGCTCCTTGTCGATTCCCCGCACGACGATGCGAGTCGGGACGGGCACCTCGAAGCTGATCCCCTCGGGTGCGTCGACGACCACGGGGTGCGAGAAGCCGAGCGCGAGCTCGATCGCCTGGGGACTCCGGGCATTGGCGCGGTACCCGACGCCCACGATCTCGAGCTCCTTCGAGAAGCCCTGGGTGACGCCGGTCACCATGTTCGCCACGAGCGACCGCGTGAGGCCGTGCAAGGCGCGTTGGGTGCGTTCGTCGTCCGAGCGAGCGACGCTCAGGACGCCGGCCTCCTGGGTGACCGTGATCCCCGCGGGCAGCCGGCGTGCCAGCCTGCCCTGCGGGCCGGTGACGGTCACCGAACCGTCATCCAGTGCGACGCTCACGTCATCGGGGACCGGGATCGGGGACCGCCCGATGCGGGACATCTACCCTTCTCCTTCGTCTGCGGCGCCGATGGCCGGCGCGTCGCCGGGAGCGCTCCTCTCGGGGCGGCTACCAGACATGGCACAGCACCTCGCCCCCTAAATGGCGCTGGCGCGCCTCTCGGTCGGTCATGAGCCCATGGCTGGTCGAGACCACCGCCACCCCCATGCCCCCGAGCACGCGGGGCATCTTGCCGGCGCGCGCGTAGATCCGCAGGCCTGGCGTGGACACCCTGCGGATGCCGCCGATGCTGCGCACGCGGTCGGGCGAGTACTTCATCGTGATCTCCAGGGTGGAACCGGGACGCCCAGGGTCGCGCCGCACGATATAGCCCTCGATGAAGCCCTCGCGCTCGAGGATCTGGGCAAGCGCCTCCTTCAGCTTGGATCCCGGCATGCTGACGGTCTCCTTCTGGGCGGTGCTCGCGTTGCGTATGCGGGTGAGCATGTCCGCGATGGGATCGGTCATCGTCATCGCCCGCGCTCCTACCAGCTCGCCTTGGTCACGCCCGGCACCTCACCGGCGTGCACCATCTGCCGCAGGCAGATCCGGCACAGCCCGAACTTGCGGAACACGGCCTTCGGGCGGCCGCACCGCTTGCACCTCGTGTACGCGCGCACCTTGTACTTCGGGGTGCGCTGCTGCTTCTCGATCAGTGCCTTCTTCGCCATGATGCCTATCGGGTCTCCTGTCGGAACGGGAAGCCGAACGCCCGGAGGAACGCTCTGGCCTGCTCGTCGGTGCGGGCGGTGGTGACGACCGTGATGTCCATGCCTCGGACGGTGTCGATTCGGTCGTAGTCGACCTCGGGGAAGATCAGTTGCTCGTTCACCCCGAACGTGTAGTTGCCGCTGCCGTCGAAGGCGCGAGGGGACAGCCCCCGGAAGTCGCGGATCCGCGGGATCGCGAGGCTGATCAGCCGGTCGAGGAACTCCCACGCGCGGTCGCCTCGCAAGGTGACCCGGACCCCAATGGGCATCCCGGCGCGCAGCTTGAAGCCGGCGATCGACTTCTTGGCCCGGGTGACGACCGACTTCTGCCCGGTGATCACCTCCATGTCCCGCTGGGCCCCCTCGATGAGCGAGGGCTGCTGGGTGGCGCGCCCGACGCCCATGTTGACGACGATCTTTACGAGACGGGGGACCTCCATCACGTTCGTAAGGCCCAGCTCCTCCTTCAACTTCCCCTGGACCTCGTCTCGGTAACGGGTCTTGAGGCGCGGAACCGCCCCGCCGGCGCTGCCAGCGGCGCGCCCGACGGTGCGCTCGATGTCGGGAGCGACGCGGGCGCCCGCGGCCTTCCCGGCCTGTGGCCGCGCCGGGCGCTGGCCGCCGGCCGAGGTCTTCTTGGGCGCGGCCTTCTTCGTCGCCCCGGCCTTCTGAGCCTTTGCGCCCGCCTTCGCCGGGCTCATAGCTCAGCCCCGCACTTCCGGCACACGCGGACCTTCCGGTCCTGGTCGTCGACCAGCGCGCCGACACGAGTCGGCCCGCCGCACGTCTTGCAGACGATGGACACGTTCGACGCCTGAAGCGGCATGAACTTGTCGATGATGCCGCCTTGGTACGTACGGGCGGTCGGCTTCGAGTGCCGCTTCGCCACGTTCACGCCCTCGAGCACGACCTTGCCCTCCGATGGCAGCGCGCGCACCACCTCGGCGGTGTGGCCCTTGTACTTCCCGGTTCGCACGACCACGCGGTCGCCCTTCCGGATCTTCATCACAACACCTCCGGAGCGAGCGACACGATCCTCATGAACTTCTTGTCCCGGAGCTCGCGGCCCACCGGCCCGAAGATGCGGGTGCCACGCGGCTGCTGCTGGTCGTTGATCAGGACCGCGGCATTCTCGTCGAAGCGGATGTAGCTGCCGTCGGGACGTCGCTTCTCCTTCACCGTCCGAACGACGACGCACTTCACGACGTCGCCCTTCTTCACGGTGGCTCCAGGGATCGCGTCCTTCACGGTGGCGACGAACACGTCACCGATGCTGGCGTAGCGCCGGCGCGAACCGCCGAGCACGCGGATGCACAGCACCTCGCGAGCGCCGGAGTTGTCGGCCACCCGGAGCCGGGACTCCTGCTGGATCATCGGGCGCGCTCCGTGATCTCGACCAGCCGCCACCGCTTCAGCTTGGACAGGGGCCGGGTCTCGGCGACGCGCACCCGGTCACCCACCCTGGCACTGCCCTCTTCGTCGTGGACGTAGAGCCGCTTGGTGCGCTGGACGGTCTTGCCGTAGCGAGGGTGCCGCACACGCTCGACCACCGCGACGACGACGGTCGCGTTCATCTTGTCGGACACGACCGTCCCCTCGCGAACCTTTCGCCGGTTCGGGCGAGCGGAGGCGCCCTCGCCCACAGCGTCTTCCTCGGGCATCACGCCTCCTCCTCGTCTTCGACTCCGTCGTCCGGTCCTTCGTCGTCCGGTCCGGAGTCGCCAGCCTCAGCCGGACGGGCGGCTCGACGCGCCGGCGTCGGACGTGCCGATGCGCCGGCAGCGGGCAAGAGGCCGCGCTCGGTGAACCCCAGCTCCTGCTGGCGGAGCGTGGTGAGGATCCGGGCGACGTCCTTCTTCACTCGGCCGAGGCGTGCCGTGTTGTCCAACTGCCCAGTCGCCTTCTGGAAGCGCAGGTTGAACAGCTCCTTGCGGGACTCGACGAGCTTGTCCTCGAGCTCGCTCCGCTCCATCGACGCGTACTCGGACGGTGCCATCAGACCTGCACCTCCGCGGCCCCGTGGGTGCCGGGCCGCACCACGAAGCGCGCCTTCATCGGCAGCTTCTGGATGGCCCGCTCCATGGCCGATTGCGCAAGCTCCTGGTCGACCCCGGCCAGCTCGAAGAGCACCCGGCCGGGCCGCACCACCGCCACCCAGTGCTCGGGGTTGCCCTTCCCCGAGCCCATGCGCGTCTCCGCCGGTTTCTGGGTGACCGGCTTGTCAGGGAAGACGCGGATCCAGATCTTCCCGCCCCGGCGCACGTGGCGGGTCATCGCGATACGGGCCGCCTCGATCTGGCGGGCGGTGAGCCAGCCAGGCTCGAGCGCCTGGATCCCGAAGTCGCCGAAGGTGACGGTCGTGCCGCCCTTGGCGGCGCCGGTCAGCCGGCCCCGCTGCTGCTTGCGGTGCTTGACCTTGCGTGGCATGAGCATCTCAGTCCACCTCCCGGCGGAAGTGCGGCGCCTCGTGGTGCTCGTGACGGCTGCGGCGCTCCATCTCCTCGTCCTCGGCCAACCGCCGCTCCAGCTCGTCGGGCTCGGACGGCGGCGCGATCAGGTCGGAGACCGCCCGCGCTGCCTCGCTCTCCTCCTCCGGCTCCTCACCGGCACTGGCGGCGCCCGGAGACGGCTCGAGGTCCGATCGGCCCGTGTCCGACGCAGACCTGTCCGTCCCACTCGCCTCGGCACCGTCGGCGAACACCTCCTCTTCGGCTGCGACCTCCTCGGCTGCGACCTCCTCGGCTGCGACCTCCTCGGCGGCGAGCTCCT
>JAJZMD010000091.1 GCA_021803085.1 Actinomycetes bacterium
GCACCGAGCGCGCTCACCGACTTGAGAAACTCTACTACACATTCGTAGGAGCGGGTCAACGCCCCTGACGCAGCCGTGCCCGCGACGCCCGAGACCGAGACCCGCTCGTCACGCACCTGCGCGGCGCGGCGGCCCACCTCGTCTTCGGCGCCGCCGTGGGGGCAGTGAGCGAGGTGACCTGGACCACCACCGGCCGCCTGCGTCAGTTGTCGGGCATGGCGGGCTCGGCGCGGTGAGCGACGGCGACGACGCAGTGGTCACCGGCCCCGGGCCCGGCGGCGAGGTCGCCCCGCCGGCAGGCTGCTCGGGGCGGGCAAGCGGGTCGCGGTCGCAAAATGCGAGCTGATCGGGGGCGAGTGCGCCTGCTGGGCGTGCATCCCTTCCAAGACCCTGCTCCGGGCGGCGGGGGCCGCCGCGGCCGGGCGCGTCGCCGGCATCGAACGGCCGGCGATCGAATGGCCGGCGTTGCGCGACTACCGGGGATACATCGTGCGCCATCTCGACGACGCCGCCCAGGTGGGGGGCTGCACCGAGAAGGGTGCGACGGACCTGTAGGGCGACGCCCGGCCGAGGCCACCATCCTCGAACGCTCGGCGCACCGCGTCCCCCGTGAGACGGCCCGGGTGGGCGAGGACCGGCAGGCCCTCCGTGCCAACTGACGGCATCGACGTGCGCACCGGCGCAGGAGCGACCCGGGTCCTCCGCGCCCGGTCACGGGATGCCGTCGAGGTCTCCGAGGGCTCGTGCGTCGAGACGGGCGTGATCCTCCTTGGATGCGGGCGACGCCCGCGGACCGCCGGCCTCGGGCTCGAGACCGCAGGCGCCCGTCTGGACGAGCGCGGGGGGTCGTCGTCGACGAGCACTGCCGCGCGGGAACACGCCTCTGGGCGCTCGGAGAGGCGGCCGGCGTGGCGATCTTCACCCACGTCGCCAAGTACCAGGGCCGGGTGGTCGCCGCCAGCGTCTTGGGCGAGCAACGACGTGCCCGCTACGAGGGCATCCCCCGGGTCGGCTTCGCAGATCCCGAGATCGCAGCCGTCGGGCCTGGACCGGACCGCCCGCCGGACGGGGGCCGGCGTCGCCGACCGCAACCGCCAGGTGCTCGCCGCGCTCGAACCCCTCAGCAGGTAGGCGGCCGCAGAGCGACGGCCCCTGGCGCCGTTGCCCTGCGCGCTCAACCGGGCGCGCGGTGGCGCCCCCACGCCCACGTGGGGCGCAGCGCGATCAAGGCGACGACGCCGAGGCAGGCAGATGCCCCGACGACGCTCGCCGGCGCGCCGGCGAGCAAGCAGGCGACGAGCGCCATGGCGGTGGCAGTGGCAGCTGCTGCGACGCCGACGAGCGCCGTCGGCCACGGCGGCGCCGGCCCAGGATGCTCGAGGCGAGCGATCCGCCAGCGCAGATGCTCGGCGCCCATGAACCCTGGTGCCATCGGAGGCGCTTCGCTCCCCACGAGCCTGACCGCACGGACCAGCGCTGACACGAGGGCCTCGGTGCCGACGACGCGGGCCGCCTCGTCGTCGGCAGCGGCTTCGAGCTCACGACGAAGCCCCTCCCACGCCCGGCGCACCGGGGGGAAACGGCCGCAGGCGGCGGCGATCGCCCCGCACACCACGAGCAGCCGGGGGTGCCCGAGGCGCACGTGCGCCGCCTCGTGCTCGCACACCGCCCGACGCTCTGCGCTCTCCAAGGGGGCGAGCAGGCCCGAGGTCACCACCGCCCGGGAGCGCCACAGGCCTGAAGCGAACGCCGCAGGGCGCTCCGAGGGCACCACCCACACCTCCCCGGCGCTCGTCGGGCGCCGGACCGACCGCGAGAGCGCCACCCCCCGCATCTCGGCACGCCGGGTGGCTGCGGCCTGGCGCAGCCCGTGGAAGACGAGCATGCCTGCCACGAGCGCCCCGGGCACGTAGCCGAGGAGCTGCCACTGGCCGTGGTCGAGCCCGAGGAGGCAGCCACCGCCCGAGGTGCGGATCCCCCCGAGCCACGACCCGAGCGCGCTCCCGGCGCACGCCAGCCACACCGCGGGGAGAAGCGCCCATCCGAGCAGGATCACGAGGTACGCACCCGCCGCGACCCGAGGCGAGACGCCGCCGCGGCGCCCCGCGAGCAGCGCGAGGCCGACGAGCACGGCGAAGAAGCCGAGCCCGGCGGCTGCAGCGCTCACCGGCGGCGCACCCGCTTGACGGCCGTCGCGAGCTCGGCGACGAGCTCTGGGTCGTCGAGGTCGTCGACGAAGTGCGCGAGCGCCACGCGCGGGTGCGCGGTCGCCGAGAGCAGGGAGCGGATCGCCTGCGCGGTCAGCTCGTCGGGGTCGCCCGCCGCGCGGTAGACGTGGCCCTTCCCCTCTTCGACGCGCTCGACGAGTGCCTTGTCGACGAGACGACCGAGCACCGTCATCACCGTCGTGTACGCCCGGGGCTCGTCCCCCAGCCGCTCCAAGACCTCGCGCCCGGACAGCCAGGTGCGCGCCGACCAGAGCACGTCGAGGATCTCGCTCTCGAGGTCGCCGACACGGCGCCCCGCCACCACCCGTCTCGGCATCGACCGACACCTCCTACGCGTTCGTAGTGTAAGCCACCGACGAGGCGGCCCAGCATCACGGACGTACCAGCACCACGGACGTACCAGCACCACGGACGTACCGGCACCACGGACGTACCGGCACCACGGACGTAAGGGCCGACGTCATCATTCCGTGCCACCGAGACCCCGGTCGGGAGGCTCCCATTGTGGGCGGGGGGCAGCACCTGGGGCGCTGACACTGGCCGGCGCTGGCACCGGCCGCCGCGGGCGCAGTAGCCGGGTCCGCCTCCTCTACGCCGCGCAGCACGAGAGCTTCTCCACGTCGCGGGTGAAGGTCTGGGCTGCGAGCTTCAGGGCTTCTGCCATGGTCAGGTAGGGGTGGAAGGTGGCGGCCAGCTCGGCGGTGGTGATGCCGTGGCGGATGGCGAGCACCGCCGTCTGGATCACGTCCCCCGCGCCTTCGGCGAGGACCGAGGCGCCCAGCAGCCGGCCGGTGCCGGCCTCGGCGACGAGCTTCACGAGTCCGGCGGTGTCGTGGTTGACGAGGGCCCGGGGAACCGCCGACAGGGGCAGGACCGAGGTCTCCACCTCGTAGCCTGCCGCTTCGGCCTGGGCCTCGGTGAGCCCCGCCGATGCGATCTGCGGCGTGGTGAAGGTCACCCGGGGAAGACCGGTGAAGTCGAGCTTGCGCCCCGCACCCAGCAGCGCGTTGTCGACGGCGAGCGCCCCCTCGTAGGCCGAGACGTAGACGAACTGCGGCGCCCCGGTCACGTCCCCTGCGCCATAGATCTGCGGGTTGGAACTGCGCAGCTCGTCGTCGACGACGAGCGCCCCGCGCCCGTCGAGGGTGACGCCGGCATCTTCGAGACCGAGCCCCTCGGTGTTGGGCCGCCTTCCGGTGGCGACGAGGACCTCGTCGCAGACGAGTTCGATCTGGTTCTCCCCCACCGACACGTTGACCTCGACGTGGTCTGCTTCCCGGCGCAGGCCGAGCACCTGGGCGCCGGTGTGGATGGTGGCCCCTTGGGAGACGAGCACCGAAGCGAGGGCCTCGGAGACCTCGGGCTCTTCGAAGGGGGCGATGCGCTCGGCCACGTCGACGAAGGTGACCTCGGCACCGACATGCAGGAAGAACTGCCCGAGCTCGAGGCCGATGGCGTTCGCCCCGATGACGACGAGGCGCTTCGGCACACAGGTGAGCTCGAGCGCGGTGGTGGAGGTGAGGTAGCCCGCCTCTGCGAGGCCGGGGATGGGGGGCGCGGCAGGGGAGGCGCCGGTCGCCACCAGGTACACCCGCGCCCGGATGCTGCGGCCGTCGACCTCGAGCACCCCGGGGCCGCTGAAGCGCCCGTGGCCCTCGATCACCGTGAAACCGTAGTCGGAGACCAAGTCGGCGTACTTCATCTGGCGGAGATCGCCCACCAGCTCGTCCTTCTGGGCGACCAGGGCGGAGAGGTCGACCGGGCCCGAGCTCGTCGTGAGCCCGGCGAAGGGGTGGTGGCCCGCCGCCCAGGCCAGCTCGCCGGCGCGGAGCAGCGCCTTGGAGGGCACGCAGCCCACGTTCACGCACGTCCCCCCCAAGGTGCCGTGCTCGACCAGCGCGACGCGGTAGCCGGCCTCGGTGGCCTTGATCGCGGCGGCGAAGGCGGCCGAGCCGGCGCCCACGACGACGAGGTCGTAGTCGAAGCTGCCGGCGCTTCCCTTCGGGATGCCCGTGCCGAGGAGGCGGAGCGTCCCGGGCCGGTACCCAGCCCCTTCGACCGCGGCCCGCAGCGTGCCCTCGGAGACCCCGTCGGGCACCGACAAGCGCGCCTCGCCGGCCCGCCAGGTGACCGAGACGTCTTCGGCACCCGCACCCTCCAAGGCGGCAGTCACGTGGTGGGCGCAGTCGTCACAGGTCATGCCCCCCACCTCGAGGATGGCCGGTCGAGCGTTCGTGTCCATTGGTCAGCTCCTTGGTCTGTCGAGGGTGCCCTGTCGCGCTGGCTCTGTCGTGGTGACGCGGTCGACGTCTCGGGCCCTGTCGCGCTGGCTCGGTCGACGGTGCCCTGGTTGGGTCGTCGACCGCCCCTTCGAGGTGTCACCCTCATGCAGGCACCAACGACCATCTTACCTACATATCCGTACAACGGGATATCGGCATGGACGATTCCTGTTTCGGCCGTGCCCCCGCTTCTGGGGGGGGTGACAGCATGACCTTGCGAGGTCGCCCGCCGATCGCGACGTCGTGGTAGCGCAGGAGCACCCTGGATCAGAAGAGGGTTCCGCTCCGTCGCTCCCCGGCGCAGCGAGCACAACGTCGTTCGCTCCACACGCGCTCCTCTATCCACGAGAGGAGGTCTGCGCTCGGTGGCCAACCGCACTGGATGTGCCTGCCGATGACGACGGGACCCACGACGACCGCGTCGCGCCGGCGCAATGCAGCGACCGCGCTGAAGAGCTTGGCCCCACTCGCGAACGTGTCGTCGAGCAGCAGCACCCGCCGACCAGCCACGTCCTCGGTGACTGCGAATTGCTCTGGGTCCAACGTTCGCTCGTCGGCGTCGGACTGCGCGGCGAGAACCTGGCGAAAGCGGCCGGCGAGCTCCCTGACCCGAGTGACGACTGGCTGGAGGGCGACGCGGCCGGGCGAGGGGACGCAGGTGGCGATGTCCCACTCGCCGATGCAGCCCTCGTGCTGGGCCATGAACATGGCGAGAACCCCTGCCAAGCGCAGGCTCATGCGGTCCCGGGCCGTGACCGAAGGACTGTCCTTGTAACCGCGCAGGTGCGCATGGAGCAGTCCGCCGTGGACCGAGAGGGCGATGGGGAGGATCTCGGGAGGGTTGAGCCGGGCCGCTTCCGCACAGGGTCGGCAGGTCGCGAACCCGGGTTTCGCACTGCTGTGACAGACGGCACAGACGCCGACCTGAGGTTGGGCTGGAACTGGGATCAGCGCGCCCCGCAGGGGCACGATGACCTGGCCTGCGTCGGCCACCTGTTCGGCCTACACGAGAACGGCCGCGTCAGTGATCAGGTCGACCTCCACCGCGTCGACGACCTGGTCGACCGAGTCGACAGCTGCCACGTCGGGCCGGGCGGCAACGTCTCGGGCCCATGGCTGAGATCGCACGAGCTGATCGAGGAGGAAGACCCGCTTTCCGTGGCGGAGGGCGGCCTCCGCCTGGAGGCGCGCACCCGACGTCTCGCCGGCTTCCACGACGACGGTGCCGAGCGACAGGCCCGAGGTCACCACGTTGCGGACGGGGAACGTCCAGCGAGCCCCGCGCATCGACGGCCAGAACTGCGAGACGCATGCACCAGATCGTGCGATCGCGTCGGCGAGAGGCCGGTTCTTCGCCGGGAACACCACCTCGATGCCGGTGCCGAACACCGCGATCGTTCTGCCTCCGGCGGAGAGCGCCCCGCTGTGCGCCGCCGTGTCGATCCCTTCGGCGAGGCCGGACACGACGGTGACGCCGCGGTCTGCAAGCTGGCGGGCGATCTCGTAGGCGGCATGCCGTCCCTCGTCACCGGCCCGACGGGTGCCCACGACCGCGATCGCCCGGTCGTCGCCGGCGGACAGGTCGCCTCGTACCATGAGGAAGGGTGGACGGTCGTGGATCATCCGGAGATTCACCGGGAAGTCGGCATCGACGGTGTCCACCATCCGGATCCCGCGTTCGGCGAGCCGATCGAGCTCTCGCTCCCAGTGACGGAGCCGCTCCCGGGAGACCTGCGCGAGACCGGCCTCGAACCAGGCGCGGTCCTCGGGGGCCAGTGGTGCCGGGTCGTCGAGGGCTCCGGCCTCGACGAGCTCGGCGAACCGGTGCGACGGTGGGCCGCTGAGCGAGCGGCAGAGGACCTCCGCTGCGGCGAGGACCCTCGGATGACGAGCAACCCTGTCCTCAGGACCCATCGACGCTCCTTGTCGTCACCGCAACGCTCTCCACCGTACCAGCGATCCAGGCTCGATACGAACATCCGTTCGTGTCCCTGGCAGCCATCTCCGGTTCGCTCGCATCTCGCCCTCCCCGAGCCCGGGGCGGCACTGCCCACCGTCCGCCCCCCGATGACCAGGTGGGGCCGGCTGGGATCGAACCAGCGACCGAGGGATTATGAGTCCCCTGCTCTGACCACTGAGCTACGGCCCCGTGCCGTGTCTATCAGTCTGCGCTCTCCGAGCTCGGCTCGCTGCGCCTGGAGCTCCCCTCTCCGCGCCGAGCTGCAGAGCGAGCAAAGCAAGCCGAGCGAGCCGCACCGCGAGCTCGGGGTACCAGGAGTGGTTCGGTCACGACGCGACCAGTCATGAGCCGCACGCTGCAGGGACCTGCGCGATGCTGACTCGGTGACCGCGGAGGTTCGCGATGGCCAGGAGTCTGGCTCGGACCATGATGCATGGGCTCGAGACCTCGTCGACATCGCCGGGAGCCCCGGTGCTCGAGAGCTCGCGCTCGACCTGAGCCGTCGGGCGCCCGCGAGCTACCGTGAGCGGACCACCCCGGAGCAGGCGGCCCTGGACGCGCACGAGCTGCAGGCCCTGTTCGGCGCAGGACGACAGGGGGCGGACGACGGGGCGGTCGGCGCGACCACGGAGCACCGCTTCGCCGTCCGGGCAGTGGCCGCCGAGAAGTTCCATCTCCGCCGGCTGGCATCGAGACCCGTCGAGCTCACCACGCTCCTGCCGGTGCTCGAGAGCTTCGGCCTCGTCGTCGAGGACTCGGTGCCGTACCGGTTCGAGCTGCGCGCGGGGCTCGCTGTCGCGATCGACGACGTCGGCGTCCACCTCGCCGACCTGGGAGCCGCGCCCAGCGGCTTCGACGCGGCCGCCGACGCTCCCCGCCTGGTAGAGGCACTCGACGCAGTGGTCGGGGGACGGACCGAGGTCGACCGCCTCAACCGCCTCGTCATCGCTGCCGGTCTCGACTGGCGCGAAGTCTCGCTGCTCCGCGCCTATGCCTCCTACTGGGCCCAGTGCAACCCCCCGATCCCTGCCTCCGACGTCGAAGAGGCACTGGTCGCGTTCCCCTCCGTGTCGCGCAGCCTCGTGGCGTACTTCGCGGCGCGCTTCGACCCCGCGGCGGGCGACCTGGCGCGCGTCGACCCCGCGGCGGACGACCCGGAGGCGTCGGCGCGTGCGGCGTGCGTGGCCGAGCTCACGCAGGTGCCGCTCCTCCGCTGGGACCGCGCGCTACGCGTCGTGCTGTCGCTCGTCGACGCAACCGTGCGCACGAACTTCTACCAGCGGGGCCGGTCGGGGGAGCCCAGGGAGACCATGACGCTCAAGCTCGAGAGCGCGTCGGTCCCGCAGCTTCACCCCCCGCACCCCCGCATCGAGACCTGGGTCCACGCACCGGGGGTCGAAGCCATCCACCTTCGCGCAGGGCTCGTCGCCCGCGGCGGAATCAGGTGGAGCGAGCGCCCCGAGGACTTCCGCACCGAAGTGCTCGACCTCATGGTGGCTCAAGTGAAGAAGAACGCCATCATCGTCCCGACCGGCGCGAAGGGGGGCTTCGTATGCCGGGTTCCCGGCCGTCCCTCCCCCGCTGACGTTCGCCGCTGCTACGCGGCCTTCGTGAACGCGCTCCTCGACGTCTCCGACGACCTCGTGGGCGGCAAGGTCGTCAGCCCACCCGACATGGTCGTCCACGACGGGCCCGATCCGTACCTCGTGGTCGCGGCGGACAAAGGAACCGCCGACCTCTCCGACCTCGCCAACGAGCTCAGCGCAGCGCACGGGTTCTGGCTCGGTGACGCCTTCGCATCCGGTGGCAGCCACGGCTACAACCACAAGGCGATGGGCATCACCGCCCAGGGCGCCTGGGTGGCGGTGCGCCGGCACTTCCACCAGCTCGGCATCGACGTCCAGCGCGAGCCCATCCTCGTCGCCGGCATCGGCGACATGTCCGGGGACGTCTTCGGCAACGGGATGCTGCTCAGCGACGTGATCCGGCTCGTCGCCGCCTTCGACCATCGCCACATCTTCTTGGACCCCGACCCGGACCCGAAGGCCTCGTACGCAGAGCGGAAGAGGCTGGCCAGCCTCCCCGCGTCGAGCTGGGCCGACTACTCGGCGGCGGCGATCTCCCCCGGCGGCGGCGTATGGCCGCGCGGGGTGAAGGAGGTGCCGCTCGCCCCGGAAGCCCGCCGCGCCCTCGGCGTCGAGCGCGAGCGCCTCTCGCCTCCCGAGCTGATCAGCGCCATCCTGGAGGCGCCGGTCGACCTCCTGTGGTTCGGTGGTGTGGGCACCTTCGTGAAGGCCGCGGACGAGTCCGACGCCGAGGTGGGCGACCGGGAGAACGACGAGGTCCGGGTGACCGCCGATCGCGTACGGGCGCGGGTGGTCAGCGAGGGCGGCAACCTCGGCTTCACGCAGCAGGCGCGGATCCGCTACTCCCGGCGCGGCGGCCGGATCAACACCGACTTCATCGACAACGCCGCAGGGGTCGCGACGTCGGACCGGGAGGTCAACCTGAAGATCCTCCTGGCGCATGCGATCGAGGAGGGGCGCCTCGGGCCAGGCGACCGCGACGCCTACCTCGAACGCGCCCAGGACGAGGTCGCCGCAGAGGTGCTCCGGCAGGTGGACCACAGTGTCGCCGCGCTCAACCGCGGGGTGCCCGACAGCGCGGATCGGCTGGACGCCTACGCGGCGCTCATCGACGTGCTGGAGGCGTCGGGGCGCGTGGACCGCGCCGTCGAGTCGCTTCCCGGCGCCGACGAGCTCGCCGTCCGGCGCGCCGCCGGCGCCGGCATGATCCGCCCGGAGCTCGCCGTGCTGCTCGCCTACGCGAAGTCGGATCTCGGCGCCGCGATCGAGCAGTCGCCGATCGTCGCCGACCGCTCGTTCGCCGAGGCGGTCGAGGGGTACTTCCCTTCTGCCATGAGAGCGGACTTCGGAGACCTCGTCGCCAAGCACCGCCTCTTCGACCAGCTGCTTGCGACCGAAGTTGCGGGCGAGATCGTCGACCAGCTGGGCGCCGCGTGGGCCCACGAGACCGCGGCGGAGCTCGGGGTCGGCCTCGACGACGTCGCCGGCGCGTACTGGGCCGCGCGACACGTCGTTAGCGCCGCCGCACTCTGGGCGGAGCTGGACGCTCGATGGGCGGAGCTGCCCGCCGACGCCGACGCTCGGCTGCACCGAATGGTCGGCGACGCCGTCGCGGGGCTCGCACGGACGTACGTGCGCCGGGGGGTCGCGGTCCGACCCGGCACGCTCATCGCCGACGACCTCCCGATCGCGGAGGACCTCTCGAGAGCCGCTCCTCCAACAGATACGGTCGACGAGCTCCTGGCCCTCGGCGTCGATCGGTCCACCGCAGAGCGGTGGCATGCCGTCGTCGCCCGCGCGATGGCGGGGGACGTCGGCCCCGTCGCCAGGGCGACCGGTCGGCAAGTGGACGAGGTCCTCGCGGCGTTCGCGACGCTGGACGAGGCTGCCGGGATCCAGCGCATGGTGGGGGCGCTTCGTCAGGTCCCCTCGCCGAACCGGTGGCGCTCGTGGCTCACGAGGTCCACGCTCGACGACATCGACGACTGGCGTAGGGGAGCCGTGATCGAGGCGTTCCGTTCGGGTGGCGGCTCTGCGGACCCCGTCTCCGAATGGGCGTCCACGAGGGGGACTGCGCTCGCTGCGGCCCGGCGGCTCCTCCTTGCTCTGGACGCGCAAGGCGCAGACCCTACGACCCTCGTGGCCGTCGCCGTCCGCCGCCTCCCGCGGCTCGACGTCACCGGCGAGGAGGGAGCGCCGTAGTCGGGGGCGTTTCCGCGGGAACGTGGCACACCAGACGCTTCGCGCCCGGCGGCGAGGGGCAGCCTCCAGCGTGCGGCCCGAGCACTTTCGGCGCCGAGACCGTCACAGCCCTGCGGCCCGATGACGACGGCCCAGACGTGAAGTGGGTCCTCACCGAAGCCAGCCCCCGGACCACCCCCGGATACAGGGCATCGTCCACGTCGCCGAGGACGGCAAGACCGCCAACGCACGCGGCCGAACTCGGTGCCGGGCTCGTCGCTCACCGAGCCCGAGGACCCGCTCGGTCCGGACGAGCTCGTCGAGACGCCCCTGAGCCGTGGCCGAAGACCGAGGTGGTCCCGTTCCACTCCGTACACTCGGTCACCGGGCGGCCGCCCGCCGGTGGGAAGCAGGGCGCCCTGGCCGGCGACGGGGTGCCTCGACCGGCGCACCCCGTCGTCGGGTGACCCGTCAGGACCTGGACAGGAGCGGCGCGAGCGACGAGACGTTGAGCGTGTCGCTCGCGTAGCCGATGTACGGCAGCCTGAAGTTGGCCTCGATGGTCTGCAGCAACGAGTAGTGGTTGGCGGGTGCGGTGTCCGTCCCGCCTCTTGCGCCGTGGCGGGCGACGACGATCATCGGGACGTGGCCCCCCCCGTAGAGGGTGCCTGTCGCCAGGTCGCCGCCGGACGCCTTGACGGGTGTCTCCAGTTTCGTGGGCAGCACCGGCGAGTCGCAGCATCCTGTGGTGGTCAAGGGCCCGTAGGGCGGCTTGTTCTGGTAGCCGCCCTCGTCCCAGGTGATGAAGATCGCCGAGTTCCCGGTCCACGCCTTCGAGTCCATGATCCTGGGCACCCAGGTCTGAAGGAAGGCGTTGCCGTCGGTGTACAAGGTCACCTGGTGCGCTGTGGTCGGGGGTGTTGTTGTCGGGTAGGGGCACGGACCGGTTGGGTCTGTCATCCCGTGCATGTCGTTGCAGATGTTGGGCGTGATCCATGAGAACTGCGGGATCGTCCCGCGCCTGAGGTCGGTTGTCAGCTCTGTGAGCGGCACGACGTTGCCCGCCAGCTTGGGGTTGTCGAAGATGCCGGGGTACTGCATCGGCGGATCGTGCTTGCGCACGTACAGGGCGCTTGTCGTGCTGCCCGTGCATGTTTGGTTTACACCTGTTGTGCAGTTCCCGTAGTCGCCCGTGTACCCCGGACGGGGCAGCGACTGCTCGTAGGCCTTCCAGCTGATCCCTGCCTGGTCGAACTGGTCGAAGATGCTCAGGTGGTTGAAGTCGCCTTGTGTGGCCTGCTTCTCGTCGTCGTTGTTGGACCCCCACGTGCTCCCGCTCGACACGGCGACGTAGTTGGGGAGGCTGGTGTGCGTGACGCCGTGATAGTTCGTCTCGAGCCCGTAGGTCTTCGCGAGCGTCTGGATGTAGGCCGTGTTGGGGTTGCCGGCTGTGAGCACTGCTGTATATGTCTCGTTCTCCATGAAGATCACGAAGACGTGTGTCATGTGGGGGAACCCGGCCCTGGAGTCGCCTTGCCGTGTTCCCCCGTTCGAGGCAGCGGCCGGTATCCCGAGCCCGATGCCCAGCCCGAAGAGCGCCAGAGCACCCCCGATCCCAACGACGGTGCGAAGACGGAATCTCACGGTCCCTCCTCCCTTGCGCGAACAACTCCATGACGAATGGAGAGCCCCGCTGGACCATTCAGCTGCGTCGAAGCACTACGAGCAAACGGTTTAACCGATCGCCGTTTCTCGTGCAAGGCCCGGTCGATCCTGCGAATTGCCAACGATTGCTCGCCGGAACCGCCACCGGGCAAAAGCGTGAAGAGTGCCCTTCGGAGTGCCGTCGGAGTGCCTCGGCGACCGACACCTCCGGGCTCTTCGACGCCTTGCCCTCGCCGGTGCGCTGAGCACCGAGTTGCGCCCCGGAGACCCCGCCGATATGGCGTCGTCGACGCTGCGGCCATGCTTCAGACCATCAGACCCACACCGCACTCGAGCTGGCCGACGCCTGCCTGACCCCGAGCATCGGCGCTCCTCTCGCCATGGAACACCCGCCAGACGGCGTACGGGCACGCGCCATTGCGCGCCCACCTTGAACGCCCCCGGGGTCTTCTTCGCGATCCCAGTGGCGAACCTGGACACGACATCCGGCGGGCAGGGCTCGGCACCGATGGGTGAACGGGAGAAAACGGACCATCCGTCAGCACGTCAAGCCCAAGATCCGTTGCCAACCCGTCGACGGCCGTGCGGTGCAGTCAGAGCACGGAAAGAGTGACGGTGTCGAATCCTACGAGGCGAATCTGGTGCGTCTTGGTGCTCTTCTCGCCGTAGCCGCCGCCCCTCTTGTCGCAGATCGACCGTGGAGATCTTGATCGTGCCTTGTCAGTCGATGTCCGACCACTTGCGTGCGCGCAGTGCTCCTCGTCGTGCGCCAGTCGCTGCTGCGATCAGCAACAAGGCCGCGCGGGGTGTCGGGTCAGCATTCCGAGCGCCACGTGATCCGACAGCCGCTGGTCGTCCTGCGGCTTCACCCACTCGGCACCGGGAGAACAACACGGCTGTAGTCCAGCTTATGGGTACTGGCATTCATCCTGAGGCCAAGTTCGGCGCTCCGGGGCTGGGACTCGAACCCAGAACCAACGGATTAACAGTCCGCTGCGCTGCCGATTGCGCCACCCCGGAAGGAACGGCAGACGAGCCTACCAAAGGGGGCCGTCACCAGGGCCAGCCCCTCACGCCTCCTCGAGGTAGTCGCGCAGCAGGTACGCCGCGTCGGGACGCCGGAGCTTGGCCAGCGTCTTCGACTCGATCTGGCGGACGCGTTCGCGAGTGACCCCGAACTCCTTCCCCACCTCTTCGAGCGTGCGGATCTTCCCGTCGTCGAGACCGAACCGGAGACGGACGATGTCCTGCTCCCGCTCCGTCAGGAACCCGAGCGCGGCCTTCACCGCACGATCGAGCATCGCACGCGTCGCCGCGTCGTCCGGGACGACCGCGCTGCGATCCTCGATGAGATCTGAGAGGCTGAAGTCGTCCTCCTCTCCCACAGGCTGCTCGAGCGAGACGGTGTCGAGGCTCAGACGCTGGATCTCCCGGACGCGTTCGATCGGGAACTCGACGCGCTGGGCCACTTCCTCGGGCGTGGGCTCGCGCCCGAGCTCCTGAAGGAGCTGGCGCTGCGCCCAGACCACCTTGTTGATCGTCTCGACCATGTGGACGGGGATCCGGATCGTGCGCGCCTGGTCTGCGATCGCACGCGTGATCGCCTGCCGGATCCACCACGTCGCGTACGTGGAGAACTTGAAACCCTTCTCGTAGTCGAACTTGTCGACCGCACGCATCAGCCCGAGATTGCCCTCCTGGATCAGGTCCAAGAACGCGAGACCCCTGTTGCGGTACCGCTTGGCGATGGAGACCACGAGCCGGAGGTTGGCCTCGATCAGCGCTTCTTTCGCCTGCTCGCCGCGGCTCACGAGCCGTCGGTCACGGATCTGCTGGTCCGGCGAGAGCACGTGCGCCGACGGCTCGCCTTCGCCCTCCGCCTCGTGGTATGCGGCCAGGCGCGCCGTCGCCTCGTTCCCAGCCTGGATCCGTCGTGCCATCTCGACTTCGAGCTCCGCGCTCAAGAGCGGGACCTTCCCGATCTCCTTCAGGTACGTGTGAACGGGATCCTCCGAGCCGCCACTCGAGTACTCGGACGATCCCCCGCCGTTGTCCGACGACGATCTCGCCTTGCGCGGCGCGCGCGCCGGACGGACCGCGTCGCTCGATCCGCTGACGCTACGAACGGTCCCTTCCTCTTGCGGGGGTCTCCCGTTCGTGCTCATCCAGGCTCCGTCGTCCTCGTGGGAGTCGCGTCTTGCGCAGGAGCATCCTGCCCGCCCGTCAACCACGCTACCAACCGGTCCGCTGCGCCGCGGCTCTGCGCGGCGTCGTCCAGGTCCTCGATCCAGCGTCTGACCGTCGCCGTCTCGAGGGCGATGCCCACGAGGTCGGCCTCTCCGGCCCGGGCGGCCGCCTCACGCCCTGCCAGTGCCCGCCTGGTGGCCTCACGGACCAGCTGGGCGACGATGGAGTCGGCGGGGTCGGCGCGGGGATCGTCCGGATCGGCGGGCTCTTCCACGGTCAGCCGCCGCAACAGCTCGGCAACCTCTTCGTCGGCTTCCTCTGCGCGGTGGACGGCCGCCCGGACGCTGTCCGAGCCCGCCAGCGCGGCGAACGCCCGCCGCTGGAGGTCGTCGACGAAGAGCGCCTCCTCGAGGCGGTCGGCGACCAGGTCCGGACGGTGCACGGCGAGCCGAAGCGCCTCGAGCCCGGGGCGGCTGCCCTGGAGCCTGCGGCGCCTTCCGGCGACGGGCGCGGCCGCTGACCGGTGGCGTTCGACGCGGTCGCGGCCCGGCGACGCCCGGGGTGAGGCGGCCTGGTCGCGAAGCAGCGCCGGATCGAGTCGCGTCGCGTCCGCGACCCTCATGAGGTACTGATCGCGCACGAGCGCGTCCGGGTGCTCTGCGATCGTCGCAAGTGCCGCCTCTGCCGCTTTCGCCCGACCCTCGAGGGTCGACAGGTCGTGGTTCGAGAGTGCTCTGTCGACCCGGAACTGCAGGAACGGCACCGCGGCTGCCACCGCCTCCCTCAGTGCTTCGGGATCCGACCGCGCGAGATCCGCAGGGTCCCCGCCTCCCGGCAACGCCGCGACTCGGACGTCGACCTCGTGGCGGCGCTCCCACTCGTAGACGCGCGCCACCGCCGACTGCCCCGCCTGGTCGGCGTCGTACGCGAGCACGATGCGGCGACCAAAGTTGGCGAGGAGCCGGAAGTGCTCCTCGCCCAACGCGGTCCCGCACGTCGCGACGGCGCGCCCGATGCCGGCGGTGTAGCAGCCGATCACGTCGGTGTAGCCCTCGCACACCACCACCTCGCCGGTGGCGATGACGTCGTGCTTCGCCCAGTTCAGCGCGTAGAGCGTACGGCGCTTCGAGTAGATCGGCGTCTCGGGGGAGTTCTTGTACTTCGGCTCCGTCCGCTGGCTCGCCGGTGGCCTCGCCCTCGCGGATCGGCCGGTCTCAGGGAGGATCCGTCCGCCGATCGCGATGGCGCGCCCGGAAGGGTCGAAGATCGGGAACAGCACGCGTGCGCGAAACGTGTCCTGGAGCCGCCCCGCGCGGTTCACGAACCCGAGCCCGCTCTCGCCCGCTGCTCGTGGCGAGAGCGCCAGCGCGCGGGTCATCGCGTCCCAGTCGTCCGGGGCCCATCCCAGCTGGAACCTGCGCACGATCGCTCCGTCGTAGCCGCGCGAGCGCAGGTAGTCGCGCGCGCGGCCCGCGTCGGGAGCAAAGAGCAGTCGATCGTGGTACCACGCGACCGCCTTCGCCATCGCGTCCAGGAGCTCGCCACGGCGCCCGCGGTCTGCAGCGCCTTCTTCGGTCTCGTGCAGGACGATCCCCGCACGGTCTGCGAGGAGCCGCACCCCGTCCGCGAAGTCCAGATGCTCGGTCGCGCGCACGAACGTGATCGCGTCACCGGACGCGTGGCAGCCGAAGCAGTAATAGAAGCCCTCCTGGGCGTTGACGCTGAACGAGGGCGTCTTCTCGTTGTGGAACGGGCAGAGCCCCACCCACCGGCGCCCCTGCTGTCGGAGCGCGGTGTGCTCGGAGACGAGCGCGACGACGTCGGTGGCCGCACGGACCTGCGCCACCTCCTCGTCGGGAATGCTCATCGTGCGGAGGGTACCGCCCAGGGGTGCCCGGGCCGCGCCTCGGGCCAGACGCGGGCCCCCCGGTGGCGGCCAGTCGGCTTGCCCGGCCCCGCCGGGTCAGTGGCGCCTGCCCGCCCGCTTGCCGTTGTGGGCACCCGATCCGCGCCGCACCGCCTTCACGGGCTTCGACGCCCCGAGCACCCCTTGCGACCTGGGCTTCGACGCCCCGAGCATCCCTTGCGACCTGGCCTTCGACGCCTTCTGCGCCCTCGGGCTCCTCTGGCTCCTGACGGCCCCGATCGCCTTGGCAGCCCGCGGCGCCGCCTTCTTCACCCCACGGCGGGCGGTCCCCGGACCCGCCGCGCGCCGTGCCGCCGCCTTCGTGGCGCCGCCCCGGCTGGAACCCTGCGACCGCGTCGGTCCTCTCCCGGCGGCCACGACCGCCTGGGCGGCGGCCAGGCGCGCGACCGGCACCCGGTAGGGCGAGCAGCTCACGTAGTCGAGTCCCGCGCCGTAGAAGAAGAGGATCGACGCCGGGTCGCCGCCGTGCTCGCCGCACACGCCCACCTTGAGCTCCGGCTTGGTCGCGCGACCGCGGTCGGTCGCGACCTGGACGAGCTCGCCGACGCCATCCCTGTCCACGGTCTCGAACGGGTTCCTCTGGAGGAGGCCCTTGTCGAGGTAGGCGGACATCAACCTGCCTTCGACGTCGTCGCGGCTGAAGCCGAACGTCATCTGCGTGAGGTCGTTCGTGCCGAAGGAGAAGAAGTCGGCCACCTCCGCGATCTCCCCGGCTCGGAGCGCGGCACGCGGCGTCTCGATCATCGTGCCGATCTTCACCTCGATGCCAGAGCTGTCCGGCGACGGCGCCCCTCCCCGGCGGGAGGGCCGACGACGGCCGTTCGACGCTTCCTCTGCGACGGCAGCCCCGGCGATCGCCTCCTCCACCCAGGAGCGCGCGAGCGCAAGCTCCTCACGGCTGACGGTGAGCGGGATCATGATCTCGACGACCGGGTGCCCGCCTGCGGCCACGCGCTGGCGCGCGGCCTCCATGAGCGCCCTCACCTGCATGGCGTAGAGGCCGGGCTTGATCACGCCGAGCCGCACGCCTCGGGTCCCGAGCATCGGGTTCACCTCCTGCCAGGACTTCGCCGCCTCGTAGAGCTTGCGCTCCTCGTCGCTGTGCCCGGTGGTCGCCTTCTTGATGGCGAGCTCCTCGAGCGACGGGAGGAACTCGTGGAGCGGGGGGTCGAGCAGTCGCACCGTGACGGGGAGGCCGTCCATGGCCTCGAGGATCGAGACGAAGTCCTCGCGCTGCACCTCGCGCAGCTGCTCGAGCGCCTCCCGCTCCTCGTCCTCGCCCTCCGCCAGGATCATCCTCCGCACGACGGGGAGCCGCTCCTCGCCGAGGAACATGTGCTCGGTGCGGCACAGACCGATGCCCTCGGCGCCCAGCCGCCGCGCGTTGGCGGCGTCCTCGCCGTTGTCTGCGTTCGCGCGCACGCCGAGCTCTTCTGCGCGGATCTCGTCGGCCCATCCCAGCACGACGTCGAGCTCGGGCGGCGGTGCCGCAACCGTCAGCTCGACCTTGCCCGCGACCACCTCGCCGCTCGACCCGTCGATGGAGATCCAGTCGCCCTCTCTCACCGTCACGTCGCCGGCGTTGAAGCTGTGAGGCCCGATGCGCAACGACTCCGCACCGACCACCGCCGGCTTGCCCCATCCCCGCGCGACCACCGCCGCGTGGCTCACGAGGCCGCCGCGTGCGGTGAGCACACCTTCTGCTGCGAGCATCCCGTGCACGTCCTCGGGAGAGGTCTCGTTGCGCACGAGCACGACGTGCTCACCCCGCCTGGCAGCCTCCTCGGCACTGTCCGCGGTGAAGTACGCGCGGCCGACCGCAGCACCGGGCGACGCGGCCAGGCCCTTTGCGATCACCTGGTGCCCGGTGGCCGAGAACTGCGGGTGCAGCACGGACGACAGGTGGTCCTCGGTGATCCGGCACACGGCCTCGGCGCGGCTCAGGTGGATCTTCGGCTCCCGCGTCATGTCGACCGCCATCTTCAACGCGGCTCGGCCGGTCCGCTTCCCCACGCGGGTCTGGAGCATCCAGAGCTTTCCCTGCTCGATGGTGAACTCCGTGTCGCACATGTCTCGGTAGTGGCGCTCGAGCCGGTCGAACACGTCCATCAGCTCTCGGTAGACGGACGGGAAGGCCCGCTTCAAGGCGGGCAGCGGCTCGGTGTTGCGGATGCCCGCGACCACGTCCTCCCCCTGCGCGTTCACGAGGAAGTCGCCGTAGACGCCCCGCGCCCCCGTCGCCGGGTCGCGGGTGAAGCCGACGCCCGTTCCCGACCGGTCGTCGCGGTTGCCGAACACCATCGCCTGGACGTTGACCGCGGTCCCGAGGGTGTGGGGAATGTGCTCGCGCTCGCGGTAGGCGACGGCCCGGGGACCGTTCCAGCTGCGGAACACCGCCTCGATCGCCCCCTGGAGCTGGTCGCCGGGGTCCTGGGGGAACGGCACCCCGGTGTGCCGTTCGACGATCTGCTGGTAGGACTCGACGAGGTAGCGGAGCAGCTCCGTGGGCACCCGCGCGTCGGATGGGGTCCCCGCGAGCTCCTTCGCCGCGCCGAACAGCGAGTCGAACTCCTCTCCGGGAATGCCGAGCACGATCCGGCCGTACATGGCGACGAAGCGCCGGTAGGAGTCGTAGGCGAACCGCTCGTCGTCCGTCTGCTTGGCGAGGCCCTCCACCGACTGGTCGTTCAGCCCGAGGTTCAAGACGGTGTCCATCATCCCGGGCATCGAGAACTTCGCCCCCGACCGCACGGACACGAGCAACGGGTCGACCGGGTCACCGATCTCCTTGCCCATGGCCCGCTCGAGACGGCCCCTCGCCCGCGCGATCTCGCCGCTCAAGCCCTCCGGCCATCCGCCCTCCATGTAGCTGCGACAGGCGTCCGTCGAGATGGTGAAGCCGGGCGGCACCGGCAGCCCGAGCACCGACGTCATCTCGGCGAGGTTGGCGCCCTTGCCGCCCAAGAGGTCCTTCATCTCCATGGGTGGCCGGCGGTGCGAGTGGTCGAAGTCGAAGACGTACGGCATGAGGCCTCCTCACCCAGCGGGACGTCACCGGTGCGCGCAACCGCACGGCAGTGACGACCCTGCGCGACGGGCCTACCTTACGGGCTGACAGAGCGCTCCTGCGACGCGCGGGGACGGGGCACGGGTCGCCGCACGATGAGGCGGCGACGCCCGCCCGTCACACCTGTTCGGCTCTTCTCTGGAGCTCGGCCACCAGGCCGTCGACCGGCACGCGCACCTGCGCGGTGGTGTCGCGCTCGCGGACGGTGACGGCCCGGTCCTCGAGCGAGTCGAAGTCCACGGTCACGCACCACGGCGTCCCGATCTCGTCGTGACGGCGGTACCGGCGACCGATGCTCTGGGTGGCGTCGTAGTCGCACATGAAGTGCGGCTGGCACAGGTGGAGCACCTCGCGTGCAAGCAGCTCGAGCTGCTCCTTCTTGGAGAGCGGCAGCACCGCGACCTGGTAGGGCGCGAGGCGGTGATGGAGTCGGAGCACCGTTCGTCGCTCGCCCGTCACCACGTCCTCGTCGTAGGCGGCGAGGAGGAAGGCCATCATCGTGCGGGTCGCCCCGGCGGCCGGCTCGATGACGTGGGGCACGTAGCGCTCGCCGGTGGCGGGGTCGAAGTAGTCGAGGTGCACCCCGGAGGCGTCCGCGTGGTGCCGCAAGTCGTAGTCGGTGCGATTGGCGATCCCCTCCAGCTCGTCCCACCCCCAGGGGAACCGGAACTCCAGGTCCGAGGTCGCGATCGAGTAGTGCGACAGCTCGTCCGCCTGGTGCGGGCGCAGGCGGAGGCGCTCGGTGGGCATCCCCAGATCGACGTACCAGCGGTACCGCTCGCCGATCCAGTACTCGTGCCACCGCGGCCCCTCGTCGGGAGGCACGAAGAACTCCATCTCCATCTGCTCGAACTCGCGCGTCCGGAAGACGAAATTCTGCGGGGTGATCTCGTTGCGGAAGGACTTGCCGACCTGCGCGATGCCGAAGGGCGGCCGCTTGCGCGTGGTCTGGAGCACGTTGGCGAAGTTCACGAACATGCCCTGGGCGGTCTCGGGACGGAGGTAGGCGACCGCGCCCTCGTCCTCGACCGGTCCTGCATGCGTCTTGAACATGAGGTTGAACGGGCGCGCCTCGGTGAAATCGGTCGATCCGCAGCTCGGGCACGGCCCTTCGAGCTTGTCTGCCCGCCAGCGGCTGTGGCACTGGCGGCAGTCGACGAGCGGGTCCGTGAAGTTCTCGAGGTGCCCGGAGACCTCCCAGACCCTTGGCGGCGAGAGCACCGCGGCGTCGATGCCGACGACGTCGTCGCGCAGCTGGACCATCGACCGCCACCAGGCGTTCTTCACGTTGCGAAGCATGTTGACGCCGAGCGGCCCGTAGTCGTAGGTGGAGCGGAAGCCGCCGTAGATCTCTGCGGACTGGAAGATGAAGCCCCGGCGCTTGCAGAGGCTCACCACCTTCTCCATGAGGGCTGGGTCGTCCACGGAGCCCGGGTCCTCGTGCGCACCCGGTTCGGGGACCTCGGGCTCCGCCGTCATGGGACGGCAGGATACCGGCCGGGGGCTCCTGCACCTGCCACGGCCGCCGCCCGGCCCTCCCTCCCCGCGACGAGCATCGCCGAGACGGCGTTCGCCATCAGCCGACCGCGCACGGTGAGGACGGCCCTTCCGTTCCGGCGCACGACGAGGCCGTCCAATCGATCCGCATCGGGCAGGGCGGACTCCGGCACGCCTGCGGGAGTGCGCAGCGACAGCATCAGCCGCTCGAGCTCGTACCGTTCCCCCTCCACGCGCTCTTCCCCCGCCACAGGAGCCCGCCCCGCCTCGACGGCGGCCACGTAGCGATCGGGCGTGCGGACGTTCCACCACCGCCTCCCACCGTCGTCGCCCCCCCGGTGCGAGTGCGCCGCCGACCCGATCCCGAGGTAGTCGCCCTGCCGCCAGTACAGCTGGTTGTGCCGGCATCCGTGACCTGGCAGCGCCCAGTTCGAGACCTCCTCCCATCCGTAGCCCGCGGCGGACAGCCGGGCGTCCGCGAGCACGTAGCGCGACGCCTGCACGTCGTCGTCCGGATGGCGATCGGGGTCTCGGACGAGCGGGGTCCCCGGCTCGATCGTGAGCGCGTACGCGCTGAGGTGAGACGGCGGGTGCGGCAGCGTCAGGACGTCGTCGACCGTCCGCGCCCAGTCGTCGTCGGTCTCGCTCGCCGCGCCGTAGATGAGGTCGACGTTCACCTCTGCGAACCCTGCGGACGACGCAGCCTCGACGGCGAGGGGCACCGACGCGGGGTCGTGGCGGCGGCCGAGCGATGCCAGCACGTGGGTCGCAGTCGACTGGACGCCGAAGGAGATCCTCGTGACGCCCGCCGCGCGGTAGTCGAGGAGCCTGTCTTCGGATGCGTCTTCGGGGTTGCACTCGACGGTCACCTCGGCGTCCTTCGCACGCGGGATGGCGTCGAGGATCCGGGCGAGCCACGCAACGGGGAGGCGTGAGGGCGTGCCGCCTCCGAAAAAGACGCTCGTCGCTTCCCAGAGCTCTCCGTCCTTCACCGCTCGCTCCACGTCGGCCACGCAGGCGGCGACGTAGGGCTCCATGAGCCAATCGCGGTCGGCGTACGTGGCGAACGCGCAGTAGTCGCAGCGGTGCCGGCAGAACGGCACGTGGACGTAGACCCCGAGCTCCCCGGTCACCACGTGAGCTCCGCCGCCGCGTGGACCGAGCGGAGCCGGCGGTCGATGTGCGCCTCCACAGCCTCGGTGGCGAGCCGAGCGACCTCGTCGGCACAGGGGGGACGGGGGGCCGAGAGGACTCGCCCGAGCGACCCGCCGAGCACGGCGCGCACGACGTCGAGCGCATCGCGGCTCACCGCCCTGCCACGCCGGCACCCCCGGCACAACGTGCCGCCCTCCGTGGCGTCGAACGCGACCAGGTCGACC
>JAJZMD010000204.1 GCA_021803085.1 Actinomycetes bacterium
TCAGCGTCGCATTGGTCCCGAGCCCTTTGACCAAGCTCGTTGCCGTGAACGACCACGAGCATGACGTCCCGCTCCCGTCAGGCTCTTCTGTCGTCCGGTTGATGGAGACGTCGAGGGCGGCACTGACCTGCGCCGCCGAGACGAGCGTGCACGCCCTCGGTGCCCCTGACGCCGATCCGCCCGAACCCGACCCACCTTTACCAACCGCCCGCCCCACCGTCGTTGTACTCCCGCGCTTACCGCTCACACCACCCGGCCTCCGCGAGCTCGACGCCCCAGAGGCACTGCCACATGCGGCGAGCAGACATGCCGCCGCCACGAGCCCGACAGCCAGCACCGGGACACGCGCCCGCTGACGCCCTCGGCCCCCCGCCCCTGCCCCCGCCCCTGCCCCCGTTCCGCCTGCTGCCGCCACGACACCCTCCTCGTCCCGATCGACCAACCCATCGCCACGAGCAAGCCCCGCAACAGCCGGCCGCCCACGAGCGTCGACACGCTACCCGCTCCCCCTGGAAGCCGGGGTTCCGGAGCTCGCGGGCTCGTGGGGTCTTCGCGTTGAGGCGTGGGGCGGTTCCACACCGGTGACCCGCCCATAGGCATCCACCACCAGGGCCCCGAGTCCCCCCGGTCCTTGCGGTTGGAAGACCAGCGAGAACGGAGGGCACAGGGCATGGGCGACCGTACTCGTGATGCCAGCGCGCTGCTGGAGATGCAGGACGTCGCCGTGCTTTCCCGGAGTGAGGAGGACGGCGAGGTGTGGGTCCTCGTCGAGCCGACGGCCACCATGGCCGGCTGTCCGACCTGCGGCGTGATGGCGACCGGGCGCGGGCGTAGCGTCGTCCAGGTCCGGGACCTGCCAGCCGGCGGACGACCGGTGCGCCTGATGTGGCGCAAGCGCTGGTGGACCTGCACCGATCCCGACTGTGACGCCAGGAGCTTCACGGAGCAGACGCTCGAGGTCGAAGGGTCCCTCACGCGCCAAGCGGCGAGAGAGATCTGCCGCAGAGTCGGCGAAAACAACCACGCAGTCGCCCAGGTGGCACGAGATTTCGGGAGGGGTGGGCGTGTGTGCCATGGCCTGCGTCCGGCGCCACGGGGAGCTTCTCGTGGACGACCCTGGCCGCATCAAGGTGACCGGGGCGCTCGGGATCGACGAGCACAAGGTGCTCTCTGCTGGAACGGACCACCACACCGTCGACGCCGCGAGCTTCGGCGATGTCGTGACCGGCCATCTCCTCGACGTGGTGCGGGGAAGGAGTGCCGATGACGTGGCCTCCTGGCTCTCCCAGGGCGCCTCGACCTGGCGCCAGAGGATCGAGGCCGTCGCCATCGATCCCCACGCCGGGCACCTGAAAGGCGTCCTCTCGGTCCTCCCCGACGTCTCGGTCCTCCCCGACGTCACCGTCACCGTGGACGACGTTCACGCGATCAGGCTCGCCAATGCCGCGCTCGACGACGTGTGCCCGTTTGGGTGCTGGTACCAAGGCTGGCTCCGGCACCGGCTCCGGTAGCAACGCCCGCGGGCTGGTGCCGGTGCTGGTCTTTGGCGTCGGCCTCCCCCAACGCCTGGGGTATCAGCGCCTGCCAGGCGGAGGGCGAGGCCCCGCTCCGCTGACCGGCACGTGGTCGGTGCCCGAGCCGGCTCCCCATGGACCGCGCAGGGCGCGGCGCTCGAGGTGGGGCGATTGGTACGCGGCTGGTACTGCCACAGCCCAAAGTGGCCGGGTGTCGCCCGGCTGTGGCCGCCCGACCGTGGTGTGGGGGCTTGTTCCAGGAGGTTCGTTGCCGGCGGCCACCGGAGACGCCGGACGGAGCGTGTGTCCGTCCCGGACGAGCCGAACGATCGGAGCCGCGATGGGCGGCTCCGGCACCAACCGTAGGCGGCCGGTGCCGAGACTGCCGGCAGGTCAGCGGCCAGCAGACCTGCCGGTAGGCCGCAGAGGTGAGGAGATAGCGATGGGAGCGAGCACGAGCACGGGCTTGGGGAGGGCGAAGGCGGGATGCGGTCGTCGGCGCTCCCGTGGACCGGGCTGGCGCTTCGTGCGCCGGGACGACCGGCGTCGCCGCCCACTGATGGCGACCAGCGGGCGTGCGTGGAGACGAGCCCGCCGTCTGGTACTGGCCCTGGTCGTGTGGTCCGGCGGTCTCGCCGGGCTGGCACTGTCGGCAGGTGCGGTGCCTTCCGCCGCGGCCAGCTCCTGCTCGGCTGCAGGGTCGACGGGCCTGACGGCGGCCGTTGTCGTGACGAGCAGCGTCAGCGGCATCTCCGTGAACGCGACCGGCTGCGACATCGGGCTGTACGTCCCGCCGGGAACCTCCGGGATCACGATCTCCGGCGTGACCGTCACCGGCGCCAACGACCACGGCATCTTCGTGCAGGACGCCTCGGACATCACCATCACCGGGTCGACTGTCGAAGGCAACGGGGTGGCGCCCACCTCGGGCATCGGCGACAACAAGGCGCTGATGCTCGTCGGCACGTCCGATTCGACCGTCACGGGCAACACGGTCACCGGCAACCTTGCCGACGGCGGCATCGGTGTGTATGACGACGGCCCGGTGGACGTGGGCGCACCCAAGCCGGGCACGGCCAGCCCCGCCACCGGCGACACGGTGTCGCAGAACACCGTGTCGGGGAACCTTGGCGGCTGCGCCATCGTGGTGTCGTCGGCGTCGGCCGACAACCCGGCAGCCGGTGTGTCGGACGTCGTCGTCCGGGGCAACGTCCTGACCGGAGCGCCCGGGAAGTTCGGGCCCCGCGGGCCTGTCGTCGGCGGCATCGTCGTGGCCGGCCGGGCGGAGTCGAACGTCACGGTGACCGGCAACGACGTGACCGGCCAGGGCATGCCTGGGATCGTCGTGCACTCGAACGCCCCTGGCGACGTCGTGACCGGGGTGAGCATCACGGACAACACCCTGAGCGGGAACGACTGGTTGGCCACCAACGGGCCGACGGTCCCCGCTGCCATCGTGCTCGGGGTCACGCCGATCCCACCGCCGATGACACCGGTGATCAGCGGGACCGTGATCTCGGGGAACACCATCTCGGGCGAGCACTTCGGCATCTGGATCGCGGGGGCAACGGGAACAGCAGTGAGCGGCAACACGATCTCGGTCGGTCCGAGCGGGCAGCCGGTGTACACCACGCCGGCTCCGGGCTCCGGCTACTGGCTCGTCGGCCGGGACGGCGGCGTGTTCGGGTTTGGTGGTGCGGGGTTCGCCGGCAGTGGAGGGGGTACTGGGCTGACCTCGCCGGTCGTCGGGCTGGCTCCGACGGCCGACCAGGGTGGCTACTGGTTGGCGACGGGCGCCGGGTCGGTGCTGACATACGGCGACGCCACGTCGTTCGGCTCGCTCTCGGCGACTTCGCTCGCCGCGCCGGTGGTCGGCATCGCGTCGACACCGCTGGTGCCTGCCCCAGGGGGTGCGGCGAGCGCCGGACCGTCGGGCAAGGGCTATTGGCTGGTGGGTGCCGATGGCGGGGTGTTCGCGTTCGGTGATGCCGGGTTCTACGGGTCGATGGGCGCGGTGAGGCTCGCGGCTCGGGTGGTGGGCATGGCGTCGA
>JAJZMD010000053.1 GCA_021803085.1 Actinomycetes bacterium
TCCTCGGCGACTTGTGGGAGAGCTGTCGTGCGGGGCACGTCTCGGATGTCGTGGCACCGCTCGCAGACGAGGTGGTCGTGGTGTGCGGTGACGTAGGGGTCGTAGCGCCTGGGGCCGTCGACCACGTCGACGACCCCGACCTCGCCCATGGCGACGAGCTCGTTCAAGGTGTTGTAGACGGTGGCCCTGCTGATCTCGGGGAGCCGGGTCCGTGCGAGCTCGTGGACCTCCTCGGCGGTCAGGTGGACGTGGTCGCCAACGAGCACCTCGGCGACGGCGCGGCGCTGGGCGCTGAGTCGCCAGTCCCGACCGCGGAGCCGCGAGAGCAGGTCCGGCGTGGTCATCGTGTGAGATTACCTCTTGACCTGATCACAATCCTGTATTAGAAGAAGTCTAACTTCGGAAGTAGCCTACAGACTGGCAGACTGAGCATGCACGACCAGGAGGTCCCGGAGATGCCCGACAGCGATTGCCCGGTCAGCAGGGTCCGCCGGCCCACGACGATCGAGGACTGGTGGCCGGACCGTCTGGACGTGAACGTCCTGCACGCCCATCCCGCCCAGTCCAACCCGTTCGGGGCGGACTTCGACTACGCGATCGAGGTGGAGGCCCTCGACGTCGATGCGCTGCGGCGCGACCTCGTCGAGCTCATGACGAGGTCGCAGGAGTGGTGGCCCGCGGACTACGGCCACTACGGCCCGCTGTTCATCCGCATGGCCTGGCACGCGGCGGGCACCTACCGCATCACCGACGGACGCGGCGGCGGCGGGACCGGGTCGCAGCGGTTCGCCCCGCTCAACAGCTGGCCCGACAACGCCAGCCTCGACAAGGCACGCCGGCTGCTCCTTCCCGTCAAGCAGAAGTACGGGCGCAGGCTCTCGTGGGCCGACCTCATCATGTTCGCCGGGAACTGCGCCGTCGAGGCGATGGGACTGCGGACCTTCGGGTTCGGGTTCGGGCGCCCCGACATCTGGGAGCCGGACGACATCGACTGGGGTGCCGAGCACACCTGGCTGGGCGACGAGCGCCACGCCGACGCCGGGGAGATGGTCGGCCCCTACGCCGCCGACCACATGGGGCTCATCTACGTCAACCCCGAGGGGCCGGGTGGGAACCCCGACCCGCTGCTCGCCGCCACGTACATCCGCCAGAGCTTTTCCCGGATGGCCATGGACGACGAGGAGACCGTTGCGCTCATCGTGGGTGGTCACACCTTCGGCAAGACCCACGGCGCGGTCACCGCGGAGCACATCGGGCCCGAGCCCGAAGCGGCCCCGCTCGAGCAGCAGGGTCTCGGATGGCGGAACGACGTCGGCGCCGGGAACGGGCCCGACGCCTGGACGAGCGGGCTGGAGGGGGCGTGGACCACGAACCCCACGGCGTGGGACAACGGGTTCTTGGACAACCTGTTCACCTACGACTGGGAGCTCACGACGAGCCCAGGGGGGGCGAAGCAGTGGACGCCGAAGAACCCCGAGGCGCAGGGGACGGTGCCCGACGCGTACGACGCGAGCAGGCGCCACGCACCGATGATGCTGACGACCGACCTCGCGCTCAAGGTCGACCCCGTCTACGAGCCGATCGCCCGGCGCTTCCACGAGCATCCCGGCCAGCTCGCCGAGGTCTTCGCGAAGGCCTGGTTCAAGCTGCTCCACCGCGACATGGGACCCGTCTCCCGTTACCGCGGCCCGCTCGTGCCCGCGCCCCAGCTGTGGCAGGACCCCGTCCCGCCGGTCGACCACGAGCTCGTCGACGACCTCGACGTCGCCTTCTTGAAGGAGACGATCCTCGCTGCCGGGCTCTCCGTGTCCCAGTTGGTGCTGGCGGCATGGGCGGCGGCGGCGAGCTTCCGGGGCACCGACAAGCGCGGCGGCGCCAATGGCGGCCGGGTCCGCCTGGAGCCCCAATGCCGCTGGGAGGCGAACGACCCCGCCGAGCTCGCAACGGTGCTCTCGGTGCTCGAGCAGGTCAGACGGGACTTCAACGCCACGCAGTCGAGCCGCAAGTCGGTCTCTGTCGCCGACCTGGTCGTCCTGGGAGGCTGCGCCGCAGTCGAGCGGGCGGCGAGGGACGCCGGCTTCGACGTCACCGTCCCCTTCTCGCCCGGGCGCACCGACGCGTCGCAGGACCAGACCGACGTGGCGTCATTCGGGGTGCTCGAGCCGCGTGCCGACGGCTTTCGCAACTACCTCCGGGACGGGGAGAAGCTGGCTCCCGAGAAGTTGCTCGTGGAGCGCGCGCTGCTCCTGACGCTGACCGCCCCCGAGATGACCGTGCTCCTCGGAGGGATGCGGGCGCTCGGCGCGAACGCCGGCGGGTCCCGCCACGGGGTGCTGACGCACCGGCCCGGGGTCCTCACGAACGACTTCTTCGTGAACCTGCTCGACATGGCGACCGTGTGGGAGCCGTCGACCACGGCCGAGCACGTCTACGAGGGCAAGGACCGCTCCAGCGGCGAGCTCAGATGGACTGCGACGGCCGTCGACCTCGTGCTCGGCGCGCACTCCCAGCTCCGTGCCATCGCCGAGGTCTACGGGAGCGCCGACGCCCAGGAGAAGTTCGTGAGCGACTTCGTGGCCGCGTGGAACAAGGTGATGAACCTCGACCGGTTCGACCTCGCCCGAAGGTCCCTTTCCTGAAGGTCCCTACCAGCCCCCACCCGAGCCACTGGAGCCGCTCGAGCCACTGGAGCCGCTCGAGCCACTGGAGCTGCTCGAACCACTGGAGCTGCTCGTGCCCCCGTAGCCCCCGTAGCCGCTCCTCGAGGTGGTCGTCGTCGTCGTAGCGGGCTTCACCGGCGCGCCGGTGCTGCGGAGCGCGAACCAGGTGCCGCCGAGAGCCTTGATCCCGACACCGTTGGCCTGACCCGCGGCGCTGTCACCCGAGAACAGGTACAAGAGGTGCCCGTGGTAGGTCACCTGCAGCGAGGCACCCCGCTTCGCGTCCCCGAGCTCCTTGCCGACGACGCCCGGTCCTGCCTTCGGCTTCCCATGGGTGAGGAGCGGCGGCCAGACGCGCAGGCACTTCCCCGTGCACTTGAGCGACTTCACGGTCTCCGCACTGTTGTAGTACAGCGTCCTGCCTGCAGCGTCTGCCAAGAGCGCTCCGTACTTCTTCGTCTTCTCGATCTTGACCAGTGCGACGCGGGACTGGACGCGGTGCGTGTGCGCCGCCGCGCCGGCGAGAGCGGGCGCGGCCGTGGCCGCCGCGAGCGTGAGGCAGCACGCTGCCGTGGCCACGCCGGCGAGCCTCCGGCGAGATGAGAGCTGGTCCATCTGCGGCCCCTCCTTCTGGTCGAGGTGCGTTGAGTTGCTTGTCGGGAAAGATTACGAGTGCTCAATGTCTGGCGGACGTCGCCCCGCTCGATACGGACCGGGCCCTGGCGGTCCTGACGGCCTCGCCGCCCCGCGACCCCCGGAGCCCCTTCGACCCGTGTCGCCCCTCCGACCCCTCCGACCCCCGCGACCCCTCCGACCCCTGCGGGGGCTCGCCCTCGTGGGCGCTGCGCCACGAGACCTCCATGCGCGCCCCGCCGCCGGGTGC
>JAJZMD010000188.1 GCA_021803085.1 Actinomycetes bacterium
GGTGAGCTGCTCGCCCTGGAGGAGCCCGTTCCCCGCCAGACCCGTGTTGTCCACGATCTGAACAAGACGTTCGGCCACTTCCAGACCAAGGTGCGCAGGGTGCCGCCGCGGTGCCGCGGTGGCTCTTCGGCGGGGCCGGGGTCCCGATGCCGCGCGACCGGTGCTGCGGGCGAGAGCGAGGCGGTATGCAACCGAAGATCCGGGGAGAGGGCACGGGTGTGCAACTGAACCCCCTGAGAGGGATCTTGCGCACGCGCTCGCCGGCCGAATGTGCGTTGCCCAGCTCAGCGATTGCGTGCGACGCGCATCGTGAGAAGAGAGCAGAAGAGACGATCTCTTTTCCCAAATGCGGCCGAGCCGCGCTTGATCCGCTACGCCGTGATGCGCGTACCGAGGCGTGTCGCCCAACGGCGGCGGACCCGGCGCCGCGGCGACGTTGGCATCACCGCGCCAGCCACCACCGTGGACGACGGTGATCGGCCGGCGGCGCGCTGCCCGGCCGATGCGAGAGCGCGAGGATGGCTCGTGCTCCTGAGCGCCATCTCCTCCGTCGCCCAAGCGCGCAGCCAGATGGGCACCACGCTGGCCTTCCACATCGTGTTCGCCTGCTTCGGGGTGGCGCTCCCGACCGTGGTGATGCTGGCCCACTACCGAGGGCTCCGCCACGGTGACGCCGATGCCTTGTTGCTCGCCCGCCGGTGGTCGAAAGTGATGGCGGTCTTGGTAGCCGTGGGCGCCGTCTCGGGCACCCTCTTGTCCTTCGAGATGGGGCTCTTGTGGCCGGGTTTGATGGGCAAGTTCGGGGCTGCGATCGGCATCCCGTTCAGCATCGAGGGGATTTTCTTCCTCCTCGAAGCGGTGTTCGTGGCCATCTACCTCTTCGGCTGGGACCGCCTGGCGCCCTGGTGGCACTTCTGGTCGCTCCTGCCCGTGGCGATCTCGGGCATCTTGGGGGCCTGGTCGGTGGTGGCGGCGAACTCGTGGATGAACCAGCCCACAGGGTTCCGCCTCAGCCACGGGCACGTCTACCGGATCGACCCGTTCGCCGTGTTCTTCAACAATGCCTCGTGGTATGAGGTGCCCCATATGGTGCTGGCCGCCTACATGGTGACCGGCTTCGGGGTGGCAAGCGTCTACGCCGTGGGGATGCTGCGGGGCCGGCGTGACCGCTACCACCGCCTCGGGCTGCTGATCCCCTTCAGCGTCGGTGCCATCTGCAGCCCCCTCCAGATCGGCATCGGCGACACCGCGGCGCGGGCCATCGCCAGCCAGCAGCCGGCCAAGTTCGCGGCGATGGAGTACGTGCTGCACACCCGGACCCACGTCGCCGAGTACCTGGGTGGCGTGCTGCTGAACGGGCGGGTCGTCGGTGGCCTTCGGATCCCCGACCTCGACTCATTGCTCGTCGGATTCTCCCCCAACACCCGGTTGATCGGGCTCGACAGCGTGCCGTCGGCGTTCCGTCCGCCGTTCCCGACCCTTATCCACCTCTCTTTCGACCTCATGGTGGCAATCGGGTTCGCGCTGGTCTTCTGGTCGGCGTGGTGCGCCTGGACGTGGTGGCGCAGGCGAGGCTTGCCGACGCTGCGCCGCTCGACGACACCGTTCTTGGTCGGCGTGGCCGTGAGCGGGGCGGCGGCGACGCTGGCCATGGAGGCCGGGTGGGTCGTGACCGAGGTCGGACGCCAACCGTGGATCGTCTACAAGGTGGAGCTGGTCTCCCAGGCGGTCACGACTTCAGGTGGTGTGACCTTCACGTTCCTCGCCGTGCTCGTCATCTATCCCTTGCTCACCGCAGCCACCATCGCCACGCTCGTCGTGATGGCCCGCCGATGGCGCATGCGAGTCGACGCGTCGGCGCCCGACGTCCCTTACGGCCCGCCCGGGGAACCACATCCCAGCGAGGTCGGCCCGTGATCGTCGACGTCCTCGCCGCGCTGCTCTGGCTCATCGTCACCATGTACGCCTCGACCGGAGGAGCGGACTTCGGTGGCGGGGTCTGGGACTTCCTCGCCGGCGGCGACCGTCGGGGGGCCGCGCCCCGCCAGCTCATCGACCGTGCCATCGCCCCGATCTGGGAGGCCAACCACGTCTGGCTGGTCATCGTCTTGGTGGTCCTGTGGACGGGCTTCCCCCCGGCGTTCGCGGCGATCATGACGACGCTGTTCGTGCCGCTCAGCATGGCCGCGTTCGGCGTCATCCTGCGCGGGAGCGGCTTCGCCTTCCGGGCGGTCGCCACGAGCCTGCGCTACCGCCGGCTGAGCGGCGCCCTCTTCGCCTCGTCGTCGCTCATCACCCCGTTCTTCTTCGGGGCGGCAGCGGGGGCCATCGTGACCGGGAAGGTGCACGCGGTCGCGCACGGCGTCGACATCGCGGCCTGGACGTCTCCGACCGCACTCACCTTGGGCGTCCTTTCGGTCGTGGCCTTCGCCTACCTGGCTGCGGTCTACCTCACCTGCGACGCCGAGCGGCACCAGCCGACGATGACCGAATACTTCCGGCGCCGGGCGCTCGCCTCGGGCGTCCTCGCTGGCGCGCTCGGCGGCCTGGCGCTCTACGAGCTCGACCAGAGCGCTCCGCACATCGCCCACCACCTCATCGCCTCTCCGGCGCTCGGGCTGCTCGTCGCCTCGGTGGTCCTCGGCACCACCGTGCTCGCGGGGCTGGCGACCCGCCGGACCACGGGGTTGCGGTACCTGGCCGCCGCCACCTTCGCCACCATGCTCTGGGGATGGGCGGCAGCCCAGTTCCCGGCGATGCTACCTGGGACGCTCAGCCTCAAAGCGGCAGCCGCGCCCACGCCCGCGCTCGTGACCGAGCTCGTCGTCGCCGGCGTGATGGTCGCGATCGTTGTCCCCGCCTTCGTCCTTCTCTACCGGCTGTCCGGGCGCGGGACGCTGAGCGGCGAGCACTCCGAGCCGTAGCGGACCGCGACCCGCGGCGTCGAGCTGTGGCGGTGACCAGCCAGCCAAGGCGCCGGTCAGGGGTCGGCGGCGACACCGATCGGCGGTCCGAGCCCGACGACCACACGTGCAATTGACTTGCGCAACCAACTTGCGTATCGTCTCGCGGCGTGGTCCGTCGCTCGCTGATCGCCGAACAGGTGCTCGAGATCATGAGTCGACCCGTCCGGCATTGCTGGACGCTCGACGAGCTCCAGGACGACCTCGCGCGTCAGGGCCTCGCGCCCGATCCGTCCTCGGTGTTCCGGGCCGTCTGTGGGCTCGAGCGGTCGGGGACCGTCGTCCGGGTGCCGCTCGGCGACGGCCGTGGCCACTACGAGGTGGCGAGTGAGCACCACGACCACCTCTTGTGCAGCACCTGTGGTCGGATGGAGCCACTCGCCTGCTCGATCGTCGCTGACCTGACGAGCCGGGTCCGGGTCTGGTCGGGATTCCTCGTCTCGGGTCACCAACTCGTCCTGTCGGGGACTTGCGGCAGCTGTGCCGACGATGCCCGCGGGGGATCCGAGCACGAGGGCCGGAGGTCGGCTTCACGAGCAGGCAAGAACGGCTCGTGACGGGGATCCTGGCGACGATCAA
>JAJZMD010000015.1 GCA_021803085.1 Actinomycetes bacterium
GTTCTCGGGCCGGTACGTGTCGGCCGCCGGGGCGTTCCTTCCGCTCGCGCTGGCGATGGTGTGCCTGAGCGTGACGGTGGTCGTGACGATGTACTTGCTCGGCGTGGGAGACCGGCCGTTCGTCGTGGTGCTCGTGGGTGCGGCCGCGCTGGCCGCGGTCGCGGTGGGCCTTGCGAAAGGTGCGCCGCGAGCGACCGCGACCGCCGACCTCGGCGTGCAGGGGTTCCTCCTGTGCGCAGCGGTGGGCGAGCTGGTCCGGGTCCACCGACCACGGCTGCCGTGCTCGCCTCCGAGCGGCTCGGCGGGCGGTGCCGGCGCGCCCTGAAAGCTTCGGCGCACTACGGCAGCGTCACCGTCCCGGACCCGGTGAACTCCGAGAATGTCGCGAGAGGCGGCGTCGATGTCTTCGTTGTGCACGCGCCGCTCTTCGTGCGGGGTGCGATCTCCGCGATGCTCCCGGACAGCGTGAAGGACCCGGTGATCCCGGTGTACGCCCTCGTCCCCGAGACGAGCGAAACCTTCGCGGACACCGTGACGGAGACGGAGCACGAGGCCGCGTCGAATGTCGGATGCGAGAACGCCTTCGTGATCGCCCTCCCGAGCGCTGAGATGTCGACGAGGATCGTCCCCTTCTTCAGCTCCAGCTGCCGGTAGAGCCCGCTCGCTGTCGGCTTGCGCTTGGCATTGGTCGCGATCGCCTTGCCGTAGTCGGCGATGGTCCCGGTCATGAGGATCGTCCCAGGGTGCGTCGCCGATGTCTCGCCCTGTGGCAGGACGAAGATCTTCTCGGGTCCGCTCGTCTTCGCCCGCTGTGCGGTGTAGGCCCTTGCTGCACCCGACGCGACCGATACCGGTCCGAGCGCAACGGTAAGCGCGATCACGCCCGCGGATACAACGATGTGTCGTCGCAACTTTTCCTCCCGCCGTGTTTGCGACTGAGAACAGTCGAGTGCAGCGCACCTCGTCGTGCGCTGCCGGATTATGCGGGCGCGGTGGCGACGAAGTAAATACTCAATGTTGGGTAGGAGACGACCTTGCGTACATGCCGCCTCCCGGTGCGACGTCACCCTCTGGAGGGCGGCCGACGGCTCAGCGTCCGCTGAAGATGGCGTCGGTGGCCGCGGCGATGGCCGCGGCGCGGCTGTTGACTCCAAGCTTTCGGTAGATGTGCTGCAAGTGCTTGTTGAGCGTGCCCTGCGAGACGTCGAGCCTGCTGGCCGTCCGGGCCGTCGTTTCGCCGCGCACCAAGAGAATCAGGATCTCGGCCTCTCTCGCCGTGAGGCCGGCGCGCTGCAGTTCGGTCGCTTCACGGCGTGGTTGCCGATCTTCGACGACGAGCACGTTCGGGCGGTCGCGTGCGTTGGCGATGAACCGCACCACCAGTTGACGATCGCCGGACGTGCTGACGAGCGGCTGGCGAATGCGGGGCCGCCCATCGTCGAACGTCAGGCGTTGCTGCTCGACCACCCACGCTTGCACCGCCTCGGGCATGCTCCCTGTGCGGGGGGGTCCGAAGTGCTCGATCAGGGCCTTCTGCGCCCACGGAGGGGCTCGCTCGTCCCCGCCGTTCTGACCGAGCACGATGATCGCCTTCCCGACCTCGGCCAGCGCGTCATCGACGACCCTCAGGGTATCGAGGGCCTGGACGTTGCGATACGCCTGGATGAGATGAGGACGCAGGACGTCGAGCAGAGCGAGCTCGTCGTCCGTGAAGTCGCGATCGAAGCGGTTGAGGGCGAACGCAATGGTGAGGGGCAGCTTCGCCGCGAGCCCGATGGCGACCTGGTACTCGACGTTGAGCGGGCCATAGACGCTCCGGTAAAGGTCGAGGCCGTGGAGCTCGTCGACGGACACGAAGTCCGAGAGCCTGTGAGCGCTCCCGTCGCCGGTCGCCTCCTGGTAGCGGAGAATCGGGTTCTGGCGTACGAGTTGTGGGAACGCCTCCACATCGGCGTTGCCGAGGTCCGCGTCTGGCGGCCAGGTGCTGAAGACGGCGCGTCCCGCCGAGGTGTCGATCTCGTTGAACGACGCAATGTCGAAGGGGACGACCTCGTTCAGCGCCTGCATCGCGTGCGGTCCGAACGCGTCGAGGTCGGTTACGGCTGCGACCGCCGTGATGGCCCCGAGGATCGGTCCCCACGCAGCGCCGCTCGGGAACCGTGAGCCCGGAGCCACGGGGGGGAATCTACCAACGGGAGACAAATGCGGCCGCTCTCACACGACGCGGAATGCTGAGCCACGGAGAGTCCCGACGACGTCGAATGCTGAACGGTGCGAGCTTTGCACGTGCTCCAGGTGCTCCGACCGCGCGCGGCGGCGAGCCGAGAGAGGCTCCGCCGGCGCTCACGGGCCGTCCGCAGGTCACGGATCGCCGCCGCGCAGTCCGGGTGCGCGCGAACCCTGTGCGTCCCGCCAGGCGCGAAGTACGCTCCCGTCCGGTGACGCTCCCGGGGGGGTCGGAGATCCAAAGCGCACGGCGGTCGCGGTCGCGACCGCGGTCGTCGCACCAGCGTGGCCGGATCGACGCACCGGCGCCCGCCACCGCGGCGCACCTGCCCGAGCTCGCCGCCATCGCGGCGGAGAGCGGGCTCGAACGGGTGCGCATCTTGGCGTGGCGCGATCTCGAGGACCCGGAGGCGGGCGGATCAGAGCTCCACGCGCACCGGATCGCGAGCCTCTGGGCGGCCGCGGGGATGGACGTCGAGCTGCGGACCTCCGCAGTGCCCGGTGCCGCACGCGCGCTGGAGCGGGACGGCTATCGGGTCCTTCGGCGCGGCGGCCGCTACGGGGTCTTCGCGCGCAGAGCCATGGAGGACGTGCTCCGCCGCCATCGGGCCGGCGACGGCCTGGTCGAGATCTGGAACGGCATGCCGTTCTTCTCGCCGCTTTGGTTCCGGGGCCCGCGCGTCGTCTTCCTTCACCACGTCCACGCGGAGATGTGGCGCATGACGCTGCCGCGGTGGATGGCGCGTATCGGCGAGGTCACCGAGCAGCGGCTTGCGCCCCCGCTGTACCGCTCCACGCGCGTGATCACCCTCTCGGAGTCGTCCCGCACCGAGATCGTCGACCTCCTCGGCTTCGACGCCGGCCGGGTCACCGTCCTTCCGCCGGGCGTGGACCCGCGCTTCACGCCGGGGCTGCCCGGGGTCCGCACAGCCGAGCCACTGGTCGTGGCCGTGGGCAGGCTCGTGCCGGTGAAGCGGTTCGACCTCCTCCTGCGTGCGCTCGCTCGGGCCAAGCGGTCGGTGCCGTCGCTCCGAGCGGTGATCGCCGGGGAGGGCTACGAGCGTCCCCGCCTCGAGTCGCTCCGGCGCGCGCTCGGAGCGACAGCGTGGGTGTCGCTGCCGGGCCGTGTCGGCGACGTCGAGCTCGTCGCCCTCTACCGCCGGGCTTGGATGGTGGCCTCGGTGTCCCAACGCGAGGGATGGGGAATGACGCTCACCGAGGCAGGGGCGTGCGCCACGCCCGCCGTCGCCTCGGACATCGCGGGGCATCGCGACGCCGTCGCTGACGGGCTGAGCGGGCTCCTCGCCGACGGCGACGCGGAGATCGCGGCGGCCGTCACCCGCATCGCGCTGGACGCCGGCCTGTGCGCACGGCTCGGCGCGGGCGCGCTCGCCCGCGCGCGGGCGCTCACGTGGGACGCGGCCGCGCGCGGCGCCTTGCAGGCGCTCGCCGAGGAGGCCTGCTGGGACCAGACGAGCTATCCGCTGCCGCTGGGTGCCGGCGTCGTCGCGTAGTCGACGACGGCGTCCGCTCCGAAGAACGCCACCGCCATCGCCGCCAGCGTCGCCGCGTCGTGGTATGCGGCGGGCCAGCTCCCCCCGCTGGGAGCCGGGTGTAGGAGCTGCCCGGCGACCACGAGCGCGCCGGCGACGGCGAGGAGCACGACCGCTGCGGCCGCCCCGAGGAGCCGCAGCCGACGGAAGGTGAGGCCGGCGGCGACCGCGACCGCGATGGCGATCCCCGCCCCCGGTGTGCTGATCGCCGCCCCGAGCCCTCCGGTCACCACTGCGATGACGGCGACGGCCCACCATGGGAGCCGCCGGCGCGGTGCCCCGGTGCCCGGCAGCGTGAGCGAGGGCGGAGGCGGGGGCGCACGAGAGACGGGCTCGCGGCCGCGCGCCGGCGACGCCCGTCCGATCGGCTCCCGGCCGCCGCGGTCCTTCACGCTGCGGCCCCGACCATCGCGCCGGCGCCGGGCCGGCCTGTGGCGTCGCCTCCGCGCCGGCACGACCGCCAGCACCGCGCACCCGAGGATCGAGACGCCCGAGATCACGATCCCCGCCCACGCCCAGCGCTGGGGGGTCCAGACGAGCGCCACGGTGAAGCCCGCGGTCTTCGAGCCGGAGCCGGTGGCCGAAGAACCTGCGGCCGCGGCCCCGGTGCCGGTCCCGCCACGGACCCCGAGCGCGCGGAGATCGGCCCGGGTCACCTGCCAGCCGTTGGCGAAGGCGTCGACGAGCTGCGGCGTGCCGAGTGTCACGGGGCGGGCGCCGGCGGGCGCGCCGGGTGCGGGCGTCGCGAGGGCGTGCCAGCCCGCGTCGAGGCTCTCGCCGAGCACGAGCTCGAACGGCCCGCTCACCTGGCCGACGCCGAGCGACCAGGAGGTGGCGGAGGTCTCGCGTGCGCGGACGTGCGGCGCCGGGCCGGGCGCGGGCGGCATCGTCGCGGCCCCGGCGGGCGCGGGGCCGCCGGCGGACGCGGGGCCGCCGCCGGACGCGGGGCCGCCGCCGGGCGACGAGCTCAGGGTCAGCCGGTCGACGTTCCATCCCGGCACGTCGGGCACTGCCGACTTCACCGGCGACGCTCCCGGCGCCACTCCCGGCGCCACTCCCGGCGGACGGGGCCCCGGCGACACGTGCACCGGGGTCGTCGCCAGCGCGCTCTCGACCACGTGCCGCCCCGCCGAAAGGTGGATGCCGTGCGCGTCGGCGCCGCAAGGCTCGAGCGAGACCTGGCCGTCGCCGAGCGCGGTCGCCGTCGAGCCCACGACCTTCACTGTCACGGGGCGCCCGTCGATGCGGAGCAGGTCCGATTGGCACGTGCCGGGCAGTGCGGCCGGAGGCGGCGGGACGCGCAAGCCCGGGATCCCGAGCTCCGCGATCCCGAGCGGGAGGGTCCCGGTGCGCGAGCCGCCCGCGAGCACGCCCTGCCGCCAGCTGACCTTGTCGAAGGCGATCCGGATCCGGTCGCCGGTCACGGCCGGAAAGGTCGCCCGCACGGTCACCGTCGTGCCCGGCGCGGCGTGGGCGCGGATGTGCCCCAGCGCGACGTGCCGGCGCTCGACACGGCCGGTCGCAGCTGTCGCCACCCTCACCGTCAGCGCCTCGGGGAGGGAATGGCGCCGGTCGGCGACCACGACGAGCGAGAGGCGGTCGAAGGTGATCGGCGAGGGGAGCAGGTAGCGGAGCCACGCGCCGCCGACGTCCTGCCCGCCGAAGCCCGTCTGCCAGATCGTGGCCGGGTTGCCGTCGGCCGCCGCCGCAGCAGTGTCTGCGAGCGCGCCTGTCAGGCGGCTCGACGACGTGGCCACGACGCCCGAGCCTGTGGCGCCGGGGACGCCGACGAGCCGGTCGATCTCGTCATCGGCGAGGTACGGCGAGAGCGTCGCGGTTCCCGAGAGCGTGAAGGTGCGCGCGGTGGGGAGCGTGAAGGAGCGCGCGAGGACCATCTCGGGGTCGGTCCGCGCGGTCGTGTAGGGGGACCCCCGTGTGCGTGTCATCGCGATCACGAGCCGGTCCTTCAACGACGCGCGACCGAGCCGTGACAGGAGGTCGGTCGGCATCCGGGCGACCTCGACGACGTGCTGCCCGGGAACCCCCACCTCGGCGAAGCCCACCGAGCCGCGTTGCTCCGAGGTCGTCGCATCGATGGTGACGCGCAGCGTCCGGAAGGAGCGCCGGGGGAAGTCGATGCGCTGCCCGGTGCGCCGGCGCGAGGGCGCACCGAGCTCTGCGGTGACCGGCCGTCCCCCTGTGAACGTGAGCGTGACCCTGCTGATGGACCGCTTGTGCTGCCCGTAGAGGGGCTGGACCAGGGTCACGTGGCCGGCCCTGACGCGGTGCCCGAACGCGACCTGCCACCACTGACCGTTCACGTCGGGCGTCAACGCGCCGGTCTCCCACGCCGTGCGGAGATCGCCGTCGATCGCGCCGTAGGCACGCTGCTCGGGCGCGTAGGTGACGGGGTTGCCGTAGGAGGAGGCGGTCACCTCCGCCGCGCCGACGTAGGTGGCGACCGTGCGGCTCCCCGAAGGCGGTCTCGGGTCCGTCGCCGTCGAGAAGAGGTCGAGCGGGCTGCTCGACGGTGTGCGTGTTGTCGTGTCCTGGGCGGCGGTCTCGAGCTGCCCGGCGTTCGAGCTGAGCCCGTTCCAGCGGTAGCTCTGCTTACGGTTCGTGTCGGTGACGACGAGGGTGGCGCCCTCGGCGGCGAGCCGGCGGAGCAGCGCCGGGTTCGAGTCCAGCGTGGCCGCGTAGTACACCGCGCCGGACGTGCCCAAGAGCCCCTGCGCCGCAAGAGACTCGAGCCCGGTCGCGTCACCGGCGACGACGAGCGCGCCGTGGTCGGACTCGGCGCGCACGATCGGGCGGGGGTCGTGCACCGCGTAGACGGCGAGAGGAGGTGGCTTCGGCGTGCGCGGTGTGCCGGCGAGCAGCTCGGCGTCCACTGTGGGCCTCGCCACGCCCTCGCCCGGCCTGCCGAAGGTGCGCGCGAGGGTCAGCCCCTGTGGCACCGTCTGGAGCGCCCGCGCGAGTGTCACGGCCTGGACGCTTCCGTAGCGTGCGGATGTCTGGTCGTACTCGACGAGGACGTCGCCCGCGGAGAGGAGGCGCGCCATCGGCGCGAGGGCGGACCAGTCCTCGATGCGTGTCTGGATCGGCTCGTCGATCGCGTAGAGGGTGTCCGCGGTCGCCATCGATCCCATGACCTGCTGCTCGCGGGTGACGAAGGGGCGGTGGAGCAGCGCCGGCTGGGGCGTGTCGTTGGTGTCGCCCCAGGTGTACGCGGCGAAGGCGTTCCCCGGGATTGCGAGCACCCGCGTGCTGGGAGAGACCGAGTCGAGGTAGCGGGCGGCGGCGACCTCGTAGGACGGGAGCCTGGAGGGTTGCGTGAGGCCGTCGACGACCGCGGCGTCCCCGTTGAAGAGCGCAGGGTTGCCCGCGAGCACGAGCGCGCAGAGCGTCGCCGACGAGGTCCAGCCCGCCCACGCGCGCCGCTCCCACGCGCCGGCGACGCCGGCGCCGAGCAGCATCGCGAGCCCGAGCAGCACGAGCGGGGTGGCGCGGTCGGTCGAGCGCATGGCGAGCCCCGCGGTCGTGCCGTTCATGAACGCCTTCAGCGCGCCGCCGACCGCGGTGGGATGTGTGTAGGGGTAGGCGCCCACCGAGAGCACGACGCCGACCACGGTGAGCAGCACGAAGTAGCCCCGGTGCCGCCAGCGGACGAGCACGCCCGACGCGAACGCAAGCGCCGGCACGAGGTACGAGACGGCGACGACCCAGGCCCATCTCGTGTACAGCACGACGCTCTCGGTCCACGGCCCGGTCCTCCCGCTGCCGTAGAAGTACCAGTAGCCAAGGCCCCGCAGGACCTCGAGCGGCGTCGAGGTCGAGCTGGTGGCCTTCACCGACTCCGTGTAGCGAAGGATGTCCACTCCGTAGCCCGCCTCGACGACGAGACCCGCGATCCACCACGCGGAGACGAGCACCGACAGCACGCCGATCCGCGCGAGCACGCAGCCGGCGTCCCGCCAGGTGGCCTCGCGTGCGACCGCGACGGCCCACACGAGCCAGAGGAGGGGCCCGAGGGCCACGTAGAGGGCGGAGCTCGCGTTGATGCCGCTCGTGAGCGCGACGACGAGCGCGAAGAGGGCTGGGTTGCGCCATCGGGGGCCCGAGCGGCTCACGTGGTCTCGGAGCGCGAGCACGCTGAACGCGACGAGCCACGGGAGGCCCGCCCAGGGCATGAGGATCACCGAGATCCGGCCCGAGTACTGGAGGATGTAGGGCGAGCACATGAAGGCGAGCGCCGCGACGATCGCCGCAGGACCCCGGACGCCGAGCGCCCGGCAGCAGAAGAGGACACCGGCGCCGGCGCCGAAGAGGATGGCCCCCAGCCACAGGCGCTGCGCGATCCACGTCTGGAGGTGGATGACCGCGGTGAGCGCGTAGTAGGGCCCCATCGGGAACAGGTAGCCGATGTACTGGTGGGTGACCGTCCCGAGCGCGACTGTCGGGGACCACATCGAGGTGACCTGGCCGAGGAAACGCGTCGGGTCGAGGTAGAGGTACGACTTCGTGTCCGAGCTGACCACGCCCCGCCGGACGACGAGCAGGGGCACGAAGGCGACGGCGGCGAGGATCAGGTGCTCGAGCCACCCGGCGGGCGATCCGCCCGGGAGCAGCCGCCGCCATGCCGGGAGCAGCCCCTCCGCTCCCGCGGCACTGCGGTACCGCGCGGTGCCGCCCGGGGCGGGGGGAGCGTCGCCGGCTGGAGGAGCGGGCACGGGAGTCGGGGTCCGGGTCGTCATCTTCTGGCCAGTCTTCCGGCCAGTCTTCCGGCTGGCGCGGCGCGCCACCACCCACGGCACCGGCTCCCTGGCCAGCAGGATGGTCGATCCGAGGTGCACCGAGCACCACGTGGCCGGCAGAACTACGAGAACCCGCGCCGCGGTCGAGGGCGCGCCCTCACGTCAGAGCACTGGTGCCGGCGCCCGGTGCGCCGTGGCGGTCCGCGGCTGTTCGCTCCCTCGGGCAGCGTCCCGGTGCCGGTCCGCTCGTTGCTCTCGGATCCAGGTCAGAGGACCTCTGGCCCTGCCGCAGACGTGGGCCAGCAACCAACATGAAGTCGCGCGAGCGAGGAAGCGGTCGACGTCTTCGCAGCACTCGGCCAGCGTCTCGCTCTCGGCAGATCAGCGGTGGAGGGAGTGAAGGACATGTTCCGGTTTCAAGCCCCCGTTCCGCAGCAGCCGGGTCGCAGCGGGGTCGCCATGGCAATGAGCGCCGCCGTGGTCATCGTGATCTCGAGCGCGATCATCGTCGGGGTCTCGACTGCTTCGAGCCGGTCTGCCGCCGTGGCGGCATCGTCGCCGCCAGCGACGGTCACGGCCTCGGCGCTCCCACGTTCCTCGTCCCCGCCGTTCAAGCCCGTGGGCGCGATCGTCAGCTCGGCCAGCGTGGGGGTTTCCTCCAACCTCGTACACGTTCCGCGGGTGTTCGTCAACGACGCGGATGGGGTGTCGATGGGCACCGGCAGGTCCCTCGGCAACGTGACCTACCCCATCGCAACCGTCAATGGCGGCAAGACCTGGAAGATCGATGGACCCGAGCTGCATGTCCCGGCAGCCAACGCGCCGAACGTCGTCACCGCGGTCGGCGCGGCCAGCCCGGCCACCTACTTCATCTATGGCGGACCCATGGGTGGCAACTCGGTCAACGTGACGACCAACGGCGGAAAGCAGTGGTACCGGGCCTACCTCGGAGGTGTCGTGGGCGCCGTCGTGGCGTCCAGCAGCGAGGACCTCTACGCCTTCACCGGGCAAGTCGGCCTCTATTACTCCAACAACGGCGGAAAGGTGTGGCACTACCGCGCATCGCTCCTCGCTACCCGATAGCCAGCTGCCGAGCCGAGTGCCGCCGCACCCACGTCGAGGTGGTCGGGATCAGGCGACGACTTGACCGACCGCCCCCAGGTTGCCGGGCGCTCTCGTGCCGGATCCAGGCCTGGGAGCCGGCGACAAGTACGCCGGCACGATCCGTTTGTAGTCCGCGTTGAACAACGGTGACGAGATGAGAAAGTCCGCCGTAGCCCGGTTGCAGGCGACTGGGATGTTCCAGACGACCGCGATCCTGAGAAGCGCCTTCACGTCGGGGTCGTGGGGTTGCGGCTCGAGCGGGTCCCAGGAGAAGAGGAGAAGATCGACCGCGCCTTCGGTGATCTTCGCTCCGATCTGGAGATCGCCGCCGAGCGGGCCGCTCTGGAGCCGGGCGACTGGAAGACCGAGCTCCTCGGCGAGCAACGCTCCAGTCGTCGCGGTTGCGAGCAGGTCGTGCGCCTCCAGGTGCGCCCGGTTGAACTTCGCCCAATCGAGAAGGTCGAGCTTCTTGTTCTCGTGGGCGAGAAGGGCGATCCCGCGCCGGCGGGCCGGCTGTGACGTCGAACGGTCGGCCATGATGCCAGTATGAGCACCGCAATGAAACGCAGGGACACGCGGCGATGAACAGTATGTGACCGTTTCGAGAGGATTCGAGAGGATTCGAGAGGATTCGAGTCTCGTAGCAGGGGCCGGATCACTTCGGCGCGCGGTCGCTGCGTAGTCTGTCGATCGTGCGACTTCCTGTGCAGGCTCTCGGCAGCGCGCCGCGACGCCGGTGGGCGGCCCCGTAAGGAAGCGACAGGAGCGGTGACGAAGGCGCGGCCACGACACTGGCGCACGGTGCCGGCGGCGTCCCGCTCGCGCCGGCCTATGCCGCCAGGCGGCAGCGGGCGAGCCCGCCGCCGTGCCAGGCTCACCGGGGAGCGACCGCGGCGTGGCGCCACCCCCGACTCCCTGCTCGCCCTCCACGACGCGGGCTATCGGGCGGTCCTCGAGCGGCTCGAGCGGCTCGGATCGGCTCGCGTGCTCGACGTCGGCTGCGGCGAAGGCTTCGAGTCGCTGCGGCTCACCGGTGGCGGCCGCCAGGTGCTCGGCGTCGACTACGCGCTGGAGGCGACGATGGCCGCCCGCCGGCTGGCCCACGACCGCGCGGCGGGACCCGCCCCCGGTGCGGCCCCCTCACCCGCGTTCTCGGTCGCGCAGATGGACGCGCTCGCTCTCGGCATCGCCGACGAGGCGTTCGACGCGGTCTGCTCGTCCCACCTCGTCGAGCACTTCGCCGACCCCTCCGGACACGTCGCGGAGCTCGCCCGGGTCACCTCCGGCGCTGGGACCGCGTACCTCCTCACGCCGAACGTGACGTGCGACTTCGAGAACCCGTTCCACCTCCGCCTCTTCGGGCCCCACGACCTCCGCGTGCTGCTGGGTGCGCATTTCGAGGATGTCTGGGTCGGCGGGCTGGACGGGTCCGGCCGGGTGAAGGCGGACTTCGCCGCCCGCCGGGCGAAGGCGGAACGGCTGCTCCGTCTCGACGTCCTCGACCTCCGCCACCGGATCCCGAGGAGCTGGTACGTCGCGCTGTACACGCGGCTGCTGCCGCTCGCCTACGCGCTCGTCGCCCGCGGGAGCCGCAGCGGAGCGTCCGGGATCACCGCGGACGACTGGTTCGTGACCGACGACGTGGACGAGACGACGCTGGTGCTCTTCGCCGCCTGCCGGCGCCCGCGACGGCCGAACCCGGCTCCGGACGCGGTGCGGTCGCGGCCGTGATGGTCCGGATCGGCCTCACCGGCGGCATCGGGACGGGGAAGTCGACGGTCGCGAAGATGCTCGCCGCACGCGGGGCGGCGGTGGTCGACGCCGACGAGATCGCGAAGGAGATCGTGGCCCCCGGAGGCGCGGCCTACGACGCGGTGGTGGAGCGCTTCGGCCGCGGGGTGGTGAGCGGGGACGGGACCGTCGACCGCGCGGCTCTCGCCTCGATCGTGTTCTCCGACCCCGCCGCGCTCGACGATCTGAATTCGATCACCCATCCCGTGATCGGAGCGATGATGCTCGCGCGGCTCGTGTCCTTGGACGGTCCCGACGCCGGCTCAGGCGCCGCCGCGCCAGGTGTCGCCGCGCCAGCTGCCGGCGCGCCAGGTGTCGCCGTCGTGGTGGTTCCCCTGCTTCGCCCGGCCCACGTCGACGCGCTGGGGCTCGTTCGCGTGGTCGTGGTCGACTGCCCGACGGAGGTCGCCGTCGCGAGGCTGGTCGAGGCGAGGGGCATGGACGAGACGGACGCCAGGGCGAGGATCGCCGCGCAGCCGTCGCGAGAGGAGCGCCTCGCTCTCGCCGACTACGTCGTCGACAACAGCTCGACTCGCGCGCACGTGGCCGCGGAGGTCGACGCGCTCTGGGAGTGGCTCGTCGGGCTCGCCCGGCCCGCCGGGCGCGATGTCGGGACCTGACGGCGACCCCGGTGGCGTTGTCGATGGGGGTCGAACTGCAATAGCGTGGGCACGCCGTCGGGCACGCCCGATCCAGCCCCGCCAGCCCTGCCAGCCATGACGCTCACCGACCAGCCCGAGCCGGCGCCGCTCGGGATCCCGTCCCACCGCCAGGCGCGCCGACAACCGGGGGGGGCCGCGGGCAGCGACGGGGCCGGGCGCGAGCCCCAGGTGCAGTCGCTGTCCTTCTCCGTCGACAAGATGACGTGCGGAGCCTGCGCAGCTCGCATCGAGCGGCACCTGAACGGCATCGACGGCGTCCGTGCGGTGGTGAATTTCGCGACCGAGCGCGCGTCGGTGACGGCGCCGGCGTCGGTCAGCGTCGCCCGGCTCGTCGACGAGGTGGCATCGATCGGCTATGCGGCTCAGCTGGTCGGGGGCGATCCCCGTCAGGCCGTCGTTGCAGGTTCCGCCGAGGAGGCGGCGAGGCGCGTACGGTCACTCAGGCGCCGCCTCGTCGTGGCCGCCGTGCTCTTCATGCCGCTGTGCGACGCATCCGTGGCCTTCTCGGTGGTCCCGAGCGCGCGCTTCGAGGGCTGGCAGTGGGTGCTGATCGCGCTGGCCCTCCCCGTCGTCACGTGGGCGGCGTGGCCCTTCCACGAGGCCGCGTTCCGCCACGCCCTCCACCGCACCGCGACCATGGACACGCTGGTCTCGCTCGGCGTGATCTCCTCGTCGGCGTGGTCCGTCTACGCGATGTTCTTCGAGGACGCCGGTGCGACGGGCCACTCGATCGCCTACCTGCTGGCGCACCACTCGGGCGGCTCGATCTACCTCGACGTGGCCGGCGGGGTCACGACCTTCCTCCTCTTCGGACGCTGGTTCGAGGCTCGATCCCGTCAGCGCAGCGGCGATGCGCTGCGCGCGCTCGCCGAGCGCGGGGCGAAGGAGGTCTCGATGCTGGACGGCGACGGCGCCGAGCGCCGGCGACCCGTTGCGGACCTCCGTCCGGGAGACCGCTTCGTCGTCCGGCCGGGCGAGAAGGTCGCAACCGACGGAGTCGTCGTCTCCGGCGAATCGGCCATCGACCGGAGCCTCATGACGGGGGAGTCCGAGCCCGTCGACGTGCGAGCGGGCGACGAGGTCACGGGCGGCACGATGTGCTGCGCGGGGCGGCTGGTCGTGGAAGCGACGAGCGTCGGGGCGGACACCCAGCTCGGCCAGATGCTGACCCTGGTCGAGCGCGCGCAAAACGAGAAGGCGCAGGTGCAGCGCCTCGCGGACCGGGTCGCGAGCGTCTTCGTCCCCGTCGTGATCGTGCTGGCGCTCGTCACCCTGAGCGGATGGCTGGCAGCCGGGGCCTCTTCGCTCGACGCCTTCAACGCCGGGCTGTCCGTGCTCATCATCGCCTGCCCCTGCGCGTTGGGCCTCGCGACGCCCGCGGCGCTCTTCGTCGCCTCGGGAACCGGTGCCCGGCAGGGGATCTTCTTCAAGGGTTACCGGGCGCTGGAGCTGTCCAAGCAGGTCGACACCGTCGTCCTCGACAAGACCGGCACCGTCACCGAGGGCCGGATGGCGGTCGTCGGGCTCACGGCCGCCTCGGGCGTGAGCGGGGGCGAGCTGCTCCGGCTCGCCGGCGCCGTGGAGCAGGCGTCCGAGCATCCGGTCGCCCGCGCCGTCGCCGCCGCCGCCCGGGCAGAGCTGGGCGCGCTCACAACGGCGGACTCCTTCGCCGGCGTTGCCGGGCTCGGCGCGACCGGGACGGTGAGGGGGCGCGCCGTCTCGGTGGGTCGCCCCGCCCTCGTGCCTGGCGCAGCCGTGCCCGACGAGATCGCGGCGCGCTGCACGGAGTGGGAGGCCCGCGGCCACACGGCGGTCGTGGTCACGAGCGACGGCGCGGTGATCGGAGCGATCGCCGTCGCCGACGCGGTCCGGCCCTCCGCGGCCCCCGCCGTCTCGAAGCTGCGGAGCCTCGGGCTGCGCTGCATCCTCGTGTCGGGGGACAACGAGACGACGACGCGGACGGTCGCGGCCGCGATCGGCGTCGACGAGGTGGTCGCGGGCGCGCGGCCTGCCGACAAGGTGGCGGTGATCCGGTCCCTGCAGGCGGCCGGGCGCTCGGTCGCGATGATCGGGGACGGGGTGAACGACGCGCCCGCGCTGGCGACGGCGGACCTCGGGCTGGCCGTCGGCTCGGGCGCCGACGTCGCGATCGACGCAGCCGACCTCGTGATCGTCCGTGAGGACCTGCGGGCCGCAGCGTCCGCGATCGCGCTCGCCCGCCGCACCCTGCGGATCATCCACTCCAACCTGCTCTGGGCATTCGCGTACAACCTGGTCGCCATCCCGGTCGCAGCTGCAGGCCTGCTGGATCCCCTCGTCGCCGCCGGTGCGATGTCCCTCTCCTCGGTCTTCGTCGTGTGGAACAGCGCGCGGCTCCGGCCGGGACGGCACGCGCCGGACCGCGTCGCGGGCCGCACGCCGCCTGTGGGTCATGGCCGCGAGCCCGAGTCCATCCCCGAGCCCATCCCCGAGGCCGGGGCCGTGCCCCCCGAGGCCGGGAGAGGAGCACGGTGACCGGAGGACCCCTGGCAGACGTCCTCGCGGTGGCGATGATCGGGGTCGCGTGCTTCCATGCGGGCCGCCTCGCCCTGGCGGTTCGTCGGCGACGTCCCACCGAGGCCGACGTCGACGTCGTCCACGCGGCGATGGGCGTGTCGATGGCCGGGATGCTGACCGGTCGGCTGACCGGCTCCTGGAACGACGTGTGGACGGTGGCGTTCGCCGCGTCGACGGCGTGGTTCGGCCTGCGGGTCGTGCGCCGGGTGTCCGGCTCGCGGCACGGCGTTCCTCTCGTCTCCCACCACCTCCCGCACTTCGTCGCCTCGGCGGTGATGTTCTCGATGCTGTGGGCCATGAGCTGGGCGCCCGCGCCCGGTGGGCGGGCGGGTTCGGGAGCCTCCGGCGCGATGGCCCACATGGCGGGGGGCGGCGTGCTCCTCCCGTCCGTCCTCGCCCTGCTCGTCGTCGCCAACGCGGCGGTCGGAGCCTGGGGCGCGCCGTCGGCTCCGGAGTGGGCCGCATTCGCGGCAGGCGCGGTCCGGGGCCCGGGTGCGGCCTCCGGCGCCGCAGGTCCCGCCGGCATGCTGGGCATCCGAGGTGCGCGGGTCTGCCTCGTCGCCATGGGCGTCGCCATGGCCTACATGGTCGTCGCAGCCCACCTGTGAGGCGTGCTCGGCACTCGCCCCCCGGCCGGCGCCGAGCACCCCGTTGGTACGCTGCGGAAGAGTGCCCGACTTCGAGGTCGTGTCGTCGTTCCAGCCGGCCGGCGACCAGCCGGCGGCGATCCGCGCGCTCTCCGAGGGCGTGCTGCGCGGCGACCGCTTCCAGACCCTTCAGGGGATCACCGGCAGCGGGAAGACGGCCACGATCGCGTGGGCCGTCGAGGCCGTGCAGCGGCCGACCCTCATCATCGAGCCGAACAAGTCGCTCGCCGCACAGCTCTCCTCGGAGCTGCGGGAGCTGTTCCCGAAGAACCGGGTCGAGTTCTTCGTGTCCTACTACGACTACTACCAGCCCGAGGCGTACCTGCCCACGACCGACACGTACATCGAGAAGGACTCGTCGATCAACGACGAGATCGACCGGCTCCGCCACGCGACCACGTCGTCGCTCCTCCTGCGGCGCGACGTCATCGTCGTCGCCTCGGTGTCGTGCATCTACGGGCTCGGGTCGCCCGAAGAGTACTCGGGCCGCATCCTCGGGCTCGGGGTCGGCGAGGTGATCGACCAGCGCGACCTCCTCCGGCGGCTGGTCGACCTCCAGTACGCGCGCAACGACGTGAACCTGGTCCGCGGCACCTTCCGCGCCCGGGGCGACACGATCGAGATCCACCCCGCCTACGAGGAGTCGGCCCTCCGGGTCGAGCTGTTCGGCGACACGGTCGAGCGGATCGTCCCCTTCGACGTGCTCACCGGCGAGATGGGCGAGGAGCTGGAGGACGTCGTCGTCTTCGCGGCCACGCACTACATCGCGGGCGACGAGACGATTCAGCGGGCGATCGGCACGATCGAGGTCGAGCTGAGAGAGCGGCTCGCCTTCTTCCAGCGGGAGGGCAAGCTGCTCGAGGCGCAGCGCCTGCGAGCCCGCACGGAGCACGACCTCGAGATGCTGGCCGAGACCGGGTCGTGCTCGGGCATCGAGAACTACAGCCGCCATCTGGACGGCCGGAGCCCCGGAGACCCCCCGTTCACCCTGCTCGACTTCTTCCCGAAGGACTACCTGGTCGTGATCGACGAGAGCCACGTCGCCGTGCCGCAGCTGTACGGCCAGTGGGCGGGGGACCGCTCCCGGAAGGACGTGCTCGTCGAGCACGGGTTCCGGCTGCCCTCCGCGCTCGACAACCGGCCGCTGCGCTTCGAGGAGTTCGTCGAGCGGGTCCCCCAGGCCATCTTCGTCTCGGCGACCCCCGGCTCCTTCGAGCTGGGGCACTCTGCGCAGGTTGTCGAGCAGGTGATCCGCCCGACGGGGCTCGTGGACCCCGAGGTGGTGATCCAGCAGACGCGCGGGCAGATCGACGACCTGATGGTGCGGATCGAGCACGCGGTGAGCAAGGGCGGGAGGGTGCTCGTGACCACGCTCACGAAGAAGATGGCGGAGGACCTCACCGACTACCTGGCGGAGGCGGGCGTCCGCGTGCAGTACCTGCACTCCGACATCGACACGATCACCCGTGTCGAGATCCTCCGCGCTCTCCGCCTCGGCACGATCGACGTCCTGGTCGGGATCAACCTCCTGCGCGAAGGGCTCGACCTTCCCGAGGTGTCGCTCGTCGCGATCCTCGACGCCGACAAGGAGGGCTTCCTCCGCTCGGCGCCGTCGTTGATCCAGACGATGGGGCGTGCTGCCCGGAACGTCGACGGGACGGTGGTCCTGTACGCGGACTCGATCACCGACTCGATGCGGGAAGCGGTCGGGACGACGCAGCGGCGCCGCCAGCTCCAGACGGCCTACAACGCCGAGCACGGCATCGATCCGCAGACCATTCGTAAGGCCGTCACCGACATCCTCGAGCGGTTGCGCGGGGGGCCCGACGGCGCGTCGCGCGCGAAGCGCAGCCGCGCCGACGTGCGCTCGGGCAAGGCCGCGCGGACGGTCCGCACGCGCGCAGCCGTCGGCGGCGGGGGATGGGCGCCGGGCGCGGGCGCGGCCGAGCTCCCGCCCGAGCTCGCCGAGGTCGCGGCGGAGCTCGAGCGCGAGATGCTCGCCGCCGCGGCGGACCTGCGGTTCGAGGAGGCGGCCCTCCTTCGCGACGAGCTCGCGGCGATCCGGGAGCAGGCGTTCGGACCCGTGGAAGCGGAGACCGCGACGCTTCGGTAGCCCAGGGTGGGGGCGCCGCCCCGGCCCGCGTAGTCTTGTGACGCCGGGCGCACGGCTGAACGGCCGTGCGGGTCCGGCACGATCCCGATCCTGGAGGGTACGACCGCCACCATGACTCCGACTCCGCACGACGGCAGCTTGGCCGGAGCAGCGCCGAGCGTCCTCTCCGGCACGACAGTCGAGCTCCCCGCCCAGACGCTGGTCGACCTGGTGGCCGGCCACGCTCGCCACCGGCCCGACGCGCCGGCGGTCGAGGGCGACGGCCCGACGCAGACCTACGCGGAGCTGTGGCAGCACGCGGGGCGGATCGCGGCGGCGCTGGCGGACGCAGGTGTGGGCGAGGGCGACCAGGTCGCCATCTGGGCGACGAGGACGGCACCGGTGGTCGCCGCCGCGCTCGCGGTGATGTCGCTGGGCGCGGCGTTCGTGCCGATCGACCCGACCTACCCCGCCGCGCGGGTGCGGCGCATCCTCGAGGTCGGGAGCCCGAAGGTCATGGTGTCGGCGGAGCCGGGCTCGCTTGCCGGCAGCCTCCCGAGGGGCGTCGCGACCCTCGACACCCACGCAGGGCCCCACGACGCCGGCGAGCTCCGGTCCGTGGCGCGCCAGGACGACATCGCGTACACGGTCTTCACGTCCGGCTCGACCGGGCAGCCCAAGGGCGTCCTCGTCGCCCACCGGTCGCTCGTGAACTACCTGGGGTGGGCGCAGGAGCTCACGGGCTTCACCGACGCCGATGCGACGCCGTGCTTCGCGAGCCTCGGCTTCGACCACGCGGTCACCTGCTTGTGGCTGCCGCTGATGGTCGGCGGCTCGGTGCAGCTCGTTCCCGACAGCTGGGACCCGAGGCCGTGGCTCGCCCCCCGCGAGCGGCCGTTCGCCTTCGTGAAGATCACCCCGTCGCACGTCCGGCTGTTCGAGCGGATCGCCCGCCCGGACTACCGGGCGATCACCCGATCGGTGATGTTCGGCGGGGAGCGACTGGACGCAGCGCTCGTCGCGAGCCTCGGCGATCGCCTCGAGGGCGTCCACCTCCTCGACCACTACGGCCCGACCGAGGCCACGGTGGGGTGCACCGCCTACCGGTTCGAGCGCGCCAGCCTGCCGGCGGAGGGCGCGCTGCCCATCGGGGAGCCGGTGTGGAACTCGCGCGCCTACCTCGTGGACGAGGACCTGGCGCCGGTGCCGCTCGGCGAGGAGGGGGAGCTGGTCCTGGGCGGGGAGTGCGTGGCCGTCGGCTACCTCGGAGGCGACGCCGAGGACAAGGGCCGGTTCCTCGACGAGGTCGCCATCTCCGACTCGGCCGGCCCCAGCGGCTCGCGCGCGTACCGGACGGGCGACCGCTGCGTGATCCGCGAGGACGGCCAGCTCCATTACCTCGGTCGCCTCGACGAGCAGGTGAAGGTGCGCGGGTTCCGCATCGAGATCCACGAGGTGCGCGACCTGGCGGAGTCGGTCGACGGGGTTGCCCACGCGGCGGCCGCGGTCAGCCCGAAGGGCCTCGGCGGGCTCGAGCTCTTCGTCGTCCCACAGGACGCGGCGGGAACGGACCTCGTGGCACGGGTGTTGGAGAGGCTGCGGGCGGAGCTTCCCGCCGCCGCAGTGCCCGAGAAGGTCTTCGTGGTGCCTAGCCTGGTGGTGAACGCCCACGGCAAGTGGGACCCCGATGCGACGAGGGTGCTCGCAGGAGAGAGCGAGGAGGGAGCCGGGTCATGAGCGCGATCGACACCACGGCGGCGACCGGTCGGACCGGACGGGCGGTCTCGCTCGTCTGCGTCGACTGCGGGTCGACCGATCAGGACCTCTCCGGCCGGTGCCCCGCCTGCCACGGGCTCGTCGACGCGGTCTACCCGCCCACCACGGCGGCGCTCGAGCCGGGAGACGCCGACGCGCTCGAGACCTACTGGGACCTCCTTCCCGTCCCGCACCGCGCGTCGTGCCGGATCGCGATCGAGCCCACGCCGACCGTGCTCTTGACCGAGCTCGACGGGGTGCCGATCTGGGCGAAGGTGGAGGGGGTCCTGCCGACCGGCTCCACGAAGGACCGGCTGATCGCCGTGTCGCTCCCGCTCCTGATCGAGCGCGGGGTGGAGCGGTTCGTGTTCAGCTCGACGGGCAACACGGCCGCCGCCTACGCCTGGGGGCTGCAGCACTACCCGGAGCTCGCGGCCCGGGTGTACGTGTCCGAGGACGTGCCCGACGCGCAGCTCGGCCCGAAGACCGCCCAGATGGAGGTCGTCCGGGTGAAGGGCGACTACGTGGAGGCGGGCAACCGCTCGCGGGCAGAGCTCCGTCCGGGCGAGGTCTCCGAGGGGGGGTTCTTCAACCTGGGCCGGCGCGAGGGTGCGAAGCTCGCCTACCTCGAGGCTTTCGACGACGTCGCGCGCGCGGGCGGCCGGATCGACACGGTGGTCCAGGCGGTCGCCTCGGGCCTCGGGATCGTCGCCGCCGCGCGGGCGGTCGAGCAGAGCGCGGCGGCGCGCGGGTGGGGCAGGGGACCCCGGCTCTTCTGCGCGCAGCAGACGAGCTGCTCGCCGATGGTGAAGGCCTATCGCGCCCTGCTCGCCGGCACCGGCGAGCGGCTGCCGGAGAAGCTGCCCTCGGGGCTCGCCGCCGCCATCCTGCTCGGCGACCCCTTCTCGAGCTTCGACTACGTCGCGCGAGCGGTGCGCGAGTCGACAGGGAGCTTCGTCGACGTGACGTCGTCGGAGATCGCCGCCGCCCTGCAGCGGCACAACCACGAGGTGCCGATGGGGGACTCGGCCGCTGTCGCGCTGGCGAGCGCCTACCGCCTCTGGGAGCAGGGCGACCTTCGGGGGTCCGAGGGCGTGCTGGTCGCGCTCACCGGCGGGCCCGGCCGATGACGCGGTACGGGAGCTCGAAGCGGACCCGAGGCATGACCGCAGCATGACGGAGGCCGAGTTCTACGAGCGGATGCGGGCATTCCTGCGCGAGCGCCGGCCCGACCTGGACGGTGACGTCGAGCCGACTACGCAGCTGTGGCAGGCTGGCTACCTGGACTCCTTCGGGCTCATCGAGACGCTCTCGCTCTTGGAGGAGCTCACCGGCCACCCGATCCAGATCGGTGCCGACGACCTGCCGAGCTTCTTCACGATGAAGGGGATCTACGAGGCGTTCCTCGCAGGCTGAGGCGGCGCGCCCGGCGCCGCGGCCGCGCTGGCCCGACCGGTGTCGGGCCCGGCGCCGCCCCGAGGCGATAACCTTGTAAGGGCGAAATGTTGCAATAGCTATTTCATCTCGGCGCGGTCAGGAAGGGGTCGATATGAGAACCTGGAGACCGAACGTGCACCAGGTGGTGGGGTCAGTGCTGGGTGCGATCCTCGTGACGGGAGCGCTCTCTGCGGCGGTGGTGGGGTTACCGACGGCCTCCTCCGCCGCCACGCAAAGGACCTCGGCCGTCACCACAGAGACGTCGACCCTCACCCTCGGCCTCGTCACCACCCCGGTCACCTACGGCGCCGAGACCCAGGTCTTCAAGGGCACCGTGACCGGCGTCACAGGGAAGGGCTACCCGACCGGGACTGTGACGGTGCTCGCCTCGCCCACAGGCAGCACGACATCGACGCCGCTGTGCACGGGCTCGCTCACAGTCGGCCACACAGAAGTCGCCAACTTCACCTGCGACCAGACGACAGCGACGGTGCTCACAGCGTCGGCGTCGGCGTACACGGTCGTCGCCCACTACTCGGGCGGCGCGTCCTCCATCACGACATACAGCTACTCAGCGTCGACGTCGACTCCCCAGGCCCTCACCGTCACCCCTGCCACGAAGACCCCCACGGTGACCCTCAGCACGATCACCTCCACGGTGAGCTACGGCGCCGAGTCCCAGACCTTCTCCGGCACGGTCGCGGGCGTCTTGGGGGACGGCTACCCCGCGAACGGGGCGGTGACCGTCGTGACCTCCACTGGCAAGAAGCTGTGCACCGGCTCGTTCACCAGCTTCTCGGGCGTGGTCTCCTCCTTCACCTGTGGCCAGACGACACCGAGGAAGCTCAGCCTCGGCCGTTACCTCGTGCACGCCCACTACACAGGCGGCGCGTCGTCGAGCTCCGACTACGAGTACGGCGCGGCCACATCGTCGACACAGACCCTCACAGTCGTCACACGGACCTTGGTGACCCCCACGGTGACGCTCAGCGCCATCACCTCCACGGTGAGCTACGGCGCCGAGTCCCAGACCTTCACCGGCACGGTCGCGGGCGTCTCGGGGGACGGCTACCCCGCG
>JAJZMD010000140.1 GCA_021803085.1 Actinomycetes bacterium
ACCGAGAAGATTCGCAGGATCGGCCACGGGTTCCGCAATTTTCAGAACTACCGCCTCCGGCTCTTGCTGCACTCAGGCGTCGAATGGAACACTCGGCCCACTGCGAGAATCAGAGGGCATCACCCACGTCTGATCGCGTAGAGCCGGATAAGCGGCTGAGGTTCGTCGCGTCCGATCCTGAGATCCTCGCAGCGAGAGCACCGACCAGCCGACGCAAGCTCCGCGGATGTTGGCAAGACGTTGGCAAGGGGCCGGGACGGCGGCCGGTCGTGCCGCCGGAATAGGCCATCTACCAGGACTTTCGGGTGGAGGCGATGGGACTCGAACCCACGAACCTCTTGACTGCCAGCCGCGGGTCACTATTTCGGCGTAGTGCTGCCACATCATGTATTCGCAGGTCAGGTAGCAGAACCGGCCTATGGCGGTCGCGGCTCGTGATGCCCTGTTTGGCGGGGTGCGCTGAATTCGTGTTGGCAAAATGTTGGCAAAGCGGGGTGCCGGTAAATGAGCATCCGGGGGCCCGGCCTGACCTTGCCCGGCGGTTCGCTCTCAGCCCTCCGGGGGTCGCCAGCGGCGAGAGCCGGCGCAAAATCGAGATCGAGACCTTCTCTCCTTACGGCGCTCCCGGGCCTCGTTCAGTTCGATCACTATCGAAGGGTCTCTCCTTGCAACCTCATAGGTGAACTCTCAAAAGTACAGAGACATCGGTACCGAGGGCCGCGCCTCGACGTTGGCAACAAGAGGTACCTGTATGGCCCCGAGTCCGAGCTGAATAGATTCGGTGGGAACGAGTGCCCGTGGAGGACCCCAGCTATCGCACTCTCCACTTCATCGTCCAGGTGCGCCCGTCGCTTTGTGTCGCCCACCATCCGTAGGGCTGGCTAAAGCCGGCAACGGCACCCAGAAGCGCGCCGCGGCCGGAGGGTCGCATTGCGATCCATTCTGCCTGCAACGCACGTCCACCAGCAGACATGCGGACCGGAGCCCAACGGTAGCCTCCGTCTCGGCTCTCGAGCAGCCCGATGAACGATGACTGCATCCATATCGTCGATCCGACCGAAGCCACTGTGTCCTGGCTCAGCAGCCCTCCGTAGTCAGGAATCGTGCCCACCTCGGGACGATGGCTCTTGGACGTCGTGGCGACGAGCTTCCACGACCGACCTCCGTCAGAGATCTGGAACACCTCTTGGAGCTGGGGACCACGGACGAGCCCCCATACGCACGAAATCGTGACCTGGGTGTCCGTCGCATCGAGCAACTCGAGAATATCCGGTACGTGGTCTGCGCCACAGGGCGTCGGAGCGGCTCTCCAGGTTGTTGCCGGCCGCGCTGTCTGCACATGACCCGGCAACGCTCCGTGATCACGGACCGGCCACGCTCGCTGAGCACGGCGGCCCTCTCGATCGGCTGAGCATTGTCAGTCCCGCGTGAGCTCGGCGACGGCCTTCTTCGCGCAGGCGTCGTCGACGAGGTCCTTGTTCTCGGCCGCAGCGGCGATGAGCGCCGCCGTCGCTGCGTTGTTGAGCGCCCTCGGGAGCCCGTTCGAGACGCGGTGGATGCGGGCGACGGCATCGTCGGCGAACAGTGGCTCCTCCCTCCCGGCGAGCGCCAGGTGGTGGCGCAGGTAGGCGGCCGACTCGCCGAGGTCCATCGCCTTGATCGAGAACCTCGTGGCGATCCGCTGGTCGAGGGCGGCGAACAGTCCCATGCGCAGTTGTCGGTTGAGCGTCGGCTGGCCGACCAAGATGCCGGCGAAGGGAGAGGACGAGTCCATCTCGGAGTTGGTGAGGAGCCGCAGCTCTTCGAGCTGCGCGGGCTCGAGAAGGTGGGCCTCGTCGACGATGAGCACGACACGTCGGTGCCGCTCGGCCGCCTCGGCCGCGAGCAGGTCGGCCGCCTGGGCCATGAGCTCGGCCTTCAGGTAGCGAGGTTCGGCGCCGAGGGACCGCACGATCGTGACATAGAGGCCCCGTGTCCCAAAGGCCGGGTTGGCGATGTAGATCACCTGGTGCCGGGTCGGGTCGAGGGCCGAGACGGCCGCTCGGACCGAGACGGTCTTGCCGGCGCCGACATCCCCGGTGACGACGCCCAAGGCGGACTCGACGACGCAGAAGCTGATGCGAGCGACCGCCTCCTGGTGAGCTTGTCGGAGGTAGAGGTCCTTCGCGGCGATGGACTTGCCGAAGGGGGTTCGCGTCAGCCCGAAGTGGGTTACCCACGGCGCCCGGCTCATCGCGTCTCCTCCTCGTTCTCGCCCTCGAAGATCTGCAGCTGGGCGAAGTCGACCTTCTGTCCCGTGCCGGCCGCCTCCTCGTGGGCGGCGGCGACGAGTCCGAGGTAGTCGATCCCGGTCTGTTCCGGCTCGGGACGAGCCGCCTGTGGGACGGCCGGGTGGACGTGGCGCCGTGTGACGAACGGCGTCGCCACCCCGGCAGGTCGCCCCTCGAGGTAGACGTCGATGCGAGTCAGGTCCTCCGGGTCGTATCTGAGCTCGACGCGACGTCCGACGAGGGACGGGTCGACGGCATAGGCGTTCCCTTCGAGCGGCACCGTCGCCGTCCTCGTCACCTTCCGCGTCACCGACCACCTGAAGGCCTCTCTCAGGCGCTCGGGCTCGACGGCCCGGTGTGGGCCGTGGCGCTCGAACCGCTCGATCGGCGCCTCCCCGGTCTCGGCGTGGGTGCGGCGGTTGGCCACCTGCTCGGTCCAGGCACAGAAGCGGTCGTTCAGTTCCTCCATCGAGTCGATGCCGACGTGGCAGGCCTCGGCGAGGAAGGCTTCTCGGATGTAGCGGTTGAGCCGCTCCTGCTTTCCGCGACCTTCGGGCGCGTAGGGCTTCGAGTGGACGAGGCGGATGCCGAGGACCGCACAGGTCCGGGCGAGCCAGGCGTTCGCGAACGGAGCCCCGTTGTCGGCGTAGAGCACTTCGGGAAGCCCTCGTCGCACGATCGCACGGCGCAGCAGCTCCTGGCAGGCCCGGGCGTTCTCGTGGGCGAAGAACCTCCCGTCGACGAGGAGCCGGCTGTGATCGTCGACGATGAGGAACAGCCTGGCCCGCACGGAGCGGTCGATCTTCGGGAATGGCACGAAGGGACCGACGAGCACGTCGGTGATCCAGCGCTCGTTCGCCCGCTCGGCCTCGTAGCGGCCGAAGACCTTCGGCTCGGCCTGCAGGGCTTCGCGGTGCAGACCGGCACGGCGCAGCTGCTGGCGCACGGTCCGCTCGGCCATCTTCACGCCGTGGCGGTGGTAGAGGATCGAGGCGATCTGGGCGGCCGAGCGGCTCGGGAGCTCGAGGCGGAGCGCGGCCGCCTCGGCATAGAGCTCGGGATGGGCGCGGACGGCCCCGGTGTCGGATCGCTCCGCAGGCCGCAGCGCCTCGAGGCCGCCCGAGCGCCACGCCCTGAGCCACCGGTCGATCGTCCCTCTCGAGTAGCGCCGCTCGCTGCCGTCGGGATGCAGGTGCGGCCGAGCTGCGATCTGGCGCACGAGCGCGCCGCGTTCGGCGGCGCCGAGTCTCGGGTTGGCCGCCTCGGCGATCACGCCGTAGCGATGCAGCGCCACCTTCTCTTGGGCTTCAGGGTCCATGTTCTCCTCCGTTCTCGTCGTCTCGATCCGGGACCGGAGGCATGAAACGCCTCCTGCCGATCACGAGATAGGGAGAGGTCGTGTTGGCGGAGAGGAGCGCCCCGCCGCTCACGACGGCGACGAAGCGTGACCACCCGAGCACCGCCCAACCGGGAAGGGTGGTCGCCACCTCGAAGCTGGCACGGATGGCGGCGAGGCCATAGCGGCCGGCGTCGGCGAGCGGGGTGACGACCTCGCCGCCGAGCTCGACGGAGAGGGCGGCGAACCCCGCTGCGATCTCGCCGGCGCGGGAGCGGAACCGGCGCACCCAACCACGGGCGGTCTCGTGCACGACACCGTGTCGCCGTGCCGCTGGCCGAACGCCGTCCGGTCCGCCGACGACTTCCTCGACGACGGCAGCAATCGTCGCTGCGTCATGGAGCCGTCGAAGGAAGCAGAACGCCGGGAGCAGGGCGTGCGTCGTCCGGCAGGCCGAACAGCGGGCTCTCGGCACGAAGATCCGCAAGTCACGCACGCCCTCGCGCACCGTCCGCCAGTAGCCGGACCACGAGCCCATCGGCAGCGCACACCTCGGGCAGTCCGGCATCGCGACGTCCACGCCGCGGCCGAGTGCCGCGTACGTGTCGACCGACGTCGGGCAGGGCCATACGATGGCCAATGGCGTAAGCCGCCTTTGGACCCCCTCCCGTCAGTGGCGATCAACCTTGCGGGAAGGGGTCCTCTCGCGTGGACAGGACAGCTCATCCTTCCTGCGCGAGGCACCGGCCGGCCAGGTCGCGTCGCCAAAGAGCACCGCCGTCAGGCGCGCCAGGGTGGTCAGACAGTCAGGCCGTCAACACAGGTGCGCCAGCCATTATTCGTCACGTAGAGCGGACTGACCCGACCCTGACCGTCGAGGTTGCCGTCGGGGGCAGTCGGGTGTCCGAAGACAGCGAAGCTGCGAGTAGCGCTCAGGATGTGGAGAGAGACGGAGGTTTCCGCCACCTGGCCGGAATGGAGCCGAGTGAAGCGCCAGCGCGGCTGTGCCTTGGTCCAGATGCCGATGTACTGGCTGAGGCGGCTCCCTCTCTTCCCCATGAGCGCGACGACCATCGTGCCATCTCGTGCGACGACCGGCGCCATAACGCCGCTCCCAGGGCCCGGAACTCCTATGTGGGAGCCGACCCTCGACCACGTCCTGCCGCCGTCGGTTGTCATTTCGAAGTGTAGAAGACAACTCACCACCCCCGTTTTGCTGTCGAGGAATGCGAGCGCGTACCCCGGGGCTCCTGGAGACGTCTTGCAGGGCTGGCCGGCGGTCCTCCAGAGCTCTCCCCCGTCAGTCGATCGAAGCAGGGTGGTCCCCTCTGCGCCGAGGGCGAAGTACAGCGACCGCGTGACCGCGTCGACTGCGACAAGTCCGGGTCCTGTCCTGTGAGGGTACGAGACTCTCGGCGTCGACGGAGCAGCTGCCGGGCGGGAGCTGCAGGCCGCTAACAGCACCGCGATCAGGACAATGGTCCCGCGACGAACAGATGAGCCCACCGAGGCCCTATCTTGTCTCATCCGGGGAAGGTGTGCACCGGCATGGTCAGCAGTTCACGGCGCTCTCGCGCGTGCTCCGATGATCGCGGGGAAGTTGGCATCGAGGAGAGCGCGGACCACTCCGGAGAACAGCCGCGGGTCCCTCTCCACCGCCAGCGCGAAGTCGGTGGCGAGTTCCCCGACGGCCCCATCGCGAAGCGAGCGGAGGTTGGATCCAGGGCTCTGGTCGCCATGGGGCGTGCGCACCACCCACAAGCCATCGGTCGTGAGGTGGTGGAAGGGATAGGCGGAGCTCGTCTTCCTCGGCGGTCCGAACTCCTCGAGCAGGGCTCCGAGCGGCGCTTCGGAATCGACGAAGGCGACACGAGAGGAACCGGTCTGCTGAAGCCGCCCAAGCGCGTACAGCAGGAGCAGCGGCTTGTGGGGTGCCCGCTCTCCGCCGCGCCGCCACTGGTTAAGCGAAGTGACCCGCCTCACCCAGTCCATCTCACTCATCGGCGATCACGACCTGAGGATCACGGACGCCGACTCGGCGGGTCGAGCGGCGGACGCCCTCGGTCAGGACAACCGCCTCCCTGATGGTCATCAGGTTCGGCCTCCGCCTTCGTCTTCTTCGGCGAGGCGTCAGCCAGTAGCCCCATGCACGTGCCCGACGGACGCCCCGCGGCATCCAGCGGTGGCGAAGAGGGTGGCGTAGGCGGTAGCCGAACATGCTCAGCCACGGCCGCGAGCCGGGCATCCGACGGCGGCTGCGCAAGTGCCCAAGGTCGCCACCCCTCCCCTCCTGGCATAGCCAGTTCAGACCGCCAGCGCGTCGCTCATCACACTAATTGCGGTCACCCCCGCGACCGCGGACAAGAAGCACTCATCGCCGAGCTGGTGCCATGTAGTAAGACTCCCCCCGATGAGAGGGCAGCACGGGGTCGCGCCGACGGCTGGTCTTCTCACCAAGACTCCCCCCGATGAGAGGGCAGCACGGGGTCGCGCCGACGGCTGGTCTTCTCACCCTCGGCATCGAGCTCGAGTACTCCGACATCGTCACCCGCGAGGCTGCCCGCTATGTCCAAGAGCTCCACGGCGAGAACCTCGAGCACTGGACAGACCGCTCGGGGCAGTACTCGAAGCCGAGGCTGAGCTACGACCGCTGGAATGTGATGAGCGACGGCTCGCTTCTCTCAGGCTCGGTGCAGCCGGTCGTACTCGGCGAGGGCAGCTTGGCCGCGTCGCTGACCTGCCAATATGGCTCTGTCCTGGACAAGAGATGGGCGGAAGTGAGTACCCCCAGCACCTCGCCACGAGATGCCGCGGACTTTCCGCGGACACCTCCTCGGGAGTCTCGCCCCTGGTGTCTTCGACCTCAGGATCGGTTCGGAGGAAGCTTCGCCAGAATGGCGTCGCCTCGACTGAAGCACCGGTCCTCTGCGGTCAGTCGAGACTCTGTCGGACGGCGAACGCACAAGAGCGCCGCGCTGTAAATGACGCTCGTCACCACCTGGTGGTCCAGGAGGTACGTGAGTCGAATGCCCTTCATCGCGACGTAGCGCTGGCCGTTCGCCGCTCGGAAAGCGACGAGCACTTGCACGGGATGGTGAACGAAGGTGCCGACGACGACACGTGCACCCCGCAGCCTCGCCACCCGATGTCCTTGGAGAGCGGATGCGGGGAGGTGCCACGTCGGCCACAATGTCACAATCGAACCCGAGCCAACGAGAACCCCCACTCGCTCGAGTGTCGGCGTGGGGTAACCAGGGAAGCGGACCGGCGCGACGCCGAGAAGGACGATAGGCCCTCCATCATGGGTGGAGAACGGGGTTCCAAAGGTCGTCAGGCTGGATCCGTCAACCGTGAGCGAGCTGATAGTTGACTCGTCAAAGTGCAGATCTCGTGGCGAAGACGACCCGCAGGCACCGCTTGGCAAGGACGCACCGAGTAGGACCATTCCGAGCAGGGTCCTCCTCAGCAAGCTGACTCGGTCCTGCATGGGTAATAGGTCATGGAACCCGGCTCGACACCGGAAGTGGGCTATCGCCCCTTGACAACTGCCCTGAGGAAGTCCCACACATCAGGAGACGCCAAGACCCTCGATGATGAGCAGTTTCCCCTTGTCTACGGACTTGATGACGACCGTCGCCTTGCGGAACGAGAAGTCAGGCAGCACCATCACCACTTTGTGATGCCACTTGGGAGCGTAGGTGCTCACCTTCGCCAGGACCTTGCCGTTGATGAATACGATCGCCTGCCCACAGCCAGGGCACTTCGTCACGACGAGCGCAAGCTGGCTCGCTTCAGCTCCGGCGAGTCGAAGCTCTGCGCCTTTCGCTCTGGTCTCGACGTAGCTGTTGAGGTAGTAGCCCGCGCCGGTGTGTCGCGACCACCCACGGGTAGCGAGGCTGAGCGACCTTGATCCCAAGGGGATCATCGTGCAGTCATCCGCGGTCCACCGCGATGCCACACCGTTCGTCGTTCTGGCGCGGACAGAGAAGCAGTACTGGTTCCCCGGTTTTCCGGTGAGCCGTACGGTCTTACTGCTCGTGCGCTGCCAGGACGAGGGGTAGACGTAGCTGCCGTAGTACTTCTTGTTCCATGGGCCGACGCGATAGCGGACGTCGTAGGAGCCGACGGGCAAGACGTCGGTGGCTCGGTATGAGATCGCGATGTTGGTCGTCACCTGGTAGTTGCGCGTCGGCGACACGACCGAGACTCGTGGAGGAGCGACAGGCTCCACGCTGACCGAGGAAGAGAACGGTGATGTCCAGTTTCCGGAGCTGTGGGCTGCCACCGTGAAGACGTAGGTCTTTCCATCGGTAAGGCCCGAGATTGTCATGCTCGTACCCGTGACTGAATACGTGTGCAGCAAGGAGCCGGATTGGTATTCGTCGACGTAGTAGCTCGCGATGGGAGTCCCGCCGTCAGTGACCGGTGGCTCCCAACTCAGGCTGGCTGATCCTGACCCAGCGCGTGCCTGGAGCGCCCTCGGTGTACCGGGTGGCGTTACGTAGGTGTCAGTGAAGCTCTGACCGTTGGAGGAAGGAGCCGACGGCGCGGACGGCATCGCCAGGATCTGATTCCCCGCTGAGTTGACCATGGCAACCTCGTTGGACGACGTCATGTCCGTCGCGTACCACCCGAGTCCGCTTCCGAAGTCCCCGTAGATTCCTGTCTGAGAGAATGGAACCGTACCGAAGTTGGCGGGATAGCTCTGCTGACCGTTCACATCCGGGGCTTCTTCGATCCACTCTGCCGACTGGCCTGGACCGGAGTAGTCGAAGTTCTGCTCGAAGTACCAGCCCTGTGTGTTGTCCTGGATGTAGATCGTCCACACGCCGCTGCTCGCCTCCGCAACGCTCGCAAGGATCTGATCTCCGGGTTGCACCGGAGCAGGGCTGCCCGTTGAGGTCGTGATCTCTACGGATGGTGCCGGGAGGATCTCCCACCACGCGGAGTAGCCGTCTGAGGTGTCCTGCGAGGTGCCAGTCTGGATGAGATCAGAGTTCCCAAAGCCGTCCACGCCGACCCACGAAGCGGAGTACAGAGCACTAGAAGACGGCTGGATCGAGGGAACCGTCCACGCGCCCTCGGCTCCCTGTATGCCGCTTCCTGTCATGGCAAGGCCAGACCAGTTCGACGACTCGACGAAGTTGGTGCTGGACCCGGAGTACATCCTTCGGCCCTGCCGGTAGCCAACGAAGGCTGCCGGGCCTGCCACCCTTCGCCCGACAAGCGGTCCAAGGTACGAGGAAGCGCTCGTGCTGGTGGCCGCCCCAGCCACCGATGCACCCGGAAGGCTGACCACGGTCATGGCGCTGAGCACCACCGCCACCTTGAGACCATGTCTCACTCCGCGGCTGTGCCGCTCACCCAAGAACTGACTCCGCCTCACTGCAATCCCCCCTCTCCGCCTGGCATGCTAAGTGAACCCTGTTGCTGGAACAAGGCGCGTCGGAGAGGAGCATCTCGACCGCCTACATGGCAGTGGTGGCCAACTGCTCTACTCTGGCTGCAACATCGAACCGATCGTTTCGCCACCACCATCTGGTGGTGACCGATTGGGTTCTTGGCATAGTTGCGCCGGGTCCGGCTACGGCTTCCGGCTTGAGAGCGGCCGAACCGGTCGCAGGAGGTTGCCCTTACGGCGTTCTTGTACGGCACCAGGCACGGCGGGCGGCCGTCACAGGCTGAAATCGCCAAGGGGATCCCTCACACCGGCGACGGCACCCATGAGCACGGAGACTTCGGCCCTCATCAACACGGAGAGCCGTCGTTCGCCGACGCCGAGGTCGCGTACTTGGAGGGCCACGGCTACCACGTCGACCGGGACCATGGGCAGGTGTATGCCTTCAACGGCAGGCACGTACCGCCGCTCGTCGTCAGCCAGGTTCTCGCCGGTGGCAGATCACACGGAGTCCTGAAGGGCGGCAGCGCCATCGCCGAGGCGGTCGCCAAGGCGGCGGGGAGCGGGATCAGCGCGGCGGCGGCCGCGGCTGCATCAGGCCCGGACGAAGTTCAGACCGTCATCCAAGTGCTGAACCTCAGGACCCACTGATCCGCAGACAGCCAGCTCCTCGAGCCATCGAAGATCGGCGCGCTGTCCGAGGCGCTCCTTCTCGGTTAGAGGCTGGCAATCAGCTTGGCCTTCAACGCAGCGAACTCCTCATCACTCAAGGCTCCCGCTGAATGAAGTGCTGCAAGCTTGGCCACCTGCTCGACTGGATCAGATAGGTGCACCGCAGGCTCTGGTTGGCCAGCCGCCTCGACCTGCTTCACGACTCCCGAGAGCTGAATACGAAGCTCCTCAGGTGTCTTCTCTGAGTAGAAGAAGAACAACTCCATATCAGGCGTCTGGAACCGGATCACTGTGTGGATAGTTGTCTTCCTAGCGAGGGAGTTCAGCACCGCCGCGACGATCATCCCCTCGGCGGCTCCGATCAGACCGAAGCCTCCGCCGTAAATTCTGCCGCCTGTCGTCTGCCGACCTGGGCCGGTGAAGTCGAGAGCGACCGCGCTGGAATAGGAGCTTCGGGCGAGCTCGCCCCGTCCGGTACGAACAACCAACTCGCGCTCGCAGAAGTAGAGAACGCAGGTTGCTCCCGCCTCAACGCCTCCGTCCTCCCATCCGTGACCTCCGAGGAGCGTGCACGTGAGGACTCCGAAGCTCGCACGCCTCAAGAGTTGTTCCCTCTGGTCGGCAGTCGTCGCCTCGTGAGCCACTCTTGTCGCCTCGTGAGCCACCTCGGACGCGAGCACCGGATAGCCCTGTACCAAGGTCTGCCAGGCCGCCTCGAGGCCTTCATCGGTGCGGGGGAAGCTGGCCATGACCTTGCGTCCGGTCAGAGCCCGGTCACGCACGATATAGAAGTTCCGGGCGTTCCATCCGAAGCCCATGTCTGCCTGTGAGGCAAAGAGGGGGTCGTATCCAACCGGCGCAGGCAAGGAAGGGTGCACGGCAACGATCTCTCGCAGCTCGTCAGGAAGTGCAGAGTCGAGCACAGGGTCATCCTTGCACCATTGCGCACCTCACGCGGAGGGTTTCCTCGCGTATAGGAAACGAGCGTTAGCTATACTTGGCCCATAGGAAAAGCCAAGAGATACAAGGTGAAAGTCGCCGGAGTGGTCGGCTACCTCCGGGTCTCGACCGAGGAGCAGGCGGACTCCGGGCTTGGTCTCGCCGCCCAGGAGGCCGCTATCCGAGGCGAGTGCGAGCGCCGCGGTGTCGACCTCCTCTCCCTTCACTCCGACGCCGGGATCTCCGGCAAGTCGCTCGCCCGCCCTGCTCTCACCGCCGCCCTGGCCGACCTCGACGCCGGGAAGGGTGACGTCCTCATGGTCTCGAAGCTCGACCGGCTCTCGCGCTCGGTCCACGACGCCACCGGGCTCATGCTCCGGGCAGAGAAGGCAGGCTGGGGGCTCGTGGCCCTCGATCTCGCCGTCGACACGACGACGCCCTCTGGCAAGGCCATGGCCCAGATGATGTCAGTGTTCGCTGAGCTCGAGCGCCGCCTGATCGGCGAGCGGACGAAGGCCGCGTTGGCCGTGAAGAGCACCCAGGGCGTGAAGCTCGGTCGGCCGCGGCGTGTGCCCGAGGAGGTGGTAACCCGGATACTCGAGCTGCGGGACGAAGGAGCCACCTGGCGGGAGATCGCGGGAGCGCTGAACGCGGGCGGCATCCCGACCGCCCATGGCGGGAAGCAGTGGTACCCCGCCACCGCAAGGCTCGTGGCCCTCGGGCGGAGCGAAGTGGTCGGGTCACCCGCCTAGCTCAGGGAAGTACCGACCACGACCAGCGCCCGTCCTGGAGCACGGCGATCATCGCGCGATCTACTGTTCGCGACTTCGGTTTGGCCATCACGTACAGGGCCCTGCCGACCGCCACGCACCACCTGGCCGTGACACAGGAGACACCGCTGAACCATCCCGGGCGCGGCAAGCGGCCTGACATCCACGTAAGGCGCGGTAGATGCGCCGCCCGCCAGCCGTGACCGACGCTCTGGACGAGGACCGGCGTCGATGCGTCGCTTCCTCCTGCGGCGACGCAGAAGTGCACCCCAACACAAGAGATCCCGGAGAGACCCTCGCTCCGGGGAAGGCGAACCGGAGCCGATTGCCAGCCTCCAGCTGATAGCACCGCCCCGATGGGCAGGTCTCTCTGGGGCGTCGGCGAGATGTCGCCGATGGCGAAGCAGGAATCAGCCGCACCACAGGAGACCGCCAGCAGCTCCTGCCCCGGGACCCGCTTGACCGAGACATGTCCCGCCCCGAGGGTGAGCACGAGCGCACCCGTCAAGCCTGAGATGCTGACGGCAGAAGCACCGGATGTCCCCACCCCGATGCAGTCGAGGCGGCGACAGAAGAGGTCGTCCACTCCGATGTGAAGGCTCGTCCAGACCGCCCGCCAGTGACCCTCGGCGAGCGCGAGGATGCTCGAACGCGTCTCGGTGCTGGAGCTCGACATTGAATACTCCGAGACGACGCAGCGCCCGACGGCGACACACGACACCGAGGACGCCTCGCTCAGGCCTCGGGGATCGGGAAAGGCCGCGCGTGCGAGCCGTGACTCCTCGATCCGCATGACGAGGGCGTGCTCACCGGGTCCTGAACCGACAGCGAGGCACCAGCCCTCGGTCGGGCACGAGACGCTTCTCAGAGAGCCCCTCACCTCGCCCGGCAGTGGGAGCCACCGCCCACCTTGCTCGACGAGCACGAGCGTCTCCTTGCCGGAAGAGCCCACGGCGACGCATCGACCTCGGCCTGGGCACGAGACGGCGCTCAGGAGTTCCGACATCACACTCGTCTGAGCCGACGTGCCCCTCGGCAGCCTTCGGGCGGCACCCGAGTGTGCGAGGCCACAGCTGCTCAGGGCGAATGCGAGCGCCAGGATGGCCACCGCCCAGGGGCGGAAGTGGCGAGAGGCCACCTGCCTGTGCTCTCTGGCGATCTCGGCCTCGAGTCCGAACCTGCCCCGCGCCGCGACGTTCCGGCTCGATGTGGCGGTCGCCATCTTTGGGTTGTCTGGAAGAGCCACCGTCGTCGTCCCCCCGTCCGGCCGACGTGGTCTGACCGTACTTCCCGCAGCCGACCGGCGCTCTTGTGAATATTCGGCCGATTTCCCACTGAGGAAAGAACCAGTGGGAGATCGGCCGAATAATGCTCCGACAGCCCTCGGCTAGACCTTGGGCGATGAGCCTCTCCCCCGCCCAGCTGGACCGATGCGCAGGGGTCCTCCTCGGCCTCGCTGCCGGTGACGCCCTCGGGGCGGGATATGAGTTCGCAGCTCCGCCGCCTGGTGAGGCGGAGATGATCGGCGGCGGTCTTGGCGGCTGGGACCCGGGCGAGTGGACCGACGACACCCAGATGGCCCTCTGCATCGCCGAGGAGACTGCGACGGGGAGCCTCGATGCCCTCGCCGTCGCCGAGCGCTTCCTCTCCTGGTACCGCTCCGGACCAGCCGACGTGGGCATCCAGACGAGGGCGGTCCTTTCCTCGGCGGAGAGGGCCACAGAGGTGCCTGTCCGGGCGGCCAGGTACTTCGAGTCGCACCCGGACAACAGCGCCGGGAACGGGAGCCTCATGCGGACTGCCCCGGTCGCCCTCGCCCACCTCGGGGACGACGGAGCGCTCCTCGCGTCCGCCATGGCCGTCTCCTCGCTCACCCATGCCGACCCGCTCGCCGGGGAGGCCTGCGCCCTCTGGTGCATCGCCATCGACCGGGCGGTCCGGGAGGGCCACCTCGAGGGCATCTTCGACGGCCTCGCTCTTCTCCCACGAGCGCGCCGCAGCTTCTGGGAGGAGCGCCTCGAGGAGGCCAGGACCGGTCCCCCGTCTCGGTTCACCCCGAACGGCTTCGTCGTCACTGCCCTGCAGGCGGCGATCTCCTCGATCTGGTCGACACCGGTGCCAGGGGACCTCCCCTGCAGGCACCTCCAGGACTCCCTGCAGACGGCCGTCAAGGTCGGGAACGACACCGACACCGTGGCCGCCATCGCCGGGAGCCTCCTCGGGGCGCGCTGGGGATCGAGCGCCCTCCCGGTCGACTGGCAGCTGGCACTCCACGGTTGGCCGGGCTACCGGGCACGGGACCTCGTCCGCCTGGCCGTCCTCAGCGCGAGAGGCGGGGAGCCGGACAGCTCGGGCTGGCCCTCTGCCCCTGATCTCACCGAGTACTACGAGCGCACCGGGCCGGCCGAGCCCTTCGTGCACCCCCTCGCCGAGGACCCCGGCGTCCTCCTCGCCAACATCGCCGGCGCGGCAGTCACAGAGGCCGATGTCGTCGTCTCGCTCTGCCGGATGGGGCCCGCGCAGCCCCCGCACTCAGACCGGGCCGAGATCTGGCTGCTCGACTCGGCAGAGCCGGCAGACAACCCGAACCTCGAGTTCATCCTCTTGGACCTCGGGAGGGCGATCTCTAGGTGGCGGGAGGAGGGGAAGACGGTCCTCGTCCACTGCGTGCAGGCCGAGAGCCGGACCCCGGCGGTGGCGGCGGCCTACCTTGCCCGGCGGGACGGGATGAGCGGGATCGACGCGCTCGCCGCGGTGAAGAGCCAGGTCCCGCAGGCGAGGAGCAATCAGGTGTTCGAGGAGGCGTTGGGGCGCCTCGCTCGGAGATAGAGACCCCTGAAACCGGGACCTGGGATACCGTCATTCCAGACGGGCTCTGCAACTGCATCTCGTCACAGCATCGGGAGGAGTGGTGGAGCAGGGTCAGGTGGTTAGGTTTCGCCCAGAAGTCCGTCGCCGCGCTGGTCCTCGGCGCATGCCTATGCAGCTGCCTTGGATGACCGCAGAATCGAACGAGACGTGAGGAGCGACTGGTTCGAGGAGGCGAGCGCGGCCAGCGACGACTTGCTCCAGGCGCTCGCCTCCGGCATCGACCCGTCGAACCGCGTGATGAGAATGTCAACCCCATCTGGCCCCACCGCGCGCGGCTGAACTGCCCCCACCCACGCCATCGGGACGCACCTAGTGTGCGGGCGTGGCGCAGCAGACGGTGTTCCAGCTTCGGATCCAGCTGAAAGACGTCGCGCCGACGGTGTGGCGGCGGATCCTCGTCCCAGGAGGTGTGCGGCTCCCGAAGCTGCACGACATGTTCCAAGCGGCGATGGGATGGACCAACTCCCACCTGCACCAGTTCACGATCGACGGCGCCACCTACGGGATGCACTTCGAGGACTGGCCGGACGACGAGCTCGACGAGAAGGACTACACGGTCTCGTTCGCGCTTCGTGGCGGCGTGCGGCGCTTCTCCTACGAGTACGACTTCGGCGACTCGTGGAGTCACGAGGTCGTCGTCGAGCAGACGAGCTTCCCGCAGCTCTCGCTCAAGTTCGGCGTCTGTATCGACGGCCAGAACGCCTGCCCGCCAGAGGACGTCGGCGGTGTGCACGGATACGGCGGGTTCCTCGAAGCACTCGCCGATCCGACCCACGAGGAGCACGACGACTACCTCGTCTGGGTCGGCTACAAGTTCGACCCCACAGCCTTCGACCTCGCGACCGCGAACGCAGCGCTGCAGCGACTGCGCTGACTAGGCCCGCTTCGGGCGCCTCGAGGACTTCAAGCGGAAGCTCTCGCTGCCGGTCTCGATGATGTGGGCCCGGAAGGTGAGGCGGTCAACGATGGCGGCGACGAGGCGGGGGTCGCTCACGACCTGGCCCCACTCGCTGAAGGGGAGGTTGGAGGCAACGGCCACCGAGGACTTCTCCTCCCGCTCGGTCATGATCTGGAACAACAGCTCGGCGCCTCGTGAGTCGAGCTGCACGTAGCCGAGCTCGTCGAGCAGCAGCAGGTCGAGGCGTCCGTACCGAGCGACGATGCGGGACAGCCGCTTCTCGTCGGAAGCTTCGACGAGCTCGTTCACGAGCGAGGCGCAGGTCACGTAGCGGACCGATCGTCCCTGCTCACATGCCGCGAGCCCGAGGCCGATCAAGAGATGGCTCTTCCCGGTGCCCGAGTCGCCGAGCAGCACGACCGGGTCTCCGCTGTCGAGGTAGGCGCCCGAAGCGAGCGCCGACAGCGTGGCCGCATCGACGCTCGGCGACGCAGCGACGTCGAAGTCCTGCAGGCGCTTCAGGCGAGGAAAGCGTGCCTCGTGCACCCGGCGCTGGCGGCGTCGCTCGGCGCGGTCGTCGGTCTCGGCAGACAACACGTCGGCGAGGTAGGCGAGATGGCCGCTGTGGCTGCGAAGCGCCACCTCGGCGAGACGCTCCGCCTCTGCTCGCACCGTCGGCAGGCGGAGCTCTCGTGTGGCGGCGCCGATGGCGGCGACGGCGGCGGTGTCGGACATCTTCATCGTCATGCTCCGAGGAGGTCGTCGTAGGCACGGAGCGAGGGCTTCGGCCGGTCGAAGCGGGAGAGGTTCTCGACGGCAGCCGGCTCGGGGCGCTGCTCTGTGGCCCGTCGCGCCTCGACCATCACCACCGCAGGATCGACCGATCCCACCCGGAGGGCTCCCTCGATGCCAGCGACGACGGCCTCGAAAGAGAGCACCCGGTGTGCGAGGAGGACCTCGACGAGCGCCTTCGTCCCGTCTCGCTCGCCGAGGCGGCGACGGGCGAGTTCGTAGAAGCGGTCATGGGAGGCGCTGAAGCGTCCGGCCGTCCGGGCCTGCTGGAGCGCCGTCGCCCCGGCGAACGCACCGAGCTTCACCTGGAGGGTCTCGAGGTAGTGGTCGAGCTCGAGGGTCTCGACCCCCTTCCCGACTGCACGGGCATGACGGGCGACCACTCTGGCGCCGTCGAGGGCTTCAACGTTCTCGGCACTCAGTCGTACGGCGATGCGCCGACCGGCGTAACGCACCGGGACCGAATAGAAGCACTGGCGAACACAGATCCTGCTCCTCGTGTCCACCCGGCAGCTGAGCGACAGAGCCGTCTCGAAGGGCTCATCGGGAAGCTCATGGAGGTACGGCTTCTCCATCGCGAAGTGCGCTCCGACGCTCTGGCGCCTCGAGTCGATGTGACGCAGGTCGTCGAGGCGGTCACCTTCGTCGCAGCGCTCGTTGAGCTCTGCATACGAGGAGACCTTCGGTATCGGCACGAGATGGCGCCGGCGGAAGCGCCCGACCTCTCCTTCGACGCCACCTTTCTCATGAGCACCGTCCTTCCCGGGCCGGCAGTAGAAGGACTCGAAGAGGTAGTGGCTGCGAAGGGCGGCGAAGCGATCCGTCTCCTCGCGTGTGCGGCCCATGAGCATGCGGGCGACGGCCGGCTTCAAGTTGTCGTAGCGGACGCGGTCCGGCACGCCACCGAAGTGCTCGAAGGCACGCACGTGCCCGTCGAGGAAGGCTTCCTGTGCCTGGTTCGCGTAGACGTGGTGGAACCCCTTCCCTGAGGCAGACAGGCGCATGACGAACATCCAGCCCTGGGTGAGCTGACCGGACAAGTAGAAGCTCACCGCGCCGAAGTCGACCTCGGACTCGTAGCCGAGAGGATGGGTCTGGGGAATCATCACGTCGGAGACCGGGATAGCTCGCCTGCCCTTGGCAGCTGCGACGTACCGACGCACCGTGCCTTCGGCGACTTGGACCCCGTGCTCGTCGACGAGCCGCTGCCAGATGCGCCTCGCCGTGTGGCGCTGCTTCTTCGGGACCTTCAGATCCTCGGCCAGCCAGCCGTCGATCGTCTCCTTCCACGGGCCGAGTACCGGAGAGGGACGCTCGACGACTCGTCGCGGCGGCGGGATGGGTGCCGCCAGCGCCTCGCGGACGGCGCGGCGGTGCACGCCGAAGCGTCTCGACAGCGCACGGATCGAGAGATCCTCTCGATCATGGGCCTTGCGGATCTGTTCGTAGAGCTCCACCCTCGACCGTTTCGCCATGGACCACAGGGTCCTCCGCCACCTCCTGTCGAAGGTGGACCCTCTCGGCGAACATCAGGTTGGTGGGGCCAAATCAGACGCGCGCACTGGGGCCACTACAGGTGAGCACACGCAACCACGTTGACCACAACGATGTGGTCAAGAATTGTGGTCACTTCTGACAGCCCGACTGTCATCATTGGCCACTCACAGGTCTCTGACCTGGGCCTTTGCATCCGACGGGGTGGAGGCGATGGGACTCGAACCCACGAACCTCTTGACTGCCAGCTATTGGGAACGTGTGCACCGGCTTGCACCGGGCGGCATCTCAGCAGCTCAGGGCCCTCTCGTGTGTGCACCGGCCGGCACCGGCCGGCACCTCGTTAGTGGTCAACTTTGGTGGTCAAGACCGACCAGCAAGTGCGGCGGAGGACGCTCTGCCGCGTGAGTCCGGAACGGGCCGGGCAGCGGCGCGCGATGGGGCCTGAACCGGACTTCGGCGGTACTTTGGCCTGAACGGCGTGCCATAGCTCGTTGACCAGGGCGGATGTCTCTCGAACGGGACGATCCTGGTGAGAATGTAGGGGCGACATATCCACTCCAGCAGCGAAGTAATCGCCTAGAATGGCAGCGTGTTCGTGAAGCGGACTGTGCGACGTCGTGGCGACAAGACCTACGAGTACCTCTCGCTCGTCGAGGCGGTGCGGGTGGGCGGCAAGAACACCCACACGACGCTCTTACGCCTCGGCGAGGTGACCGAGCTTCGCGAGTCCGGCCAGCTCGACCGGATCGTGAAGGCGCTGTCGGCCTATGCCAACGGCACCTACGTCGAAGCGGGCGAGCTCTGTGGTCTCGGGTCTCCGAGCATCGGCGGCGTCGCAGCGGCCTGGTCGTACTACCGGCGCCTCGGCCTCGAGGAGCACTTCTCCTCTCTCGGAGACGGCCGCCGTTCGGCCGTCTTGTCCGACACCGTCTTCTCGATGCTCGCCAACCGTCTGATCGATCCGGTCTCCAAGCGGCGCACGATCACCGAGTGGCTGTCTTCTGTGGCGCTGCCGGACGGCGTTGGCGTGCCGAGCCTCGACCAGTGCTACCGGGCGATCGACAGCCTGGCCGAGCACAAGGAGGCGACCGAGCAGCATCTCTACGCCGAGCTCTGCAGCCTCGCCAACTTGGACCTCCGACTCGTCTGCTACGACCTCACCTCGAGCTACTTCGAGACCGTCGCCGTCGGGAGGAGGTCCTTCTCCTCGCTCGCATTCGGCTACTCGCGCGACAAGCGCTCGGACCGTCCCCAGGTCGTCATCGGCCTTCTCGTCACAGGAGACGGCATCCCGATCGCCCACCACGTGTTCGCCGGAAACACCTCTGACGTCTCCACGCTGTCGGGCGTGATGGACGACCTGCAGGAGCGCTTCGGCGTCGGCAGGATCGCCCTTGTGGCTGACCGCGGCCTCATCTCCGAGGACAACCTCGCAGATGTCTCCGCCCACGGCTTCGACCACGTGCTCGCCACGCGCCTTCACCGCGACGCCGATGTCGCAGCCGTGCTCGAGAAGGCGAACGAGCCGACGACGGCCTGGTCGCCGGTCGTAGAGGCGAACAGCTTCTGTGCGGAGATCACTCAGGATGACAGGCGCTTTGTCGTCGTCTTCTCCCCCGTGCGGTACCTGCGCGACAAGGCTCGCCACTTCCAGCTCTGCAGCCGGATCGAGGACGGGCTCATCGCCCTCGAGGCCCGGGTGCGTGACGGCAAGCTCGTCGACCCGGCCAAGATCGGGGCGGCTGCCGACCGGATCCTTCGCTCCTCGCCCGTCGGCAGGTGCTTCACCGTCACGGTGAGAAAGGGGCACTTCTCCTGGGGCTTCGACGAGACGACACGGCGCTACGACGAGGAGCTGCTCTGCGGGCGCTACGTCATCACCACCTCGCTCAGCGCGACGGACGCCTCGGCCACCCAGGTCTTCCGCTACTACCGGAGCCTCCAGAACGTCGAGCGGCGCTTCCGGGTGCTGAAGGACTTCTTGTCACTCCGGCCGATGTTCCACTGGACCGAGAGCCGGGTTCGGGGACATGTCGCGTTGTGCGTGCTCGCAGCCACGATCGAGGCGGTGATGGCGCGTGACCTCGTGGCGGCGAAGGTGGCCGATCCCGACCTCACCTACCAGCCGATGACGCCGAGGCGCGCCCTCTCGATCCTTTCCGACGTCCGCCTCCAACACATCGCCGCCGGCGGCAGGGACGTCACCGTCGTCAACCGCCGTAACGCCACCCAGGCCAAGGTGTTGAAGGCCCTCCACGTCGACACCTCGACCTGGGACAAGGCCGCGCTCGCCTGATCAGGCACTTCACATCACGCGTAGTGGAAACACGTCCTCGCCGTGCCCCCATCTACCTGGGAGTTCGCGAAAGTACCGCCGAAGTCCGGCCTGAGGGCGCCCCCGCCGAGGCGCCCGAACTCTTCGGCCTTGAGGGGCTCCGTCGATCAGGTCAGCCACGCCTGTCTCGTTCGACTTCGTCGGGTCGTAGCCGTCACAGGTATCGGAAGCGGCTGAGGTTGGTCTTGGCCGACGTCCCGCCCACATTGAAGGACCCGCGCTCACCATGTTGGCCGATGAGAGCTACTTGAAGAGCTCCTGGCGCGCACTATCGAGGACCGCTTCCACCCGCTCGGGTGAAGTGCCGAGCTGCTCTCGCTGGAGGACCTCGCAGACTCTCTCGAACAGGTCGACGGGCACGATCTGCTCGTATCCGCCGGCGGACCACAGCTCCTTCCCATCGCTCGTGCTCGTGACGCTCACGCGGTACTTGTAGGCAGACGCTCCGCCAAACAGAATGATGTCGAAGATCGCGTCGGACAGACCGTATTTCCTCTCGATGGCGATACGGAGCAGGCCGAAATCGAAGACGGGAAGATCCTGCCCCTCGGCGCGCCGGAACCACCGCTTGCGACCCTTCACGCTGGAATCAGCATCCACTGGAGGCGAAGCTAGTGCATCGGGGGGCAGGGGAACGGCCCCCGGGGCTCGCCTTCATCGGACTCCCCCTCGGTCGGGTGAGGAGATGCGAGGAGCTCGGGAGAGGCGAGGAGCAACTCGTCACACTCGACGAACGCGACTCGGATCCCGTAGTCGAGGCTGTAATGGCTCAAGAGCCGATTCCGATAGCGATGTCGACTGCCCGCGCTAATGGCGTCCGCATGGTCCTCCACCGCTCGGATCAGATCCTTCGAGCCGTAGGAGATCGGTATGGCAAACCACTCGATCAGATCAGCCCGCTCGGCAAGGCATTTGGGGTCGACCGCTTCCGCGTCGGTGACAGGAAGCTGTGCGCGCAACTCGTCTGTGGCCAAGAGCCCTCTGCCAATGGCCACACCCCGGCTCGCTGCGTAGAACAAGGGCTCGACGAGCTGCTGGGCGGAACGCTCGTTACACGGGTCGAGAGTTCGTCTCACGAAGTCTCGCAACATCCTCTCTAGGCCGGATGAGAGCGGTCCTCGTTCCCTGCGAACTATCTCGTCCACCACCGGCGAATGCACACGGGGGACGGCGCGGTCGAGCACGGCCTTGCTGATCTGCTCGGCAGGGTCGGATGGGTGGAAGAGCCGCATCAGTCAGCAAATGCTCCTAGGAATCCAGCAAACATAAGTAGGCCTCCCCCACCCACGACGATGACGTAGCCCGTCATCGGACGAGAGACATTCCAGGCAAATCGCATATCCAGTGGATTGACGATACCGAATCTGTCTTGGCTGCCACGGCCCCACCTGAATCGCTTCCTATACAACACTCTCGACGGAGCGTACCTGGTCCACAAGAAGTTGCGATGTGCCCTGATGATCTCGTTTGTTTGCTTCGAGTCGGGCCCTCCTTTCCCCCTACTGTACAAGTGGTAGAGGTATATCGCTTCCTGCAAGTACCTCCACTCGGGCACGTCGCCGGAGAGGTCCAGGCAGTTGACCGGATCCTGGTAGCAGTAGTCGTAGGCGTTAGCTGAGGCACCGGGCACCGGATCGGTGGACAGAAAGCGCCCGAGCGTGGCGTCGTACAGTCTCGCCCCCATGAGGACGAGGCCGGAGACAGGATCCGTCTGCCGTTGGTACTTCCCGAGCCAGCCGTAGCGGGCCTGGCCGGTCGGCAACGAGACCGCACTCTGCGGGTTGCCGAACTCGTCGTAGGACTGCGTCGCGTTCACTGCGCCTGAGGAGTCGGTCCACGCCCAGACGTTGCCCTGTGG